>DATABO010000001.1:0-6342 GCA_036259535.1 Thermoleophilaceae bacterium
ACTCCGCGATCCCGTACCGCTCGATGTCGGGCTTGCCCGCGAAGCCGAGCTCCTGCTCGACGGCGATCTCCACCGGCAGGCCGTGGCAGTCCCAGCCGGCACGGCGGGGCACGTGCCAGCCCTGCATCGTCTTGAAGCGATGGAAGACGTCCTTGAACGCGCGGGCCTCGATGTGATGGGTGCCCGGACGGCCGTTGGCGGTGGGCGGCCCCTCGTAGAAGTTCCACTGCGGACGGCCGGCAGAGGCCTCGAGCGTGCGGGCGAAGACCTTGTCGACCTCCCAGCGGCCCAGGAGGGCGGCGGGACCGTCGAGCTGCGCACGGTAGCGAGCTTCCCGTGGGACCGGGTGGTGCTCGTGCAGCCGAACACGCCGCGGGACGCGATCTCCGAGCACCTGGGCTTCGAGTGGACCGGGATCGACATCGATCCCGATCACTTCGTGGCCCTCGGCCACGAGCCGCCGGCACATCGCTCTCCCGATGAATCCGGCGGCACCGGTCACAGCGACCGCGCTCATCGGAGCTGATCCTAGAATCCGGCGCCCCGTGGCCCGCTACCGGTCGGTAGACCCCTCTCAGTCGTTCCCCGAGCTCGAGAAGCAGATCCTCGAGCGCTGGCGCGAGCGCGACGTGTTCGGCGAGTCGCTGCGCCGCCGCCAAGGCGCCGAGCGCTTCGTCTTCTACGAGGGCCCGCCGACCGCCAACGGCCGGCCGGGCTCCCACCACGTCCTCTCGCGCGTCTTCAAGGACGTCTTCCCGCGCTACCAGACGATGCGCGGCAAGCTCGTCGACCGCAAGGCGGGCTGGGACTGCCACGGCCTGCCCGTCGAGCTCGAGATCGAGAAGGAGCTCGGGTTCGACAGCAAGGACGACATCGAGCGCTACGGCGTCGAGGAGTTCAACGCCAAGTGCCGCGAGTCGGTGCTGCGCTACATCGACGAGTGGAACCGCCTGACCGAGCGGATCGGGTTCTGGATCGACACCGACGACGCGTACTACACCCTCGACGACGGCTACGTCGAGTCGGTCTGGTGGTCGTTGAAGCAGGTCTGGGACAAGGACCTGCTCTACGAGGGCCACAAGGTCGTGCCGTACTGCCCGCGCTGCGGGACCGCGCTGTCGAGCCACGAGGTCGCGCTCGGCTACAAGGACATCGTCGACCCGTCGATCTACGTCCGCTTCCGGCTGGCCGACGCCGACGAGTCGCTGCTCGTCTGGACGACCACGCCGTGGACGCTGCCGGGCAACGTCGCCGTCGCCGTCGCGCCGGGCGTCGCCTACGCGCGCGCGCGCCTGGGTGCCGAGACGCTGATCCTCGCCGAGGCACTCGTCGAGAAGGCGCTCGGAGAGGGCGCGGAGATCCTCGACCGCTTCCCGGGCGAGGAGCTCGTCGATCGGCTCTACGAGGGCCCGGTCTTCCAGCTGGGCGACGGCGGGCCGCCACGGGCATTCCGCGTGATCGCCGGCGACTTCGTCACCACCGACGACGGCACGGGCCTCGTCCACATCGCGCCGGCCTTCGGCGAGGACGACTTCGACGCGGCGGCCGCCGCCGGCATCTTCGACCCGACCAGGCAGCACGACCTCTACAACCCGGTGAGCCGTGACGGGACCTTCAGCACGCAGGTGGTCGGCTTCGAGGGGCGGTTCGTCAAGGACCCCGAGGTCACGAGCGCGCTGATCGGCGACCTCGAGCGGCGCGGGCTGCTCTTCCGGCGCGAGGACTACGAGCACTCCTACCCGCACTGCTGGCGCTGCGGCACGCCGCTGATCTACTACGCGAAGTCGAGCTGGTACGTGCGCACGACGGCGGTCAAGGACGAGCTGCTGGCGGCGAACGAGGACGTCACCTGGCACCCGGAGCACATCAAGCACGGGCGGTTCGGGAACTGGCTCGAGAACAACGTCGACTGGGCGCTCTCGCGCGAGCGCTACTGGGGCACCCCGCTGCCGATCTGGCGCTCTGAGGACGGCGAGGACGCGATCTGCGTCGGCTCGCGCGCCGAGCTGGTCGAGCTGGCCGGCGAGGCGCCCGAGGACCTGCACCGTCCCTACATCGACGACGTCACGTTCGAGCGCGACGGCAAGACCTACCGGCGCGTGCCGGACCTGATCGACGTCTGGTGGGACTCCGGCGCGATGCCGTTCGCGCAGTGGCACGCGCCATTCGAGAACGAGGACCGCTTCGAGCAGGGCTTCCCCGCCGACTACGTCTGCGAGGCGCTCGACCAGACGCGCGGCTGGTTCTACTCGCTGCTCGCGATCTCGACGATGCTCTTCGGCCGCTCGTCCTACAAGCGGGTCCTCTGCCTCGGCCTGATCCTCGACGCCGAGGGCCAGAAGATGTCGAAGTCGAAGGGCAACGTGGTCGTGCCGTGGGACGTGCTCGACCAACACGGCGCGGACGCCTTCCGCTGGTACTACTTCACCTCCAAGCAGCCGTGGGACGGCTACCGCTTCTCGCTCGAGACCGTCGGCGAGTCGGTGCGCCAGTTCATGAAGCCGCTGTGGAACACCTACGCGCTGTTCGTGCTCTACGCGAACGTGAACGACGTCGAGCCGGCGAGCCCCGCGGACGTCGAGCTGACCGACATCGACCGCTGGGCGCTGTCGCGACTGCAGGCGACGATCGAGACGGCCGTGGACCGGCTCGACGACTACGACACGACTGCGGCGGGACGGGCGATCGCGGCCTTCGTCGACGAGCTGTCGAACTGGTACGTGCGGCGCTCGCGCCGGCGCTTCTGGGACGGCGACGCCGCCGCCTTCGCGACGCTGCGCGAGTGCCTCGTCACGACCGCCAAGCTGCTCGCCCCGCTGACCCCGTTCGTCGCCGACGCGATCTACGAGAGCCTCGACGGCTCGGAGCCGTCGGTCCACCTCTGCGACTACCCGCAGGCCGACGCGGGCCTGCGCGACGAGGCGCTGGAGTGGCAGATGGGCCTCGCCCGCGACGCCGTCGAGCTGGGTCGGGCGGCGCGAGCCGCCGCCAAGGCCAAGGTCCGCCAGCCGCTCACGGTGGCGGTCGTGGGCGCGGCCGAGCGCGAGCGCGAGGCGATCGGCCGCTTCGAGGAGCTGGTCCTCGACGAGCTGAACGTGAAGCAGGTGCGCTACGTGTCGGAGGCCGACGAGCTCGGCAGCTTCGAGCTCAAGCCCAACTACCGCTCGCTCGGCCCGCGCTTCGGCAAGGGCATGCCGCAGGTCGCGGCCGCCGTCGCCGGCCTCGACGCCGACCACGCCGCCCGCACGCTGCGCGAGGGCGGCGAGCTGCACATCTCGATCGACGGGCACGACCACGCGCTGGGCGCCGAGGACGTCCAGCTCGCGCTCCAGCCCCTGGAGGGCTACGAGGTGGAGCGCTCTGGGTCGCACGCGGTCGCGCTCAACCTCGAGCTCGACGAGGACCTGCGCCGCGAGGCGCTCGCGCGCGAGATCGTGCACGCGATCCAGAACGCGCGCAAGGACGCGGGCCTGGAGGTGCAGGATCGGATCGCCCTGACGCTATGGGGCGACGACGCGCTGCTCGAGGCGGTCCGCGCCCACGAGCCCTACGTCACCGGCGAGACCCTCGCCACCTCGATCGAGCTGGCGCCCTCCGAGCCGAACGGCGCGACGGCGACGATCGAGGGCCGCGAGCTGTCGATCGGCGTGCGCCGCGCCTGATCAGTCGGGCGGGCCGAGCGGTGCCTCGGCGCCGCCGGTGCCTTGGACCTGCCCAGCCATCGCCCAGTCGGACTGCTTGGAGTCCTTGAAGCGGATCCAGACGTGCTCCGGCTGGGTCTTGCCGACCTCGACCAGGAGGTCGGTCAGCCGCTCGGCGATCTCGCGCTTCTGATCGGCCGAGCGGCCCTCGTACCACTCGATCGTGACGATCGGCATGGCGCGAGCCTAGACCGCGAGGGCCGGCTCGATCTCCTGGACCAGCCTCGTCTTCGGCAGGGCGCCGACGATCTGGTGGGCGACCTGGCCGTTCTTGAAGAGCAGCAGGGTCGGGATCGACATCACGTTGTAGCTCGCCGCGGTCTGCGGGTTCTCGTCCACGTTGAGCTTCACGATCTTGAGGTCGTCGCGCTCGCCCGCCAGCTCCTCGAGATGGGGAGCGACGACGCGGCACGGGCCGCACCACGGAGCCCAGAAGTCGACCAGGACCGGCTCCGAGGACTCGATGACCTCAGCCTGGAAGTTGTTGTCGGTCACAGCGTCGAGGGCTGCCATTGCGCTCCTTCGGTGGGTGCGGTCGGGGTCGTCAATACTTCAGAAAGTATAGCGGGGCTCAGCGGACGCGCCGGCGCAACAGCGGCACCTTCCAGAACGCCTCCACGGCGATCCTCGCAGACATCTTCGACGCACCTACCCGGCGGTCCCGGAAGAGAATCGGAACCTCCTTCACGCGGAAGCCGGCGCGGATCGTGCGGTAGGTGACCTCGATCTGGAAGCCGTAGCCGTCGGTCCCGACGGTCGAGAGGTCGAGCCGCTCGAGCACCCCGCGACGGAAGCACTTGAAGCCTCCTGTGAGGTCGCGGACCGGCACGCCCAGCAGCAGCCGCGCGTACAGCGACCCGCCGCGGCTGATCAGCCGGCGGCCGAGCCCCCAGTCGGTCACCCCGCCGCCCGGCACGTAGCGCGAGCCGAGCACGAGGTCGGCGTCGTCGGTCGCGGCGACCAGCCGCGGGATGTCGGCTGGGTCGTGCGAGAAGTCCGAGTCCATCTCCATCACCAGGTCGGCGCCGCCCTCGAGCGCGCGCTGGAAGCCGGCGATGTAGGCCGGCCCGATGCCGTCCTTGGTCGTGCGGTGGAGCACCTCGACCGCGTCATGCTCGACCGCCAGCCGGTCCGCGATCTCGCCGGTGCCGTCCGGCGACCCGTCGTCGACGACGAGGATGCGGCGCTCGAGGCCCGTCGAGGCAAGCTGCGGGAGCGCGGCTGCGACCATCGGCTCGATGTTCTCGGCCTCGTTGTAAGTCGGGAGGATGAGCCAGACGCCCGCCATCGGCGGACACCCTAGGCGACCCGGTAGCTTGCCCGCCCATGAGCGACGACCTCTTCTCCGTAAGCGGCAAGACAGCCGTCGTCACCGGCGGCTCGCGCGGCATCGGCCTGATGATCGCCCGCGGCCTGGTCGAGGCCGGAGCCGACGTGGTCATCTCCTCGCGCAAGGCGGATGCCTGCGAGGCGGCCGCGGCGGAGCTGTCGCGGCTCGGAAGCTGCGTCGCGGTGCCCGCCGACCTCTCGAAGCAGGAGGGCTGCGCCGCCCTCGCCGGCGCCGTGCGCGAGCGGACCGACCGACTCGACGTCCTCGTCAACAACGCCGGCGCGTCGTGGGGCGAGCCGCTCGAGAGCTATCCCGACAAGGCCTGGGACCGCGTCCTCGACACGAACGTGCGCGGCGTGTTCCAGCTCACCGTGGCGGCGCTCGACATGCTGCGCGCGTCGGCGAGCGACGACGACCCCGCGCGCGTGATCAACGTCGGCTCGGTCGACGGCCTCAAGGCGCCGATGATGGAGTCGTACGCCTACAGCGCGAGCAAGGCTGCCGTCCACCAGCTCACCCGCCACCTCGCCAAGCGCCTCGCCGCCGAGCGGATCACGGTCAACGCGATCGCTCCCGGGCCGTTCGAGAGCAAGATGATGGCGTTCATGCTCGACAACCCCGACACCCGCTCGATGGTCGAGCAGACCGTCCCGCTCGGGCGCATCGGCCGGCCGGACGACGTGGTGGGCATCACCCGGTTCCTCGCCTCACGCGCCGGTTCGTACCTGACCGGCGCGGTGATCCCGGTCGACGGCGGGATCGTCGGCTGCGGGTAACTTCGGACGGGCGATGAAGAACGCCGAGATCGCCCAGGCCTTCGACGAGCTCGCGACGCTCTACGAGCTCGACGGCGCGGTCGTGTACCGCGTGCTCGCCTACCGCAATGCCGCCAAGGCGATCCGCGACTCGGGCGTCTCGGTCGCCGAGCTGGCGCGCCAGGGCCGGGCGGCTGAGCTGCCGGGCATCGGCAAGACGATCGCCGAGAAGATCGACGCGCTGCTGCTCGACGGCGAGATCCCGGCGGCGGTCAAGCTCAAGGACCGCATCCCGACCGGGCTGATCAAGGTGACGCGCATTCCCGGGCTCGGGCCGAAGCGGGCGCGGATGCTGCACGACGCGCTCGGCATCGAGACGATCGACCAGCTGCGCGCCGCGGCCGAGGCTGAGCAGATCCGCACGGTCCAGGGATTCGGCCCGAAGGCGGAGGAGAACATCCTCGCGACGCTCGCCGCCGGGGCTGACGGATCGATCCGCGAGCGGGTGCTGCTGTCGGTGGCTTTGGAGATCGGCGACGAGATCGTCGTGGGCCTG
>DATABO010000002.1:0-14664 GCA_036259535.1 Thermoleophilaceae bacterium
CTGTCGACGGCCGCCGGCCCGAGGATCGGCGTGTCGATGCCCGCCGCCCGCAGTTGGCGGATCGCCGTCGCGGCGCCCGGGTTCCACGAGGGCAGGTAGATGAAGTCGGCGCCGCCGCCCTCGGAGCGGATCCGCGCCGCCTGGGCACGCACGTTGACGTTCTCGCCGCCCGGGAAGCTGTCCTCCCCGACGACCTCGCCGCCGAGCTGGTCCCAGCGCGCCTTGAAGTAGCGGCCGAGCGCCTTCGTGTACTCGATGCTCTCGTCCTGGAGGATGTAGACCGACTTCCAGTTGCGCTCGTTGAACGCCCACTCGGCGTTCGACGCGCCCTCGACGTCGGAGCCGACGCCCATCGAGAAGGCGTACTCGCCGATCGTCTTCGTGTCGGCGAACTTCGGGTCCGAGGCGCACATCGAGATGCCCGGGACCTCGGCCGCGTTTGCCGCGATCGCCGCCGGGCTGCCGTAGTCGAAGTCGCAGGAGGCGATGATCGCGACGGCGCCCTCGCCCACCAGCTCGGTCGCCGCGTTGCTCGCGGTCGCCTTGTCGGAGCGGGTGTCCTTGACGACCATCTTCAGCGGCCGGCCGTTGACGCCGCCGTCGGCGTTGATCTGCTTCGCACGCAGGCGTGCGGCCTCGCCGGCCTCGACGTCGTAAGGAGCGATCGGACCGCTGTTGGCGATCGCCATGCCGACGACGATCGGATCGCCGCTGCTGCCGCCACCGCCACCGCCACCGGAGTCGTCCGAGTCGTCGCCGCAGGCGCCAAGCGCCAATGCGACGACGAGTGCGCCCAAGAGGGCTATGAGACCTCTCCAGCTATGCATGCCTTCCTCCTTCTCTCGGCCGCAGCCGATGTCGTTCATCCGGTCGCCGAGCGCGCCGGGATGTCGGGCGCGAGCTCGCGCACCGCGTCGTCGATCGCGTCCGCGATCTCCTGAAGCTGCTCCTGCTCGATCGTCAGCGGTGGGCTGATCGCAAGTGCCGCGGGCAGCGGGCGGACCAGCACGCAGCGCTCGCGCACCGCGCGCTGCAGCCGCAGCGCGAGGCCGGGCTCGCGCGCCAGGGCCCCCGCGTCGATCTCGACCGCCGCCAGCAGGCCGAGGCCCGCGCGGACCTCGGCGATCAGCGGATGGTCGGCGAGCGGGCGCAGAACGTCGTGGAGCTCCTCCTCCAGCTCGCGACCGCGCGGAATCAGATCCTCCTGCTCGAGGATCTCGATGTTCGCCAGCGCGGCGACGCAGCAGGCCGAGTGCCCGGAGTAGGTCTGGCCATGGCGGAACATCGAGCCCTCGCCCTCCCAGAAGGGCTCCGCGAGGCGCTCGGAGGCGATCACGCCGCCGATCGGCAGCGCGCCGTTGCTGACGCCCTTGGCGAAGGTGATCATGTCGGGCTCGACGCCTGGCCAGCGCTCGATCCCGAACCACGTGCCAAGCCGGCCGAAGGCGCAGATCACGGCGTCGATCGCGAACAGCACTCCGTACTCGGCGCAGAGCGCGGCGGCGCCCTCGATGTAGCCGGGCGGCGGCAGGCGCACGCCGCCGGCGCCCAGCACGGGCTCGCAGACGAAGGCGGCGACCGAGTCGGGACCGAGCTCGAGGATCCGCCGCTCGAGCGCGCCGAGGTCGTCGCGGTCGACCTGCCCGGTCGCCGCGACCAGCGGGCCGAACGCCGCCCGGTTCGCCTCGATCCCGCCGATGCTCGTGCCGAAGCCGTGGGTGCCGTGGTAGCCCCCGACGCGGCCGAGCACGTGCTGACGGCGTGGCATGCCCTGCAGCGACCAGTACTGGCGCGCCAGCTTCGCCGCCGTCTCGATCGCGTCGCCGCCGCCGCTGCCGAGGAATACGCGCGCGCCGGGGATCGGCGCCAGCTCGGCGAGCCGACGCGACAGCTCCTCGGCCTGGGGGTTCGTGTAATCCCCGAACGTCATGTAGGCGTCGAGCTCGAGCAGCTGGGCGTGGACGGCGGCCGCGATCTCGGGCCGGCCGTGGCCGATGTTCGCGCACCAGAGGCTCGCCGAGGCGTCGAGGTGGCGGCGGCCGGCCTCGTCCCAGAGGTAGACGCCCTTCGCGCGGCTCACGGTGAACTCGCGACCCGCGACCTCCGCCATGTTCGCGAAGGGATGCCAGAAGCGCGTCTCCTGCTGCTTCATGGGATCAGGCTTTCAGCGCCCCGAGGCGGGCGACATTGGTCGATCTCCTGAATCGCGACCGCCGCTTGGTGGGCCCCACGAGAGCTCATCCGACGGCGATTCGCAGGTTCAGCCACTCGTCGACCTCGGCCGTCACGTCGGGCGGGATCACGACGGTCGAGTCGAGCTGCTCGACGATCGCCGGCCCGTCGACGCGCGCCCCGGCGTGGAGGTCGGAGCGCAGGTAGACGGCCGCCTCACGCGGCTCCTCGACGCCGTCGAAGGTCACGCTGCGGTGCTCGACCGGCTCGACCGGCGCGTCACTGGGCTCGTGACGCGGCAGGTCGGGCTTCGGCGTGATGCCGATCGCCCCGATACCGAGCCGGTAGATCTCGACCGGCGTGTCGTCGCGGCGGAAGTTGTACTCCCGCTGGTGCTCGGCGTGGAAGGTCGCGATCGCGTCGTCGAGCGAGCGCAGGGGCCGGCCGACCGGGACGCTCAGCGAGCGCCACTGGCCGCGGTAGCGCATGTCGATCGTGCGCACCAGCTCCTGCTGCTCGCGCGGGACGCCCTCGGTGTCGAGCTGCTCGCGGCCCTGGTCCTCGAGCGCGCGAAAGCTCGCCTCGAGGTCCTCTGGATCCGCGCTCCCGGCGTCGGTCAGGTACATCTGCGTCAGGTCGTGGCGGACGTCGACGAGCAGGCAGCCGAACGCCGACGTGATGCCCGGGTCGAGCGGCACCAGCACCGTCGGGATCGCGAGCTCGCGCGCCAGCTCGACGCCGTGCAGCGGCCCGGCGCCGCCGAAGACGACGAGGCAGAACTCGCGCGGGTCGTAGCCGCGCCGGATCGAGATCAGGCGCAGCGCGTCGGCCATGTTGGCGTTGGCGACACGCGTCACCGCCCGCGCGGCGTCCTCGACGTCGAGCCCGAGCGGCTCGGCGACCTTGGCGCGCAGCGCCTCGCTTGCGAGCTCGCGGTCGAGGCTCATCTCGCCGCCGATCAGCTCGCCGCCGAGCCGCCCGAGGACGAGATTGGCGTCGGTCGTGGTCGGCTCGTCGCCGCCGCGCCCGTAGGCCGCCGGCCCCGGAATCGCCCCAGCCGATTGCGGCCCGCTGTGCAGCGAGCCGGCCTCGTCGATCCAGGCGAGCGAGCCGCCGCCGGCTCCGATCGTCAGCACCTCGATGCTGGGGAAGAGGATCGGGTAGCCGAACTCGACGAACCACTCCTTGGTCACGCGCGCCTCGCCGTCGTAGACCAGCGAGATGTCGGTGCTGGTGCCGCCCATGTCGATCCCGATCGCGTTGTCGAAGCCGCACATCGTGGCGATGTGGCGGCTCGCGATCGCGCCGGCGGCGAGGCCGGAGGCGGCCAGGCGCGCGGCGAAGCGCTCCGAGGTCTGCGCGGTCATCACGCCGCCGCCGGAGTGCAGCAGCACGAGGTCGCCCTCGTAGCCGCCTTCGCGCAGCCCGGCGTCGAGCCGCGACACGTAGTTGCTGACCAGCGGCGACAGGACGGCGTTCGAGACGGTCGTCGAGAAGCGCTCGTGCTCGAAGAGCTCGGGCAGCACGTCGCTCGACGTGGATATCCAGACGCCCGGCAGCTCCTCGGCGAGGATCTCGGCGAGCCGCTGCTCGTGGACCGGGTTGGCGTGGGCGTTGATCAGGCAGACCGCGACGGCGGCGACCTCGCGCTTGCGCAGCACGCGCGCGACGTGGCGCGCCTGCTCCTCGTCGAGCGGCTCGACGACCTCGCCCGCGTAGTCGATCCGCTCGCGCACCTCGAGCCGGTCGCGGCGGCGGACGTGCGGCGGGGCGAGGTCCTTGTAGGCGTCCCAGAGGTCGTCGCGGTTGCCGCGGCGGATCTCGATCACGTCGCGGAAGCCCTTGGTCGTGACCATCGCGGCCGGGGGCAGGCGGCGCGTGATCAGCGCGTTGGTGGCGACCGTCGTTCCGTGCGAGAAGAGGACGACGTCACCGAACGGGACGCCGGCGTGGCGCACTCCCTCGAGCACGCCCTCGATCGGGTCGGCAGTGGTCGGGACCTTGGCGACGCGCAGCGCGGAGCCGGCCTCGTCGAGGATGCAGATGTCGGTGAACGTCCCGCCGACGTCGACCGCGACGCGAAGTGAGCTCATGTCCGCTCAGCCTCCTTGGGTGGTGGTGGTTGCGTACGCGACCCGTGGTCGCCGAGACCGAGCGCGTCGTGGGCGCGCTCGACGATCAAGCGGCCCAGCGGCAGCGACGAGGTCGCTGCCGGGGACGGCGCGCTCGCGACGTGCAGCACGCGCCCCTGGACCGAGAGCAGGAAGTCGTCGACCAGCGATCCGTCGCGCGCCACCGGCTGCGCGCGGACTCCCGCGCCGGCCGGCGCGAGATCGCCGCGCTCGAGCGCCGGCACGTAGCGGCGGGCGTCGGCGAGGAAGGCGCGGCCGCTGGCCGCCGTCGAGACCTCGCGCAACGCGGTGCGCCACCAGCGCCGAGCCATCCGCCAGGTGCCCGGCCAGGCGAGCGCGCGGCCGGCGTCGCGCGGGGCGATGCGCGCGATCCGGTAGGCGTCGGGCGCGCCGACGGCGAGCGCCGTCGGGCCGAGGATCGTGCGGTCGTCGACGGTGCGCGTGAAGTGCATCCCGAGGAACGGCAGCGCGGGGTCGGGGACCGGGTAGACGAGGCCGTTGACCAGGCCGGCGCGCTGCGGGCGCAGCTGCTTGTAGGCGCCGCGGAAGTGAACGAAGCGGGTTCGCTCGTCGGGTGGCGCGAGGTGGCCCGCCCAGGCGCCGGCGCAGGCGATCGCGTGGCGGGCGACCGTCGTGCCGCGCGCGTGGTGGACGACGGCCTCGCGCCCGGTGCTGTCGATCCGCTCGACGACGCAGCCGAGCGCGATCGAGCCGGCGGCCGCCTCGACGTCGGCGGCATAGGCGCGTGCGACCGCGCTGTAGTCGACGATCGCCGTCGCCGGGCTGTGCAGGGCGGCGACTCCGCGGACCGCCGGCTCGAGCTCGCGCAACCGCTCCGGGCCGATCCGCTCGACGCGCGGCACGCCGTTGGCGACCGCGCGCTGCTGCAGCCCGTCGAGCGCCGCCAGCTCCGACTCGTCGAGCGCGACGATCACCTTGCCGACCTCGCGGCAGGCGATCGCGCGCCGCTCGCAGTAGTCGCGCAGCTCGCGCGCGCCCGTCACGCAGAGCCGGGCCTTCAGCGACCCCGGGCGGTAGTAGATCCCGGCGTGGACGACTCCCGAGTTGTGCGACGTCTGGTGGGCCGCGAGCCGAGGCTCGCGCTCGATCACCGCGACGCGCATGTCCGGATCGCGGCGCGTCAGCTCGCGAGCGACCGAGAGGCCGATGATGCCCGCGCCGATCACGGCGACGTCGCAGCGCTCGGGCGGCGTCGGCATCGTCGCGGCCTCCTGTGCCGAGGTCTCCGCCTCAGGCCACGCCGGCCGCCGCCGGCGCGTCCCAGAAGGCGGTCGTTCGCCGGGCGAGCATCGCGCGGAACTGCTCGGTCGTGTTGCGCAGCAGCTCTCCCGTCCCCCAGTCGAGCACGACGCCGTGCTGGCGGACGCAGTCGAAGACGTCGAGCTCGCCGGAGCGGTAGCGCTCGGCGACGCGCTCGGGGTCCTCGGCGATCCAGTCGTGGCGGTTCGCGCGGATCCGCTCGCGCTCGGCGGCTGTCGCGGCCCGGTCGACCTCGTAGGCCGCGAGGTCCTCGTCGACGACCCTGATCGCGACGCCGTAGTCCTTGGCGGCGCGCTCGATCGTCACGTAGCCGTCGGCGACGTCCTCGCGCACGGCGTCCGGATCGCGCTCGAGCGGGTCGCCGTAGCCCCCGCCGCCGGCCGACGGACGCGTGAAGGTGGTCCCCTTGGCGGCGGGCATGCTCGCGAACCACGCCCCGAGGTAGCGGCGGTCGGGCCCGTCGGGATCGAGCCAGACGCCGTGCGGGTTCGACGGCAGGCCGCCGCCGATCCCCCAGGTGATGCTGCGCGCGCGGTCACAGGAGTAGGACATGACCGTGCTCTCGGCCTGCTGGAGGATCGCGCCCTTCTCGACGCCGACTCCGCCGCGGAAGCGTCCCGGCCCGCCGGAGTCGGGGATGAACTCGTGGCGCGTGGTGAGCACCGGCGAGAGCCGCTCCTGACCCTCGAGCGGCTGGACCTCGAGTCCGGCCCCGAAGATCGGCGACGTGCCGTTGAGCCCGTCCTTGCCGTTGCGCCCGCCCCAACCGCCGGCCATCCAGTCGTACCACATGAAGATGTTGCGCTCGGGGTCGCGGCCGTCGCGGCCGCCGACGAGCAGGTACTCGAGGTTGTAGGAGCAGGCGAGCGCGCGCTCGGGCATCAGGCCGGACCAGAGCTCGAAGATCGCGTTGACGATCTTCTCGTAGGCGCCGGCGTTGAAGCCGGTCACCGCGACCGGGTGCGGCGCGTTGACGACGCTGCCGACAGGGCCGAGGTCGACGTCCATCGCCCGGTAGAAGCCGGAGTTCAGCGGGATGTCGGGGAAGAACGTCTTCGTCCCGACGACGACGCCGGAGAAGCCCATGCCGAACGCGCAGTTCAGCGCGCTGCCGATGACCGGGTGCGAGCCGGTCAGGTCGTAGCGCAGGTCGTCGCCCTCGATCGTCATCTTGACCTTGACGGGGATCAGTCCCTCCTCGCCGGCGGCCGGGTCGAAGTCGATGAAGTCCTCGGCCTCCCAGCTGCCGTCGGGAAGGCCGGCGAGGCGGCCGCGCATGATCGTCTCGACGTAGTTCTGGACGTCGGCGAAGGCCGTCTTGACGGTGTCCTTGCCGTACTTCTCGACGAGCCGCAGGATCTCGCCCTCGGCGACGCGCGTCGCCTCGGCCTGGGCGTGCAGGTCGCCCTCGCAGTCGACCGGCGTGCGCGTGTTGGAGACGATCATCCGCACGACGTCGTCGCGGAAGGCGCCCTTGTCCCAGATCTTCATCGGGGTGATCCGCAGGCCCTCCTGGAAGTGCTCGCGCGCGGTGATGTCATGCGAGCCGGGGACGGAGCCGCCGACGTCGGACCAGTGGCCGTTGCATTGGACCATCGCGATCAGCTCGTCGTCGACGAAGACGGGCCGGATCAGGCGCACGTCGTTGAAGTGCGTGCCGCCGAGGTAGGGGTCGTTCATCGCGTAGACGTCGCCCGGCGCCATCTCGTCGCCGAAGATCTCGAGCACCGCCTTCGCGCTGAAGTGCAGCGTCCCGACGTGGACGGCGACGTCGTGGCTGCCCTGCATGACCGTGTTGCCCTCGTGGTCGGTCAGCGCGGACGAGAAGTCCTTGGCGTAGATCACGAACGAGTAGCAGGTGCGGAGGATCTGCTCCGCCATCTGGTCGACGATCGTCGAGAAGGAGTTCTTCAGGACCTCGAAGGTGACCGGGTCGAGCGTCGGCTGCCAGCCCTCCAAGGCGTTCGAGACATCGGTCTGCGTCGGCTCCACCGCCTGCTCCTCTCCTGCTGGTGAGTGGCCGGGACGCGGCCCGGCCATCCGGATGGCCCATGTTGGGCCGCGACGCAGGAGGCGGCAATTGGCGTTCGCACGAAAGCGACTGGCGCCTTCGGTGCGATCGGCCAAAGGGGGCGGACCGCGAGCGATCGGTCCCTACGACTCCATGGTGCCCATAGTGCCCGCCCGCCTACGCCGACTCGAGCAGCGCTCGCTGCCGGGATGCCGGCGCGTGTTCGTGGCGCGCTCGGTCCGCGCCAGGCTGCTCGGGCTTGCCTGGCTCGACGATCTGCCGCCGGAGTGCGGCCTCCTGATCCCGCGCTGCCACTCGATCCACACCTTCGGCATGCGCTTCTCACTCGACGTCGACTTCCTCGACGCCGACGGGCGGTTGCTGCGACGCGTGCTGGCCGTGCCGCCGCGGCGCGTGGTGGCCTGCCGCGGGGCAGCCGCCGTCCTCGAGCGCCGCGCCGGCTGATGGTGGACCGATGGCGGCGGCATTACCGCCGAGATCGGCCCAGCGTGGGGCGGCGGCGGACGCCGGGCGGATAGGGGCGGTATATCCGCCGGAATGCGCCCAGCGTGGCGGGAGTTTGGCTAGGCCGGTGCGCCGACGAGCCGGGCGAGCCTGAATCCGAGCGCCTCGAGCGCGAGATCCTCGGTGACGTTGAGCTCGAGCGACATGCGCACGTCCTCGCAGCGCTCGGCCGCCGCGCGGAGGTCCGCGGCGGCGATCTCGGGCCCGGCGGCCAGGGCACCCGCCCCTGCGCGATCGAGCGCTGCGTCTTCGGCGCCCTCGGCCATGCAGACGAGGTCGCGAAAGCGCAACGCGGCGAGCGTGAGGCCGAGATCGAGCAGCTCCGTGCGGGCGCGGCGGCCGTCGCGCTTGGCGGCGTCGTCGAACTGCTTCTCGATCGCGCTGCGGTCGCGGCCCTTGGGCTCGCTCGCTAGGCGGGCGGCGGCCTCGGCGGCGACGCGCTCCTCGGCAGCCAGGCGGCGCTCCTCGGCGCGGTCGAGCAGGCCGCGCCAGGCCTCGGGCTCGCTCGCGTGGCGGCTGCCGCCCGCGAGGGCGGCGGCCACCATCCGGTCGACGTCCGCGAGCAGCGCCTCGCCCTCCTCGGAGGCGAGGAAGCGCGCGCGGGCCCCGTTGCCGAGCGCCAGTCGCGCACAAGCCTCCGCGCGCTCCGCCGCCACGCCCTCGGCGATCAGCGCCTCGGCGATCTGCGGCGCCGCCAGCGGGTCGAAGCGGACGAGCTGACAACGCGACACGACCGTCGGGATGACCTGGCCGAGCGAGTCGGTCAGCAGGATCAGGTGGACGAACGGCGCCGGCTCCTCGAGCGTCTTGAGCAGCCGGTTGGCGACCTCGTCGTTCATCGTGTCGACGCGCTCGAGCACGAAGACGCGCTTCTCCGACTCGAACGGGGTTCGCGTCGCGGCCGAGACGACCGGATCGGCGACGTCGTCGGTGCGCATCACGTGCGCGCCGGTCGGGCGAACCCAGGTGAGGTCGGGGTGGGCGCCGTCGAGGACGCGGTGGCGGGCGTTGTCGGGGTCGGGTGAGCCGGCGGCGAGCAGCTCGGCGGCGAAGGCGCGCGCGACGCTGCGCTTGCCGACCCCCGCGGGACCGTGGAAGAGGTACGCGTGCGAGGCGTCGCCGGCCAGCGCAGCCGAGAGGGTCATCCGCGCCTGCGGGTGCGACTCGGTCCCCGTGAGGGTCATCCCGCGCCGTCCCCGGCCGGCGCCCGGCGCGCCGCCTCGACCGCAGCGAGCACGTCGGCGTGCACCGCGGCGGCGTCGCGGTCGGCGTCGACCCTCCGCCAACGCGCCGGATCGGCGGCGACCAGCTGCTCGTAGGCCGCGGCGACCTGGCGCTGGAGCGCGGCGCCCTCCTGCTCGAAGCGATCGTCCTCGACGGCGCCGCGCCGGCCGGCCACCGCCGTGTCGATCTCGAGCAGCAGCGTCAGGTCGGGCCGCAGGCCGCCGGTCGCGAAGCCGTTGATCCGCTCGACCTCCTCGATCCCGAGTCCGCGCGCGCCGCCCTGGTAGGCGAGCGAGGAGTCGAGGAAGCGGTCGGAGACGACCACCTTGCCGGCGACGAGAGCGGGCTCGATCACCCCCGCGACCAGCTCCGCGCGCGCCGCTGCGAACAGCAGCGCCTCGGCCCGGGCCGACAGGTCGACCGCCGGGTCCTTGAGCAGCTCGCGGATCCGCTCGCCGGCCGCGGTGCCGCCGGGCTCGCGCACGCCGACCGCGTCGTCCCCGAGCGCGTCGAGCAGCAGCTGCGCCTGGGTCGTCTTGCCCGAGCGGTCGATCCCCTCGAAGGTGACGAACAGGCCGCGCACCGGCGCGACGCTACCAGCGCCGACGGGCGCTCAGGCGAACGCCGCGACGCCGGTCAGCGCCTGGCCGAGCACGAGCGTGTGCATCTCGTGCGTGCCCTCGTAGGTGAGCACCGACTCGAGGTTGCTGGCGTGGCGCAGGACCGGGTACTCGAGCGTGATGCCGTTGGCGCCGAGCACCGTGCGCGCGCTGCGCGCGACCTCGAGCGCGGCCGCGACGTTGTGGTACTTGCCGAACGAGACGTGCTGCGGCGTCAGCTGCCCGCGGTCCTTGAGCCGGCCGAGGTGGAGCGCCAGCAGCGTGCTCTGCCCGACCTTCACAGCCATCTCGGCGAGCTTCGCCTGGGTCAGCTGGAAGGCGGCCAGCGGCTTGCCGAACTGCTCGCGCTCGGTCGAGTAGGAAAGCGCCGCCTCGTAGCAGGCGCGCGCCGCGCCGGCCGACCCCCAGACGATCCCGTAGCGCGCTTCGTCGAGGCAGGAGAGCGGGCCGCGCAGGGTGTCGGCGGCGGGCAGGCGGGCGCCGTCGGAGAGCCGCACGCCGTCGAGGACGAGCTCGCTGGTGACGCTCGCGCGCAGCGAGAGCTTGCCGTGCATCGCCGGCGCCGAGAAGCCGGGCGTGCCGCGCTCGACCAGGAAGCCGTTGACCGCGCCGGCGTCGGTGCGCGCCCAGACGACCGCGACGTCAGCCATCGATCCGTTCGTGATCCACATCTTCGAGCCGTCGAGCACCCAGGCATCCCCCTCGCGGCGGGCTCTGGTGCGCATGCCGGCCGGGTTCGACCCGGCGTCGGGCTCGGTGAGGCCGAAGCAGCCGATCGCCTCGCCGGCGGCTAGCCGCGGCAGCCATGCCTGCCTCTGCTGCTCGCTGCCCCAGCGGTGGATCGCGAACATCGCCAGCGATCCCTGCACCGAGCAGAACGAGCGCAGGCCGGAGTCGCCGGCCTCGAGCTCGAGGCAGGTGAGCCCGTAGGCGGTCGCCGAGGCGCCGGCGCAGCCGTAGCCCTCGAGGTGCATGCCGAGCAGGCCGAGCGCCCCGAGCTCGGCCGGCACGTGCTCGGGGAACGTCCCAGCCGCGTAGTGCTCGGCGACGGTCGGCAGGAAGCGCTCGCGCACGTAGCGGCGGACGTTGTCCCTGATCATCCGCTCCTCGTCGTCGAGCAGCGAGTCGAGCGCGAGCGGGTCGTGCGGATCGAGGGTCGGGCGGGTCGTTGTGGCGGTCACGAGTGCTTCTCCGGTTGACGTAGGTGGATCGTAGAAGGTATACGATCCCCCAAAATGGCCTCCCCGACTCCGCTCGACGGCCTGCTCGTGGCCGATCTCTCGCGTGTCCTGGCGGGACCGCTGGTCGGGATGACGCTCGGCGACCTGGGCGCCGACGTCGTCAAGGTCGAGTCCCCGAGCGGCGACGACACTCGCTCCTGGGGCCCGCCCTTCGACCGGGCGGGACGCGCCACCTACCACCACGCGGTCAACCGCAACAAGCGCTCGCTGGCCCTCGACCTGCGCGACGCCGGCGACAATGAGCTGGCCCGGCGGCTCTGCGAGCGCGCCGACGTCGTCGTGGCGAACTTCCGCCCGGGCACGCTCGAGCGGTTCGGGCTCGGCTTCGAGCAGGTGGCCGTCGCCAATCCCGCCGTCGTCTACTGCGAGATCTCCGGCTTCGGCGAGGGCGCGGGCCGCAACCTGCCCGGATACGACCCGCTCGTCCAGGCGCTCGGCGGCCTGATGAGCGTGACCGGCCCGCCGGATGCGCCGACCAAGGCGGGCGTGGCGCTGATCGACGTGATCGCCGGCCTCTACGCCACGACCGCGGTGCTCGCGGCGCTGCACGAGCGCGCGCGGTCGGGCGCCGGGCAACGCGTGACCATCGATCTGCTGCATACGACGCTCGCCGCGCTCGTCAACCAGGCGACCGGCTGGCTCGGCAGCGACGCGGTCCCACGGCGGCTCGGCAACGTCCACCCCAGCATCGAGCCCTTCAGCCCCTACCGCGCCGCGGACGGCGAGCTGATGATCTGCGCCGGCAACGACCGCCAGTTCGGCGCGCTCGCGGCGGCGCTCGACGTGCCGGAGCTGGCGAGCGACCGGCGCTTCGCGACCAACGCCGACCGGGTCGCCAACCGCGGTGCGCTGCGGCCGCTGCTCGAGGAGCGACTGGCCGCACGGACGATCGCCGAGTGGCGGCCGCTGCTGGCGGCCGCCGGGGTGCCGGCCGGTCCGATCAACGACGTCGCGCAGGCGTTCGCGCTCGCCGCCGAGCTGGGACTCGAGGCCGTCGACGAGTACGACGGCGTCCGCACCGTCGCCTTCCCCGCGCGGCTGTCGCGGACGCCGGCCACGACGCGCCGGCGCCCACCCGAGCTCGACGAGGACGGCGAGGCGCTGCGCAGGTGGCTCGCCGGGTGACCGCCTTCGTCCGCCCGCCGTCGACCCAGGAGGCCGTCCTCGCCGAGCTGCGACGGCGGATCGGCGCCGGCGAGCTGCGCCCCGGCGAGCCGATTCGCGCCGAGCAGGTCGGCGCCGAGCTCGGCGTCTCGCGGGTGCCCGTGCGCGAGGCGCTGCGAATCCTCGAGGGCGAGGGCCAGGTCGTCTACGAGCCGCACCGCGGCTCGTTCGTCGCCGACCTGTCGCTCGACGACCTGCGCGAGCTCTACAGGATGCGCGAGCTGCTCGAGGAGGAGGCGGTGCGCGCCGCGCTGCCGCTCGACGACGCGACGCTCGAGCGCCTCTCCGACCACGTCGCCGACGCCGACGGCGCCAGCGCGCGCGGCGACCTGGCCGCCTATGCCGAGGCCAACCGCAGCTTCCACCTCGAGCTCTACGCAGCCTCCGGACGGCCGTTGCTGGCACGCACGATCCGCCAGCTCTGGGACGCCAGCGACGCCTACCGCGCCCTCTACGCCAACCGCGGCGCCCACCGCGCCACCGCCGCCGAGCACCACCGCGCGATCCTCGCCGCGCTCGCCGCCGGCGACGCCGACGCCACGGTCGTCGCCCAGAACCGCCACCGCGAGCACGCCCTCGCCGCCCTCGCTCAGATCCTCGCCGAGCCGGCCGCACCGTAGGATGCCGCGCCTATGCGCGCTCTAGTCACCGGAGGATCCGGATTCATCGGCTCGAACATCGTCGACGGCCTGCTGGCCCGCGGTGACGAGGTCACCGTGCTCGACGACCTGTCGACGGGCCGCCGCGAGAACCTCGACGGGGCGCTCGCCAACGGCGCGGAGCTGGTCGAGGGCGACATCCGCGACCAGGCGGCGCTCGTCGAGCTGGCCGAGCGCGTGCGCCCGGAGACGATCTTCCACCTCGCCGCCCAGATCGACGTGCGGCGCTCGGCGGCCGACCCCGCGGCCGACGCGCGGATCAACGTCGAGGGCACGATCAACGTCCTGAGCGCAGCACAGGCGGTCGGCGCGCGCGTCGTGAACTCCTCGACCGGCGGCGCGATCTACGGCGAGGGCAGGACGATCCCGGCGCCCGAGGACCACCCCGTCGCGCCGGAGGCGCCTTACGGCCAGTCGAAGTTCGCGGCCGAGGGCTACTGCGAGCTGTTCCGCCGCCTGCACGGCGTCTCGGCGGTGTCCCTGCGCTACGGCAACGTCTACGGCCCGCGCCAGGACCCGCTCGGCGAGGCCGGCGTGATCGCGATCTTCTGCGGCAAGCTGCTCGAGGGCGAGCGCCCGACGGTGTTCGGCGACGGCCTCCAGACGCGTGACTACGTCTTCGTCGGCGACGTCGTGAAGGCGAACCTGGCGGCTGCCGGCTCGGACGCGACCGGAGCGATCAACATCGGCACGGGCGTCGAGTCGAGCGTGCTCGACGTGATCGAGGCGCTGGCGCCGCAGGCCGACGGACCGTTCGAGGCCGTGATGGCGCCCGAGCGGCCGGGCGAGGTGCGCCACATCGCGCTCGACGCGACGCGCGCCGGCGAGCTGCTCGGCTGGCGCACCGAGACGGGACTCGCCGACGGCCTCGCCGTCACGCTCGACTCGTTGCGCTGAGACCCTGCAAACAGCGTGGAAATCACGCTCGTAAAGGCGCAGACAAAGGCATTCTGAAGCTCTAAAGTTGCTGTTGGAAGCCTTTCGTGCGTCTTCCGTCCGGCGGGAGCGGCACCATCGCTTCCCGGCTTGCGGTAAGCGCCTTCGAGCATCCTCCGCGACCGGGATTCCGGACGCAAAGAAGACGAGGAGACCCATGCCGAGCAACAGCACCGCAGCCGCCACCACCAGCACCGCCGGAGTAGAGGTCGCGCGGCGCTATACCGAGCCTGGCGTGCATCCGTTCGACGCCGTCGAGTGGGAGATCCGCGACGCGCTGATCGGCGATCCCGCGAAGCCGGCCTTCGAGCAGCGCGGCGTGGAGTTTCCGAAGTCGTGGTCGCAGAACGCGACCAACATCGTCGCCCAGAAGTACTTCCGCGGCCGGCTCGGCAGCGACGAGCGCGAGTCCTCGGTGCGCCAGATGGTCGGCCGGGTGTCCGGCACGATCGCCGGCTGGGGCCGCGCCGGCAACTACTTCGCCTCCGACGCCGACGCCGAGACCTTCGAGGCCGAGCTGACGCACATCCTGCTCCACCAGCTCGCCGCGTTCAACTCGCCGGTCTGGTTCAACGTCGGCTTCGAGGAGCAGCCGCAGTGCTCGGCCTGCTTCATCCTCAGCGTGCAGGACACGATGGAGTCGATCCTCGACTGGAACACCAAGGAGGGCAAGATCTTCCGCGGCGGCTCCGGCTCGGG
>DATABO010000003.1:0-20306 GCA_036259535.1 Thermoleophilaceae bacterium
GCATGTGGCGCATGCCGTACGGATCGATCCTCATCCCGGGCGGTCTCCGTGGAGAAAGTGGCTGTGGCGATCCTGGGGGAGTCTAGCGCGTCCCCCGGGCGCTTGCCATCCCGCCCGAGCGCCTCGGCCTGCCGGCCGAGCCGGCCGCCGAGTCGCTCGACGACGACCGCCGCGCCGAGCTCGCCACCCGCATCGACCGCCTCGCCCGCCGCCGCGAGCAGCTCGGCCCCGTCAATCCCCTCGCCGCTCAGGAGTACGAGGAGGCGATCGCGCACGTCGAGGAGCTCGAGGGCCAGCGCAAGGACCTCGAGAGCGCCCTCTCCGAGCTCCAGGGCTTGATCCGCGACACCGACCGGCGCATCCGCGAGAGCTTCGAGGAGACCTACGAGGCCGCCGCCAAGAACTTCGAGGAGGTGGTCGCCCACCTCTTCCCCGGCGGCCGCGGCCGCCTGCGCCTCGTCCAGCCCGACCAGGGCCCCCGACCCGTGCTCGGCGGCCAGGAGCCCGAGGGCGCGGGGGAGGAGGAGGCCAACGAGGCCGAGGCCGACGCCAGCCCCGAGGAGTCGGCCGCCAAGCCCGCCGCCTCCGAGCCCGGCGTCGAGATCGAGGTCACCCCGGCCGGCAAGTCGACCAAGCGGCTGTCGCTGATGTCGGGCGGCGAGAAGTCGCTCGTCGCGCTCGCCTTCATGTTCGCCGTCTTCCTCGCCCGCCCATGTCCCTTCTACGTGCTCGACGAGGTCGAGGCTGCCCTCGACGACCTCAACGTCGACCGCTTCCTCCAGCTCGTCCGCCGCTACTCCGAGCGGGCGCAGTTCATCGTCGTCACGCACCAGAAGCGGACGATGGACGCCGCGGACCGGATCTACGGGGTCAGCATGGGCGGGGACGGCGTGTCGCGGGTCGTGTCGCGTCAGCTGAGCGGGACGGCGGGAGAGAACCTGTTCGACCTGGCAAAGCCGGTCGAGTCGTCCGCGGGCGCCGCGTAGCTCCTCAGCTAGTCGAGGATCGCGGCGGCGAAGTCGTCCGGATCGAAGGGGCGGAGGTCCTCGATGCCCTCGCCGATGCCGATCATCTTCACGGGGACGTTGAGCTCCTGGGCTATCGCCAGCGCAATTCCGCCTTTTGCTGTGCCGTCGAGCTTGGTCAGGACGATGCCATCGAGGTCGACGGTCTCGCGGAACATCAGCGCCTGGCGTAGGCCGTTCTGACCGGTGGTGGCGTCGATGGTCAGCAGGGTGTGATGGGGCGCCTCGGGGATCTTCGATGCGATGACCTTGCGGACCTTGGCGAGCTCGTCCATCAGGTGCTGCTGCGTGTGGAGGCGGCCGGCGGTGTCGCAGAGGACCACGTCGTGGCCGCGGGCGGTCGCAGCCTCGATCGCGTCGAACATCACAGAGCCCGGATCGGATCCCTCCCTGGCACGGACGATGTCGCAGCCAGCTCGCTCGGCCCAGACCTCGAGCTGCTCCGCTGCCGCGGCACGGAAGGTGTCGCCCGCAGCGAGCAGGACGGACATCCCGAGCTCGCGCTGCAGGTGCCAGGCGATCTTGCCGATCGTCGTCGTCTTGCCGGTGCCGTTGACGCCCACCATCAGGATCACCGTCGGCTTCGCCGCCAGGTCGATCGTGTCGCCCTCGACCCGCGCCGTCTCCGCAAGCAGCTCCCTCAGCCGCCGCGTCAGGTCCTCGCCGCTCTCCAAGTCTCCCGATGCCGCCTCGCCCTCCAGCCGCTCCACGATCGAGGCCGTCGTCGGCGCTCCCACATCGGCGTAGATCAGCGCCTCCTCCAATCGCTCGAACGCCTCGTCGTCCAGCCGCTCGAACATCGTTGCCTGAATCTCCGCCCCGAGCGCCTGCCGCGTCTTCGACATGTTCTCCCGCAACCGCTTGAAGAACCGCCGCTTCGGCCTCTCCTCCTCAGCCTGATCCTCAACCGCGGCATCGGGCCCGGCCCCCTCGATCGGCGCCCCGTCCACGACGAACAGCTCATTCCACTCTCGTGCCATCAGCGCCCGGAGAATAGGACCCGCGGCCTCAAACGCCGATCCCTAGCCTGAAGCACCAGCTCCCCCAGATAGGATCAACACCATGTCCGCGTGGGTCATCTGGATCGTCGCCGCCGGACTGCTGGCAATCGGCGAGATGGTCTCGCTGTCCTTCTTCATGGGCCCGATCGCAGTGGCCGCCGTCGTGGCAGCCGTCGCGGCGCTGGCCGGTGCCGGCACCGCGCTCCAGCTCGTCGTCTTCATCCTCGCCTCGATCGCGTCCCTGATCGTCCTGCGGCCGATCGCCCGCCGTCACCTGCACACTCCGGCGAAGATCCGCACCGGGACCGCGGCGTTGGTCGGAGCTCGTGCGGTGGTCCTGGAGCGCGTCGACGGCGCCGGTGGGACGGTGAAGCTGGCCGGTGAGGTCTGGTCGGCACGGGCCTATGACGAGGATGAGGTGCTCGAGCCCGGGGCTAGGGTCGAGGTGATGCAGATCGAGGGCGCCACGGCGCTTGTGTCCGATGGGATCGGCTAGGAGGCTGTTGTGGCGACGTTGATCGTTCTTGGAGTTGTCGCGCTGGTGGTGCTGTTCACCATCGCGCAGGGTGTTCGGATAGTGCCGCAGGCGCGGGCGGGGGTGGTCGAGCGACTCGGCCGCTACAGCCGCACGCTCGATGCCGGGTTGGCGCTGATCGTGCCGTACGTCGACCGGGTGAAGCCTCTGATCGACCTGCGCGAGCAGGTCGTCTCGTTCCCGCCGCAGCCGGTGATCACCGAGGACAACCTGGTGATCAGCATCGACACGGTCATCTACTTCCAGGTCACCGACCCGAAGTCGGCGACGTACGAGATCGCCGACTACATCGGCGCGATCGAGCAGCTGACGGTGACGACGTTGCGCAACGTGATCGGCGGGATGACGCTCGAGGACACGCTGACATCGCGCGACAAGGTGTCCGGCGCGCTGCGGATCGTGCTCGACGAGGCAACCGGCCGCTGGGGCATCCGCGTGAACCGCGTCGAGCTCAAGGCGGTCGACCCGCCGGCCTCGATCCAGGAGGCGATGGAGAAGCAGATGCGCGCGGAGCGCGACCGTCGCGCGGCGATCCTGACCGCGGAGGGCGTCAAGCAGTCGCAGATCCTCACCGCAGAGGGCGAGAAGCAGAGCGCGATCCTGCGCGCCGAGGGTCACCGCGAGGCGCAGATCCTCGAGGCCCAGGGCGAGGCGCAGGCGATCGCGACGGTCTTCGAGGCGGTCCATCGCGGCGACGCCGACGAGAAGGTCCTCGCCTACCAGTACCTGCAGAAGCTGCCCGACATCGCCGACGGCGAGGCGAGCAAGCTGTGGATCATTCCGAGCGAGCTGACCAATGCGCTCGGCAGGCTCGGCTCGATGCTGGGCTCGGAGGGCGTGGGGCCGAGCGACGGGGCGACGCCCCCGCACTCCGTGGCCAAGCCGCCGACCCCACCGGAGCCCCCGCGACCCGTGTAGGTCGATGGAGCTCGGCGAGGATCAGCGCCGCGCGCTCGCGTCGATCTGCGACGCCTTCTGCCCTGGCGACGACGGGCTGCCGTCGGCGAGCGAGCTCGGCGTGCCGGAGGCGCTGATCGAGGCGGTGGGACGCAACCCGCGCGTCGCGGAGCGTCGCCAGCTCGGCCAGCTGCTCTCGGCGTGGGACAGCCGGCCGCTGACCGCACTCGGCGGCGGCGGATGGAGGCGCTTCTCCGAACTGTCGCGCGAGGATCGCGAGCGGGTGCTGCTGTCATGGCGCGACTCGCGCGTCCCTCAGCGCCGCGCCGCTTTCCACGCCCTTTGCCGCGGGACGCGTCTCTTCTACTGGATGCTGCCGGCGCCCGACGGCAGTCCGAGCCCCGCCTGGGAGGAGATCGGCTACCCGGGCCCGCTGGGGCCGAACGCGGATGCCCCTCCGCGGTCGGTCGCCCCGCTCGAGATCGACCGCGACACCGACCTCGAGTGCGACGTGGTGGTCGTCGGGTCGGGCGCGGGAGGGGGGACGGCGGCCGCGGTCCTGGCGGCCGCGGGCCTCGACGTCGTCGTGCTCGAGGCGGGCCCGTACCGCGACGAGGCCGACTTCGACGGGTCCGAGCACACGGCGATCCGCACGATGTACGCCGGCGCGCCGACGGCGACCGCCGATCAGAGCCTGTCGCTGCTCGCCGGCGCCTGCCTGGGTGGCGGCACGGTGATCAACTACTCGACGTCGTTCAGGACGCCCGACGCGATCCGCGCGGATTGGGCGGGCCATGGAGTGCACGCCTTCGCCGACCGCGACTTCGACGCGAGCCTCGACGCGGTCTGCGAGCGGCTCGGCGTCAACCACGAGCACTCGTCGCCCTCCGCGCGCGACCGAATGATGCGCGACGGGTGCATGGCGCTCGGCTGGCATATCGACGCGCTGCCGCGCAACGTCCGCGGCTGCGACCAGGGTGAGGTCTGCGGCTACTGCCCGTTTGGCTGCCGCCTGGGGGCGAAGCAGTCGACCGTCAAGACCTGGCTAGCCGACGCCCACGCCGCCGGCACGCGGATCCTCGTCGGGACCAAGGCGCGCGCGGCGGTCGTCGAGCGCGGGGTGGCGCGCGGGGTGGAGGCGGTCACGGACGCGGGCCACCGCGTGACGGTCCGCTCGCGGGCGGTCGTCGTTGCCTGCGGCGCCGTGCAGACCCCCGCGCTGCTGCGGCGCTCGGGCCTGCGCAACCGCAACATCGGCCAGCATCTGCACCTGCATCCGGCCACCGCGGCGTGGGGCCTGTTCGACGACGAGCTGCGGCCCTGGGAGGGCGCGATGCAGGCGCTCTACTCCGACGAGCACGCCGACCTCGACGGCGGCTACGGGGTCAAGTACGAGACTGCCGCTGCGCACCCGCACGTGGTGACCGGCTTCTGGCCCTGGCACGGTTCGCGCGCGTACTACGAGCTGATGCGGTCCCTCCCGCACGCGACCGGCGTCGGCGCGCTGCTGCGCGACCGCGACGCCGGCGAGGTGCGCGTCGGCCGCGACGGCGAGCCGGTCGTCCGCTACCGGCTCTCGAGCTTCGACCGCGACAACCTGCGCGCCGGTCTGCACGGCGCGGCGCGCATCCTCGAGGCTGCGGGCGCGCGGCGGATCTTCAGCTCCCATTCGGATTGGGTCTCCTACGACCCGGGGACCGACGGCGACAGCCGCCGCCTGATGCGCGACGCCGACCGCTGCGGCTGGGGACCGGGCCAGGTCTCGCTCGCTTCCTTCCACATCATGGGCAGCGCCCGCATGGGAGGCACGCCCTCGACCTCGGCCTGCACGCCGAGCGGCGAGACCTGGGACGTGCGCGACCTCGTCGTCTGCGACGCCTCGACGTTCCCGAGCGCCTCGGGCGTCAACCCGATGATCTCGATCGAGGCGATCGCCCATATGAACGCCTCCGCGCTCGCGGCCCGGCTAGCCTGACAGCGTGTTCGAGACTCTCGGCGAGCGACTGCAGGACGCCCTCGGCGACGTCCGCTCGCGCGGCGCGCTGACCGAGGACGACGTCGCCAAGGCGATGCGCCAGGTGCGGCTCGCGCTGCTCGAGGCCGACGTCAACTTCAAGGTCGTCAAGCAGTTCACGAGCGCCGTCAAGGAGCGCGCGACCGGCGCCGACGTGCTCGAGTCGCTGAACCCGGGCCAGCAGGTGGTGAAGGTCGTCGCCGACGAGCTCACGGAGCTGATGGGAGGGTCGGGGCGCGACCTCGTCTTCTCGAAGAGCGGGCCGACGGTGATTCTGATGGCCGGTCTGCAGGGGTCCGGCAAGACGACTGCCTGCGGCAAGCTCGCCCGGCACCTCAAGGAGGACAAGGGCCTCGACGTCGCGCTCGCGGCCTGCGACCTGCAGCGCCCGGCTGCGGTCGACCAGCTGGTCACCGTCGGGGAGCGCGCCGGCGCGACGGTGTACGAGCAGGGCACAAATCGCGATCCTGTCGACGTCGCCGAGTGGGCGCTCGGCCAGGCCCGCGCGGAGCGGCGCGACGTGCTGATCGTCGACACCGCCGGGCGCCTGCACGTCGACGGCGAGCTGATGGACCAGCTCGCCCAGGTCAAGAAGCGGACCAAGCCGCACGACGTGCTCCTGGTCGTCGACGCGATGACCGGTCAGGACGCGGTCAACGTCGCGGAGGCGTTCGCCGAGGCGACCGCCTTCGACGGCGTCGTGCTGAGCAAGCTCGACGGCGACGCCCGCGGCGGCGCGGCGTTGTCGGTCAAGGCGATCACCGGCAAGCCGATCCTCTACGCGTCGACCGGCGAGAAGCTCGACGCCTTCGAGCGCTTCCACCCCGACCGGATGGCCCAGCGGATCCTCGGGATGGGCGATGTGATGACGCTGATCGAGAAGGCGGAGGCGCGCATCGACGAGCGTCAGGCCCAGGAGCTCGAGCGCAAGATCCGCAAGAACCAGTTCACGCTCGACGACTTCCTCGAGCAGATGCAGCAGGTGCGCAGCATGGGGCCGCTGCAGAGCATCCTCAAGATGCTGCCCGGCGTCGGCTCGCAGCTCAACGGCCTGACCGTCGACGACAAGGAGCTGGACCGCCTCCAGGCGATCATCACCTCGATGACGCCGGCCGAGCGCGCGAACCCGAAGATCATCGACGGCTCGCGGCGCCGCAGGATCGCCGCGGGGTCGGGGACCAATGTCCAGGCCGTCTCGAACCTCGTCAAGCAGTTCGGCCAGATGCAGAAGCTGATGCGCCAGATGGCCCGCGGCAAGATGCCCTCGCTGGCGCAGATCGCCTCGGGCCGCTAACGTTCCCGAGCCGCAGCAGACCGCTAGTTACCCGATTAGAGAAGAGACCTTGGCCGTAAAAGTCAGGCTGACCCGCGTCGGCTCCAAGAAGAACCCGATCTGGCGAGTAGTAGTCGCCGACGGCCGCTCGCCGCGCGACGGCCGCACGATCGAGACGATCGGCCACTACAACCCGCAGACGCAGCCGTCGCGGATCGAGATCGACCGCGAGCGCCTCCAGCATTGGATCGATCGCGGCGCACAGCCGAGCAACACGGTCAAGAAGCTGATGCGCGCCGAGAACACCGGCCACGAGGTGCCCGCAGCGGCGGCGCCTACGCCGCGCCCGACGCCCACCGCCGCGCCCGCCGAGCAGCCGCCGGCCGAGAACGAGGGCGGCGCGGGCGGTCCCGGCGAGGAGCCTTCGAGCGACGTGCCCGAGGGCGACGTCGCGGCCGACGAGGCCGAGGCACCCGCCGACGCCGACGAGAACCCGTAGCCGCTGCGTGGAGGAGCTGCTCGCCTACCTGGCTCGCGCTCTGGTCGACGACCCCGACGCGGTGTCGGTCGACTCCTTCGCCGAGGAGGACGGCACGATCGTCCTCGAGCTGCACGCTCCGCCGGACGAGGCCGGCCGGCTGATCGGCCGTCGCGGTCGGACGATCTCCGCGCTGCGGACCGTCCTCAAGGCCAGCGCCACGCGGCACGAGAAGCGCGTGCTGATCGACGTCGTCGACGCCGTCTGAGGCGGCGGATGGCGGGCCAGCCGCGCCTGGTGACGGCCGGAGTCGTCGGCCGGACGCACGGCCTCGACGGCAGCTTCCACGTGGAGCGGGCCCAGCACCCGCTCGAGCGCGGCACGGTCGTCGAGCTCGACGGGCGCGAGCACGTCGTCGAGCGCCGCGCCGGTACCGACCGCAAGCCGCTGCTGCGGCTGAGCGGTATCGACTCGCGCGAGGCGACAGCCGCTCTGCGCGGCCGGCTGCTGCGCGTCGAGGCGACGCTCGACGAGGGCGAGTGGCTCGCCGAGGACCTCGTCGGCTGCCGTGTCGCGGGGCTCGGCGCGGTGGTCCGCGTGATCGACGCGCCCTCCTGCGACCTGCTCGAGCTCGAGGGCGGCGAGCTGGTCCCGCTCGTCACCGACGCCGTCCGGTCCGTCGACCTCGACGCCCGCTCGATCGAGGTCGACCGCCGCTTCCTGCGCCTCGATGGCGAGGAGACGGCTTGAACATCGACGTCTTCACGCTCTTCCCGGCCTGGTTCGGCTGGTTCGTCGAGCAGCGCCACGTGCGCAACGCGCTCGAGCTCGGGCACCGGCTCGAGGCCGTCGACCTGCGCGCGACCACGCCGTTGTCCGCCGGCCAGGTCGACGACACGCCTTATGGCGGCGGCGCCGGGATGGTGATCCGCGTCGACGTGGTCGAGGCTGCGCTGCGCGCGCGCTGGAACGCCGACCCCGTCGACGGCCGCGCCGGCCGCCGCGTGGTCGCCCTCGCCGCCGGCGGGCGACAGCTCGACGACGCGCTCGTCGACGAGCTCGCGGCGGAGAACGAGATCGCGCTGCTCTGCGGTCGCTACGAGGGCTTCGACGAGCGCGTCAACGAGCACCTCGCGACCGACGTCGTCTCGATCGGGCCGTACGTGCTGGCGGGCGGCGAGCTGGCGGCGATGGTCGTCTGCGACGCGGTCCTGCGCAAGCTGCCCGGCACGCTCGGCCACGCCGAGAGCGCGCTCGAGGAGTCGTTCTCCGCAGCGCTCGGCGGCGCGCCCGAGTACCCGCACTACACCCGGCCGGCCAGCTGGCGCGGCCACGAGATCCCCGAAGTCCTGCGTTCGGGCGACCACGCGAAGGTCCGCGACTGGCGCGTGGAGCAGAGCCGGCGCCGCCTCCGCTAGGATTGCCGCCGCGCGAGGCACCCGGTGGTGCTCGCGCCTTTTCATGCCATGAGCGGAGTCATCGACACCATCGAGCGATCGCAGCTGCGGCGCGTCCCGAAGTTCCAGGCCGGCGACCGCCTGCGCGTCCACTTCCAGGTCGTCGAGGGCAACCGTCGGCGCACCCAGGTCTTCGAGGGCGTGGTGATCAAGCGCCAGGGCAGCGGCGCGCGCGAGACCTTCACGGTCCGCAAGCAGTCCTTCGGGGTCGGCGTCGAGCGCACCTTCCCGGTCCACTCGCCGAAGATCGAGCAGATCGAGGTAGCCGCCCGCGGCGACGTCCGGCGCGCGAAGCTCTACTACCTGCGCGATCGAGTCGGCCGCGGCGCGCGCGTCCGCGAGCGCCGCTTCGGCCGCGACGACGACGAGCTCCAGGGCGTGATGCCGCCGCCCGAGACCGACGCCGTGGTCGACGCGCCGGAGCCCGAGGGGCCCGACGCCGACGAGGCGACCGCCGCTCCCGGGGTCGAGGTCACCGACGAGCCGGCCGCGGAGCCCGACGCCGCCGACGGGCAGGCCCCGGAGGCCGAGCCCGCCGAGGAGGCGCCGGAGGCGGACGCCGACGAGCCCGACGCCGGCGAGCCCGACGAGTCCGCCGCCAAGTCGGACTCCTGACGAGCAGCGGGCCGGAGGGGCGATGGCTCGAGACGCAAAGCAGAGCACCGGCGGCTCGCTGATCGAGCTGGTCGTGATCGTCGCCGTCGCGCTCGGCGTGGCGCTCGGCATCCAGGCCTTCCTGGTCAAGCCGTTCCGCATCCCGAGCGAGTCGATGGTCCCGACGCTCGAGATCGGCCAGCGCGTGCTAGTCAACCGCGTTGGCGAGCATTTCGGCGACCCCGAGCGCGGCGACGTGATGGTCTTCAAGCCGCCGGCCGGCGCCGACGACAACATGTGCGGGGTCAGCCACCCCGCCGAGCAGCCCTGCCCGCGCTCGACTCCCGAGAAGTCCGACACCAACTTCATCAAGCGCGTCGTCGGACTGCCCGGCGACCGCCTCGCCGTCAAGCGCGGCCGCGTCTATATCGACGGCAAGCTCCAGCGCGAGCCCTTCATCAGGCCCGACGCCCAGTGCGCGCTCTGCAACATGCCCGAGGAGATCGTGATCCCCAAGGGCCAGTACTACATGATGGGAGACAACCGCGGCGCGAGCGCGGACAGCCGCGAGTGGGGGCCCGTGCCGAAGGAGAACATGATCGGCAACGCCTTTGCCACGTACTGGCCTCCATCCAAGTGGGGCGGGCTCTAGCGGGCTGCGGAGCGCTAGAGAGCGTCGGCTGAGGGACGTAAGATCGGCGCGTGGCACGGCCTAGGAAGGTACGACGCACGGGTCGGCGGCTGTTCGCGTTCGACCGCGAGCTGGGGTCGCGCTTCGTGGCGGGCGCGGACGAGGCGGGCCGCGGCTGCCTGGCGGGGCCGCTGGTCGCCGCGGCGGTGCTGTTCGACCTCGAGCGGCTGACGCTGTCGGATCGCCGTGCGCTGACGCGGCTGAACGACTCCAAGCAGCACAGCGAGGAGACGCGCGAGGAGCTCTATCCGCTGGTGATGCGGGCCTGTGCGCGGACAGCGATCGTGTCGCGCTGCGTGCGCGGCATCGACTCGCGCGGCCTGCACGTGACCAACCTCGACGCACTGCGCTCGGCGCTGCGGCGGGTCGCGGTGCCCGGGACCGTCTGCCTCGTGGACGGGTTCCGCGTACGGCCGTTCGAGCACGAGCAGCGGGCGGTGGTCGACGGCGACGCCCGCAGCGCGGCGATCGCGGCGGCGTCCGTGCTGGCGAAGGTGAGTCGCGACCGCTACATGCGCCGTGTCGCCGAGCGCCATCCAGAGTGGGACTTCGGCGCGCACGTCGGCTACTCGACGCCCGACCACCGTGCCGCGATCGCCGCTCATGGCGTCTCGCCGATCCACCGCATGTCCTTCAACTCGACCGCCTACCAGCAGCTGACGCTCGGCTAGCGCGCCTAGAAGGCGTCCTCGACGTGGTCGAGGGAGAGCAGCCGGCCTTCACGGTCGACGACGACGCCGATCGCGTCGAAGCGGATCCACGCCGGGCCGGCGGCGTGCGGGCGGCTGCGTAGCCATTCAGCGGCGAGCCGGCGGATCCGCTGCTGCTTGGCAGGGCCGATCGCGTCGAGCGGGCCGGCCGGGCCCGCCGTCGTGCCGGCCAGTCGCGTCTTGACCTCGCAGAAGACGAGGCAGCGGCCGTGGCGCGCGACCACGTCGAGCTCGCCGATCCGCCCGCAGCGGCCGTTGCGCTCGATCAGGGTGTAGCCGGCGCGCTCGAGGTGCGCGCAGGCGAGCTGCTCGCCATGGGCGCCAAGGCGGATTCGGGCGTTGCCGGAGGCCATTCGCGAGACGCTAGGGCGGCCCTTGCGACGGGTGGGCCTGTGGTGTAACGGGTGCGCTTGCGAAATTGGCGTCGGCCGTGTCGACGTCGTCACGAAGGCGTTGTCACCTGTGCGGCGGGCCGACCTAGCGTGCCGACCGTGCTCGCCAGCGTCCCCACGTTCGCCATCGAAGGCGTCGATGCCCGAGAGGTCACCGTCGAGGTCGACGCGCGTCGCGGCCTGCCCGCCTTCACCGTCGTCGGCCTGCCGGACGCTGCTGTCCGCGAGGCACGCGAGCGGGTGCGCTCGGCGCTGCTCAACAGCGAGCTCGAGTTCCCGCTGCAACGCCTGACGGTCAACCTCGCGCCGGCTTGGGTCCGCAAGGCGGGAGCCAGCTTCGACCTCGCGATCGCGGTCGGCGTGCTCGCCGCCAGCGGTCAGGTGCCGGCCCCGGCGCTCGACGGCTGCGCGGTCTCGGGCGAGCTGTCGCTCGGCGGCGCCCTGCGGCCGGTGCGCGGCGCCCTGCCGATCGCCCTCGGCTGCCGGGCAGCCGGGATCCGCCGACTGGTGATGGCGCCCGAGATCGCGTCCGAGGCCGCGCTTGCCGAGGAGCTGGAGGTCTGCGCCGTGCCCGATCTGCGCCGGCTCGTCGAGCTGCTCCACGACCGCTGGGCGCCTGACGCGCCTTCGCCCGCTCGCCGCACCCCACTGCAGACGCTCGACCGGCTGCCAGACCTCGCCGACGTCCGTGGCCAGGCCGACGCGCGCAGGGCGCTCGAGATCGCAGCCGCGGGCGGTCACAGCCTGCTGATGGTCGGTCCGCCCGGTGCCGGCAAGACGATGCTCGCCCGCCGCCTGGCCGGCATCATGCCGCCGCCGACGATCGAGGAGGCGCTCGACATCACCCGGGTCCAGAGCGTCACCGGCGGCGCGCAGGGGCTGGCGCGCGAGCGGCCGTTCCGGGCGCCCCACCACACGATCTCCGCCCAGGGGCTGGTCGGCGGTGGCAGCCGACCCCGTCCCGGCGAGGTGACCCTCGCACACCGCGGCGTCCTGTTCCTCGACGAGCTGGCGGAGTTCGCCCGTCCGGCGCTCGAGGCGCTGCGTCAGCCGCTCGAGCACGGCAGCGTCGACATCGTCCGCGGCCAGGTTGCGCTGCGATTTCCCGCTCGCGCGCTGCTGGTTGCGGCCGCGAACCCTTGCCCGTGCGGCGTCGGCGGGACGCGCTGCGAGTGCGGCGTGCTCACTCGGGAGCGCTACCGCGCCAGGCTCAGCGGCCCGTTGATCGATCGGATCGACCTCGTCTGCCAGCTCGCGCCGTTGCCGGCGCTCGCGCTCGCGGCCGACGCCGCGGGGGAGTGCTCGGCAACGGTCCGCGCCCGCGTCGTCGCCGCGCGCGAGCGTCAAGCAGACCGGCATGGCGCCACCGGGGCGGTCAGCAATGCGGAGCTGGCGTCCGGCGCCACGCGCTCGCTGGTGCCGCTCGACGGCTCGGCGGCACGGCCGCTCGCGGCGGCACTCGACGCGGGCGTGCTGACCGGCCGTGGCCACGACCGCGTGCTGCGGGTGGCGCGCACGATCGCCGATCTCGCCGGCGCCGAGCGAGTCGCGCGCGACCACGTGGCGGAGGCGCTCGGCTACCGCGCGGTGGCGCCCGGACGGGCCGCGGCGTGAGCAGCGCCTGCGACGGCTGCCTGCGGCGCGGCTACCTGATCGGGCTGCTGGCGGGCCGGATCGCCGGCCTCACGGGACGTCCCGGTGCGCCCTCGGAGCTGTTCGCGCTCGACGACGCGGCGCTGGTCGAGGCTGTCGGCGGCTCCGGGAGGCGGGAGGGCTTGGCCTTCCTGGGCGGCTTCGAGCCGCGCCGGGCACGCGCCGACCTCCGCCACGCCGGCGTTTCCGCGATCTGTCGCCATCACGACGGCTATCCGAGCGCGCTCGAGGACCTGTCCGACCAGCCGGCGGTGCTGTTCTGCCGTGGCCGCGTCGAGCTGCTGAGCACGGTTGACGAGCAGCCGGCCGTGACCGTCGTCGGCACGCGCGACGCCACCCCGTACGCGATCGACGTCGCCCACGACATCGGGCGCGGGCTCGGCGCCTCCGGGATCACGACGATCAGCGGGATGGCGCTCGGCGTCGACGGCGCGGCTCACCGCGGCGCGCTCGGGGTCTGCGGGCCGACGATCGCGGTCCTGGGCGGTGGGCCCGACGTGCCCTACCCGCGCAGCCACCGCGACCTCCACCGTCAGATCGGCGAGGGCGGCCTGATCGTCGCGGAGCTGCCGCCCGGTCAGCGGCCCTACCGCTGGAGCTTCCCCGCGCGCAACCGGCTCATGGCCGCGCTCGCGCGGATGACCGTGGTCGTCGAGGCCGGCGAGGCGTCGGGCACGCTGATCACCGCCGACTTCGCCCAGGCGCTCGGGCGCGCGCTCGGCGCGGTCCCCGGGCGCGTCTCGACGACTGCCGCGCGCGGCAGCAACCGACTGTTGCGCGAGGGCGCCGCCGTCGTCCGCGATGCCTCCGACGTCCTCGACGAGCTTTTCGGCGCCGGTGCGACGGCGTCGCTCGCCATGGACGCCGTCGAGCCCGAGATCGATCCGCTCGAGCGCCGGCTGCTCGACGCGGTCGAGTCGAACCTCGACATCGAGGCGATGTCCACGTTCGCCGGCCTGCCGGTGAGCGAGACGCGCGCCGCGCTCGCGCGACTGGAGACGCGTGGCCTCGTGCGCCGCGACGGGCTGTTCGGCTGGGAGCGCGCGCGGCGGACGGCCTGAGCGCCAACCAGATCCCCCTCGCGCCTAAGCTGCTCGCTCCATGGCTGCTTCGACTCCGCCTCGCCTGCTGTCGATCGCCGGCTCCGATTCCGGCGGCGGCGCGGGCATCCAGGCCGACCTCAAGGCGTTCGCCCGCTGCGGCGCGCACGGCATGACGGCGATCACCGCTATCACCGTGCAGAACACCGTGGAGGTCAGCGCCGTCTACCCGCTGCCGCCGGAGGCGATCGTCGGGCAGGTGCGAGCCGTCGCCGACGACATCGGTGTCGACGCGGTCAAGGTCGGGATGCTGGGATCGGTCGAGACGATCGCCGCGGTCGCCGATGCGCTCGAGCTCGTCGGAACGGCCCCGGTCATCGTCGACCCCGTGATGGTCGCCGAGAGCGGGGCCCGGCTGCTGGAGCCCGAGGCGGTCGACGCGTTGCGCGGGCTGATCTTGCCGCGGGCGACGGTCGTCACGCCGAACCTGCCCGAGGCGCGCGTCCTCGCCGGCTTGGGTGAGCGAACGCCGGCGGAGAAGCTGGCGCGCGCCGTGCACGCGCTCGGGCCGGACGCCGTCGTCGTCACAGGCGGTCACGCCGAGCAGATCGTCGACGTCTTCTTCGACGGCGGTGGCGAGCCAGTTGCGATACCGGGCAGTCGCCATCCCGACGGTGCCGCCCACGGCTCGGGCTGCACCCACTCCTCGGCGCTCGCGGCGCGGCTGGCGCTCGGCGACACGCCGCTGGAGGCGGCGCACGCCGCTCGTGCCATCGCCGCCGCAGCCGTCCGCGACGGGCTGCGTGGGATCGGCGCCGGCGCGGGCCCGGTCGACGTCTTCGCTCTCGCCGCGCCGCGTGCCCATTAGGATTGAGGCATCAAGTTCCTGCGCATGAAGCCCGGTCACGGTGAGGTCCTCTTGGCCGAGGGAGACCCCCGTGTGCGCTCGGACGAGGAGCTGCTGATCGAGGAGTTCCGGCGCCAGCTCGACGGGGGGATGTGGGCGGCGGTGCCGACCGAGCGGCCCGGCAGCGGGCGACGCGAGGCACAGATGGTGCGCGACTACGGAGAGATCCCGCCCGAGGCCCAGCGCGTGATCTTCTTTCCACGGGCGTCCGGAGGCTGACGGCTGTGCTCGCGCTGCTGACCGTCGCACTGATGGCCATGGCACTGGCCGCGTTCGTCCTCGGTCCGAGGCTGATCGGCCGGCTGGCAGCCCGCCACAAGGGCGCCGCGGCCGCGCAGCCGGCGTTCGACCCTGGCCGTGAGCGGCGCGCCGAGCAGCGCGCCCGCGAGCTGCTGCGCTCGTGCGTCAACGACGTCGAGTGGGCGATGTACCGCGACCTCGGCTTCATACGCGTCGACGGCCGGCCGCTGCCCGACGCGCCGAGCGCCGAGGGCGCCCCGGCGCCATATGCCTACCTGATCTACCCGCACAAGCCGATCGTCGCCTACGTGCCGGAGACCGGACGGCTGCTGAGCGAGTACTGCGTCAACTTTCCCGACGTCAGCGGCGGCGGCCGCACGCGCCTGCCGGCCTCCGACGACGTGCTCGCGAAGTGGATGGCGCTGACCTCCGACGAGGCGCGCGTGATCGGGCGCGCCAACATGCACCTGGTCGGGCGCCAGCACGACCCCGGCCACGTCCGGCGTGACATCTGGCGGCTGTCGGAGTGGGAGCGCCTCGGCGCCGGCAGGGTCGGGGCGAGAGCCGCGTGAGCAGGGACACCCGCGCGCGCAGCCGGGCCCAGCTCGACGGCCCGGACCGGGCCGCCGCGCGCGCCTACCTGAAGGGGATCGGCTACGACGACGAGGCGCTGCGCCGCCCGATCGTCGGCATCGCCAACACCTGGACCGAGGTCATGCCCTGCAACTTCCACCTGCGCCGGCTTGCCGAGCGGGTCAAGGAGGGCGTCCGCGCGGCCGGCGGCACGCCGATGGAGTTCAACACGATCGCGGTCTCCGACGGCATAACGATGGGCACCGAGGGGATGAAGACGTCGCTCGTCAGCCGCGAGGTGATCGCCGACTCGATCGAGCTCGTGGCCCGTGGCCACCTCTTCGACGGCGTGATCGCGCTGTCGGGCTGCGACAAGACGATTCCCGGCTGCGTGATGGCGCTCGCGCGCCTCGACCTGCCGAGCATCATGCTCTACGGCGGCTCGATCGCGCCCGGCAACTTCCGCGGCGAGCGCGTGACGATCCAGGAGGTCTTCGAGGCGGTCGGCGCCCACGCCGCCGGCAAGATCTCCGACGCCGACCTGCACGAGCTCGAGTCCGTCGCCTCGCCAGGCGCCGGCGCCTGCGGCGGGCAGTTCACCGCAAACACGATGGCGCTCGCCTTCGAGACGCTCGGCATCTCGCCGATGGGCAGCTCGATGGTCCCGGCCGAGGAGGGCAAGAAGGGACAGGTCGCCGAGGACGTCGGCCGACTGATCATGGACGTGCTCGAGCGCGACCTCCGCCCGAGCAGGATCATCACCCAGGAGTCGCTCGAGAACGCGATCGCCGCCGTCGCGATGACCGGCGGCTCGACCAACGCGGTGCTGCACCTGATGGCCGTCGCGAACGAGGCGGGCGTGCCGCTGGAGATCGACGACTTCGACCGGATCGCCGCCAAGACGCCCCTGCTGGCCGACCTCAAGCCGTTCGGCAGCTATGTCGCCCCAGACCTCTGGCGCGCCGGCGGAATGCCGCTGGTCGCCAAGCGGCTCGACGAGGCCGGCCTGCTGCACCGCGAGGCGCTCAACGTCACGGGCCTGACGATCGGCGAGGAGGTCGACGCCGCGGAGGAGGCCGACGGCCAGCCGGTCGTGCGGCCGCTCTCGAATCCGCTCGCGCCCAGCGGCGGCTTCGCGATCCTGCGCGGCAACCTCGCGCCCGACGGCTGCGTCGTCAAGCTCGCCGGTCACGGCCGACGCGAGCACCGTGGCCGGGCGCGCGTCTTCGAGTGCGAGGAGGACGCCTTCGCCGCCGTCAAGGCGAGCTCGATCGAGGCCGGCGACGTCGTAGTGATCCGCAACGAGGGGCCGGCGGGAGGGCCGGGGATGCGCGAGATGCTGGCCGTCACCGCAGCCATCCAGGGCGAGGGCCTCGGCGACTCGGTCGCGCTGCTGACCGACGGCCGCTTCTCCGGCGCCACCCACGGCTTCATGGCCGGCCACGTCGCGCCCGAGGCGCCGCGCGGCGGCCCGATCGCCGCCGTCCGCGACGGCGACACGGTGATCTTCGACGTCGAGCGGCGCGAGCTGAACGTCGACCTGCCGGCCGACGAGATCGCGCGCCGCGTCGCCGCCTACGAGCCGCCGCCGCCGAAGTACACGACCGGCGTGCTGGGCAAGTACGCCCGCCACGTCGGCTCGGCCGCCCAGGGCGCGCTTACTACCTGACTGTCGCCCAAGCGGAGGGCGCAGCCAGACCGGTCCTAGACGAGCGTCTCGGAGCTAGCGGGAGCGGGGTCTGGCGAGTCCCGCAGCTCCAGAAATCGCTCGAGCTCGTCGTTGAAGGCGATCGGGCGCTCGACCATCGCGACGTGACCGGTGTCCTCGAAGATCAGCTTGCGCGAGCCGGGGATCAGCTCGACGTAGGTGTCGGCGTCGGCGACGGGGATGACGGCGTCGTCGCGTCCCCACACCACCAGCGTGGGGCAGCCGACCTCGGGAAGCCGGTCGCGGAAGTCGTAGTCGACGCAGGCGCCCAGCGCGTCGACGAAGCCGGGCTTGCCCGAGCCCTTGACCAGGCCCTCGAAGGCGATGTCCGGGCGCAGCCGCGTCGGATGGCGGACGATCATGCTGAGGGTCCAATGGCGCAATGCCGGACGCGCCATCTGTCGCCGGCGCTGCGCCGTCGACGCGCGCATCGCGAGTGCGAGGATCTTTCCGGCGCGCATGACTCTGCCCAACGGCAGCTCGCTCTGGGATATCCCCGCCGCCGAGACCAGCATCAGCCGCTCGACCAGCTCGGGCTCGTCGATCGCGGCCTCGGCCGCGACGTAGCCGCCCATCGAGTTGCCCACGAGCACGGCCGGAGCAAGATCGAGCCGGTCGCAGAGCTCCGCGACCACACGACCGTAGTAGTCGATCGTGATCTTCTCCGACGGCATCGGCGTACGGCCGAAGCCGGGCAGGTCGAGCGCCACCACGCGCCGCTGCTGCGCGAACCGAGGGATGTTCTCGAGCCAGTTCTGCCACTGGCCGCTGAGGCCGTGGACGAAGACGATCGGGCGGTGATCGCCCTGCTCGCCGATGTCGACGTAGTTGACCGGGACGCCGCCGACGTCCATCGTCCGCAGGTGCTCGCCCCAGTCGACGTCCCGCCAGTCGGGTTGGTCGCTGACCCCGTAGTCGCCGTCGGCTCGGACCGCGTCGCGGCGGCGAGCGGGAGGCGGCGGGATGATCAGGCGGCCCATTGCAAGCACAAAGTATCCGACCGCCGCTGCATAGCCTCCCGCCTCGGACCCGGCGCAATGGAGGTTGCATGAGGGGGAGGCCCTGTGCAACCGCCGAAAGCCGGCCTACACTCAGTCGGTCGGTCGCAGGGCCGGAGGGGAACCCCACTTTTGAAGAGCAAGGCATTCACGTTCGTCGCGGTCCTGGTGGTCCTGCTGATCGCCGGGTCGGTGGCGGTCTACGCCTACGACTCCTCGCGCAGCGACCGGATCGCCGAGGGCGTCACCGTCGGCGGTGTCGCGATCGGCGGGCTGAGCGCCGACGAGGCGCGCGCAAAGGTGCGCCGTCAGGTCGCCGCCCGGATCGAGAAGCCGATCGCCGTGACCTACGGCAAGACGCGCTTCACCCTCTCGGCCCAGGACGCCGGCATCCGCGCCGACGTCGGAGGAATGGTCGACGATGCGATCGAGGCCAGCCGCGACGACAACGTGCTCGCGCGCGTGACCCGCGACCTGCGCGGCGACGGGGAGGACGTCGAGGTCAGCGTCAGCGCCACCTACTCGCCGAAGGCAGCGCAGGCGCTCGTCGCACGCGTTGGCGACAAGCTCGACCGCGAGCCGAAGGACGCGACGCTCGACTTCCCGTCGCTCGACGCGGTCAAGGAGCAGGACGGAATCGCCGTCAAGCGCGGCCAGCTGCGGCGGCTCGTGGGCGCCGCGCTGCTGTCGCCGAGCAGCCGCACGGTCGAGGCGCCGGTCAAGACGACCAAGGCCAAGGTCACCCGCGACGAGCTTGCGAAGGAGTACCCGACCGTCCTCGTCGCCGACCACGCCAGCTACGAGCTGCGGCTCTACAAGAACCTGAAGCTCGTGAAGACCTACACCGTCGCGTTCGGAGCGGCCGGCTACGACACTCCGCGCGGCCTCTTCAGCATCCAGAACAAGCAGGTCGACCCGGCCTGGAGCGTGCCGAACAGCGACTGGGCCGGCGACCTCGCAGGGACCGTCGTGCCCGGCGGCACGCCGGAGAACCCGCTCAAGGAGCGGTGGATGGGCATCTATGACGGCGCCGGGATCCACGGCACCGACGATGTCGGCTCGCTCGGCACTGCGGCCTCGCACGGCTGCATCCGGATGGCGATCCCGGACGTCATCGACCTCTACGACCGTGTAGAGGTCGGAGCGCCGATCTACATCGGCTAGCCGACGCCGATCGCGTCGACTGCGATCTCCTCCCAGCCGGCGGCCTCCAAAGAGGCTTGGCGGTCGGAGTGGCGAATGCACAGGGTGCCGATGAAGACGCCACGCTCGCGCTTGCGCAACACCGCGTACCAGAGGGTCGACTCGCCGCCGGGGCCCTGGATCCGGTGCCAGGGCGGGACCGGCTTGCGATCGTCGTCGGCCAGCCCTGCGTCGACGAGCTGGGAGCGGGTCGCGACCCGCCCGTCCTGAGTGTTGACGAAGAACACCGACACGCCGACCAACCCTAGTTGGGTACGCGCCCTGCGGGCGTTCGACACAGCGCTGCGGACCAGAGGCCTCGGCGAGCAGACGCGTCGGGCCTACGGCAGCGACCTCGGCCAGCTCGCCGAGTGGGCGAGCGCGCAGCAGATCGCGCCCCACGACGTCGACGCCCGCACCCTGCGGCGCTTCGCGGGGGTCCTCTCCGAGCGCCGCAACTCGCGCTCGACCGTCGCGCGCAAGCTTGCCGCAATCCGCGCCTTCTATCGCGTGATGGTCGAGCGCGGCGAGCTCGAAGCGAGCCCCGCCGACCTCGTCGCAAGCCCGAAGCGCGACAGCGACCTCCCGACGGTCCTCGGTCGCGCCGAGGTCGACCGGCTGTTCGACTCGCTGCCGGCGTCGACGCCGCTTGAGCTGCGCGACCGTGCCCTGTTCGAGCTGGCATACGCCTCCGGGCTGCGCGCCGCGGAGCTGGTCGACCTCGACCTCGAGAGCCTCGATCGCGACGGCGAGCAGCTGCGCGTCGAGGGCAAGGGCGCCAAGACGCGGGTCGTTCCCGCCGGCGAGCTCGCATGGCGGGCGATCGACGCCTACCTCGCGCGCGGCCGGCCGGAGCTGGTGGCTTCCGGCGGCGACCAGCTGCGCGACCGCGCGCTGTTCCTCTCGCGCACCGGCCGCCGGCTCGCCACGACGGACGT
>DATABO010000004.1:0-25638 GCA_036259535.1 Thermoleophilaceae bacterium
GGCGGGGGGGCCACCACGGGAGGCTGCGAGGCGGGCTCGGTCATTGGGCGTTGACGAAGCTCGGGTCGATCCCGTCCTCCGCGCTGGGCGTCGAGTCGATGTCGCCGGCCTGCTGCCAGATCTCGCCCGCCGCCTCCCACAGCTCGTAGATCCGGCCCGGGCTCTCCTCGGTGCCGAAGAACTCCTGGTTCTCCTTGACGCCGTAGAGCCGCAGGTCGCCCAGGATCGCCGTGACGTCCTCCGGGCTCTGGTCGGTCGCGCGGGCGATGATCGCCGCCGCCTCCTTCGGACTGCGGCGCAGGAACGTGATCGCCCGGTCGGTGCCCTCGACGAGGGCCTGGACCGACTCCGGGTTGTCCTCGATGAAGTCCGAGCTCAACCCGACCGTCGTCACGACGACGGGGTAGTCCTTGGTGTCGGCGAGGACGTGCCCGTTCGGGCTCTCCTCCGCACGCGAGAGCCACGGCTGCCAGGTCGCCGCGGCCGGGACGCTGCCGCCGGCGAAGGCGGCGCCGGCGTCCGCCGGGCTCATGTCCGCCTTGTCGACGTCGTCGAGCGTCAGGCCGGCCTCGCGCAGCACGTAGCCGAGCAGGAACTCGGCGGTCGACCCATCCGCGACGCCGACGCGCACCCCGCGCAGGTCGCTCGGCTCGGCGATGTCGTCGCGCGCGACGATGCCGTCGCCGCCGAACGACTCGTCGGTCGCGAGCACCTGCTTGGCCTCGACGCCCTGGGCCGCCCAGCGCACCCAGGTGTCAGCCGTCATGCCGGCGCCATCCTTCTCGCCCGCCTGCATCGCCTGCACGCGGTTGGTCTGGTCCTCGACCAGGTCGAGGTCGACCTCGAGGCCCGCGTCGCGGTAGTAGCCCTGCTCCTCGGCGATGTAGAGCGCGCCGAAGCCGGGCCAGGAGGAGAGCGCCAGCCTCACCGGCGCCATGCCGCCGTCGCCCGCCGAGCCTCCTCCGCCGTCGTCGTCGTCGCTGCCACAGCCCATGGCCAGCGCCACCAGAATCGTCGCCAGCACGCTGGCGAAAAGCCTTCCCGTCATCGCAGCTCTCCTTGTCCTCGGGATCGGCGTTCGAGGTTCACCCAGACCGACTTCGTCTCGAGGTGCTGATCGAGGACCTCGCCGCCATGCTCACGCCCCCAGCCGCTCTGCTTGAACCCGCCGAACGGCACGGCGGGGTCCGTCTCGTTGTAGGTGTTGATCCAGACCGTGCCGGCCTCGAGCATTCGCGCCAGGTCGTGCGCGGCCGCCACGTCGTGGGTCCAGATGCCGGCGGCGAGCCCGTACTCGGTCGAGTTGGCGCGCGCGGCGACCTCCTCGAGGCTCTCGAACGGCAGCGCGACCAGCACCGGCCCGAAGATCTCCTCGCGCGCGACGCGCGCGTCGTCGGAGACCCCGGTGATCACCGTTGGCTCGACGAAGTAGCCGCCCGCCGGTCGGTCCCTCGCGGCGGTCGCGCGGTGGACGTCGCCGCCCGCCTCGGCGCCCGCGCCGACGTACTCGAGCACGCGGTCGCGATGCTGTGCGGATATCAGCGGCCCCATCGTCGTCGCCTCGTCGAGCCCGGGGCCGAGGCGCACGTCGTCCGCGCTGTCGCGAACCCCCGCGACGACTTCGTCGAAGATCGATCGATGGACGAACAGGCGCGAGCCGGCGATGCAGTTCTCACCCTGGTTGAGGAAGATCGCGGCGGCCGCCTCGGGGGCGATCTCCGCCGGGTCCATGTCCGGCAGGACGATGTTCGGGCTCTTGCCGCCGAGCTCGAGCGTGACGCGCTTGAGGTTGCCGGCCGCGGCGCGGACGATCTCGCGCGCGACCTCCGGCGAGCCCGTGAACGAGACCTTCGCGACGCCCTCGTGACTGGCGAGCGCGGCGCCGGCCTCGGCGCCGTGGCCGGTCACCACGTTGACGACGCCGGGCGGCAGCAGGTCGGCCTCGCGCAGCAGCCGCGCCAGGTAGAGGACGCTAAGCGGCGTCTGCTCGGCGGGCTTGACGACCGTCGTGCAGCCGGCCGCGAGCGCCGGCGCCAGCTTCCACGCCGCGATCATCAGGGGGAAGTTCCACGGCAGGATCTGGGCGACGACGCCGACCGGCTGGCGCAGCGTGTAGATCAGGCGGTGCTCGCCGGGCCCGGGAATCGTCGAGCCCTCGATCTTCGTCGGCCAGCCGGCGAAGTAGCGGAAGAACTCGATCGTCTTCGGGATGTCGTAGTCGCGCGCCGCAGCGACCGGCTTGCCGCTGTCGAGGCTCTCCAGCTGGGCGAACGTCTCACCGTGCTGCTCGACCAGGTCCGCCACGGCGTGTAGCGTCATCGACCGTTGATGAGCGCTCAAGCGCCGCCAAGCGCCCGACATCGCCGCGCGAGCCGCCTCGACGGCCTCGTCCACCTCGCGCGCGCCCGCGGCGGGGACCTCCGCGACGACCACGCCGCGCGCGGGGTCCTCAACGGGGATCGCCGGGCCTTCGACGGCGACCTCTCGTCCGCCGATCGAGAGCGGCAGGTACCGCGGCTCGAGGAAGTCGTGGACGGCGCGTCCGAGTCGTTCGCCGTAGGCGCCGAGCAGCGGGGCGTCGGAGGGAGCTGTCTCCGGCACTCGCGAACCCGATGGAGGTGATCCGTGTCCGCTATCCACTGTAGTCTAAAATATCAGACCTAAGATGTTAGATGCAAGTGATTCCGGTCGGACCGCGCCCGTGATCGCCGCTCCCCTGCGCGACCAGGTCTACGAGCGGCTGAGGAGCGCCATCCTCGGCGGCGAGATCCCGGCGGGCGAGCGCATCTCGCCGCCGGAGCTCGCCGAGCGCCTCGGCGTCAGCACGACCCCGGTCCGCGAGGCGCTGCGCTCGCTCGAGGAGGAGGGGCTGATCGAGACGTCGCCGCGGCGCTGGACGCGCGTCGCGAGCCCGAGCCCCGACCTCGCCGCCGAGACCTATCCGGTGATCGCCACGCTCGAGGAGCTCGCAGTCTCCTCGATCACGACCGTGACGCCCGAGCTGCTCGAGGAGCTGAGGTCGGCCAACCGCGACTTCGAGCGCGCTGCCGCGGCCGGCGACGTCTTCGCCTGCATGACCGCCAACGACGCCTTCCACGGGGCGCTGCTGCGCGCGAACGGCAACGGCACGCTCGAGCGGACGCTGCGCGACCTCAAGACGCGGATCCGGCTGCTCGACAGCCAGTACTTCCAGTCCGGCACCGAGACCTCGATCCGCGAGCACGAGCAGGTCATCGAGGCGCTCGAGCAGGGCGACGTCGACCGGGCGGCGGCGGTGATCCGTGGCCAGTGGGTGCGCTGGCTGCCGGCCTGGGGCGTGTCGCCGGCCGACCACTAGGCGCCGACCGCGGTCCGTTCGACGCCGCGCGCCGCCGCGAACGCCTCGGCGACCGGCTGGCAGACGATCTCGCCGCCGGAGACGTTGAGCCCCTTGGCGAGGCCGGGATCGCCGTCGAGCGCCGCCTCGACGCCGAGGTCGGCGAGCCGCTGGACGTAGGGCCGCGTCGCGTTGGTCAGCGCGCGCGTCGAGGTCACCGGCACCGCTCCCGGCATGTTGCTGACGCAGTAGTGGACGACGCCGTCGACCTCGTAGACCGGATCTGCGTGGCTGGTCGGCACGGCGGTCTCGACGCACCCGCCCTGGTCGATCGCCACGTCGACCACGACCGTCCCCGGCCGCATGTCCGACAGCATCGAGCGCGGGATCAGGCGCGGAGCGCGCGCGCCGGGGATCAGCACCGCACCGATCACGACGTCCGAGTCGGCGACTTGCTCGGCGACCGATCCGGCGTCCGACATCAGCACCCGCGCACGGGTGTCGAAGTAGGCCTCGAGCTCGCGGATCCGCGCCGGCGAGCGTTCGAGCACCGTCACGCGGGCTCCCATCCCGACCGCGACGCGCGCCGCCTGGGTCCCGACCGCGCCGCCGCCGACTACCAGCACGCGCGCCGGGTCGACGCCCGGCACGCCGCCGATCAGAACGCCCGACCCGCCCAGCTGGCTCTGCAGGAAGTAGGCGCCCGCCTGGGTCGCGAGCCGTCCCGCTACCTCGCTCATCGGCGCCAGCAGCGGCAGCCGGCCGTGCTCGTCCTCGATCGTCTCGTAGGCGATCGCGGTGGCGCCCGAGTCGATCAGCGCCTGCGTCAGCTCGGGGTCGGCCGCGAGATGGAGGAAGGTGAAGAGCGTCAGCCCCGGATGCAGCCGGCGATGCTCGCTCGGCGTCGGCTCCTTGACCTTGAGCAGCAGCTCGCTCTCGGCCCAGACGGCGTCGGTCCCGACGATCCGCGCACCGGCGGCCTCATAGTCCGCATCGGCGTAGCGCGAGCCGGTCCCGGCGCCGCGCTCGACCATCACGCCGTGGCCGCTCGCGACGAGCTCGCGGACGCCGCCGGGCGTGAGCGCCACCCGCCGCTCGGCGGTCTTGGTCTCCTTGGCGACGCCGACCAGCACTAGGCGACCTCTCCCCCCACCCCACCGGACGCGAGGCTCGCGGTGACGCCCATCTCGTCGCCCGCGTCGGCCAGCACCGCGGCGACGCCGTCGACGACCTCGTCGAGGAACGCCTCGTCGGCGATCAGCGGGGGCGCGATCTGGAGGACCGAGTCGCCGCGGTCGTCGGCGCGCGCGATCAGGCCCTCCTCGAGCAGGCGGCGTGGCATGAAGCCGCGCAGCAGGCGCTCGCGCTCGGCGGCGCCGAAGCGCTCGCCGCCCTCCTTGACGAGCTCCATCGCCCAGAAGAACCCGGCGCCGCGCACGTCGCCGACGATCGGCAGGCCGCCGACCCGCTCGCGCAGCGCGCGCTCCAGGTAGCCCTCGAGGCGACGGACGTTCGCGAGCACGCCCTCGCGCTCGAAGATCTCGACGTTGCGCAGCGCGATCGCCGCCGACACCGGGTGGCCGCCGAAGGTGATCCCGTGCAGCAGGACGCGCTTGTCGTCGTAGAGCGGGGCGGCGACGCGATCAGTGCACAGCACGGCGCCCATCGCCGCGTATGCCGACGTCAGGCCCTTGGCGACGGTGATCAGGTCGGGACGGCCGCCGAAGCGCTCGACCGCGAACCACTCCCCGAGCCGGCCGAAGCCGGAGATCACCTCGTCGGCGACGAGCAGGATGCCGTGGCGGTCGCAGATCTCACGCACGCCGGGCCAGTAGCCGTCCGGCGGCGTGAAGCAGCCGCCGGCGTTCTGGATCGGCTCGGCGATGAACATCGCGATCGTGTCCGCGCCCTCCTCCGCGATCGTCGCCTCGAGCTCGGTGAGCAGGTCGTGGCAGAGCTCCGGCTCGGAGCGCTCGTCGCGGAAGGAGTTGGTGCTCGAGACGTGGCGGGTCGGGATCGCGGGCTCGCCGAACGGCTGCTTGAAGGCATCCACGCCGGTCAGCGCCAGCGCGCCGAGCGTCACGCCGTGGTAGGCGGTGCGGCGGGCGATCGCCTTGGTGCGCTGCGGCTCGCCCATCGCGACGTGGTACTGGCGGACGATCTTCCAAGCGGCCTCGACCGACTCCGAGCCGCCGCTGGTGAAGAGGACCTTGCCGATGCCCTCGGGCGCGAGCTCGACGAGCCGGTCGGCGAGCGCGAGCGCCGGCGGATGCGCCGTCGCCCAGTTCGTGTTGAAGGCGAGTCGCCGCAGCTGGTCTCCCGCCACCTCGGCCATCTCGTCGCCGTGGGAGTAGCCGATCTGGCAGCAGAACAGGCTCGACAGCGCGTCGGCGTAGCGACGCCCCTCGGTGTCGAAGACGTACGGCCCCTCGCCCCGCTCCAGCACGAGCAGGTCGGACGGGTCCGCGAAGGCGCCGTTGCGGCTGAAGTGCAGCAGCAGCCGGCGGTCGCTCAGGTCCATCGGGAGGTCACCACCTTCTTGCGCGTGTAGAACTCGAACGCGTCGGCGCCGTTGGCGTGCAGGTCCCCGTCGAAGGAGTCCTTCCAGCCGGCGAACGGGAACCAGGCGACAGGCGCCGCGACGCCGACGTTGACGCCGACCATCCCCGCCTCGACCGAGTAGCGGTAGCTGCGCGCCGCCTGCCCGGACGAGGTGAAGATCACCGACGCGTTGCCGTAGCGACTGGAGTTGACGATCTCGATCGCGTCGCCGAGCTCGCGCGCGCGCAGCAGCGTGAGCACCGGGCCGAACAGCTCCTCGGTCACCGCGCGCGAGTCCAGCGGCGCATGGTCGATGATCGTCGGGCGCAGCTCGGCGCCGCCCTTCCCGGGGGCCCCGCGACCGTCGAGGGCGATCTCGGCCTCGCCTGCCGCGGCCTCGATCTCGCCCTCGAGCCGCTCACGTGCTTGCACGCTGACGAGCGGGCAGACGTCGGTCTCGCTGTCGCCGCCGGGCCCGGTGCGCAGGCGCCGAGCGCCGGCGACGATCCGCTCGCGCGCGCGGTCCTGCTCCTCCGGGGTGCCGACGAGCACGGCGATCGAGCCCGCCAGGCAGCGCTGACCGGCCGCGCCGAAGGCCGACGAGAGGACCCCGTCGAGCATCAGCTCGGGATCGGCGTCGGGCATCACGACCATCGCGTTCTTCGCTCCGCCGAGCGCCTGCACTCGCTTGCCCCGCGTCGCTGCGCGCTCGTAGACGTAGCGGGCGGTCCTGGCGGAGCCGACGAACGAGATCGCGTCGACGCCGGGATGGTCGAGCAGCCCGTCGACGGCGTCGTGGGCTCCGTTGACCAGGTTGACGACCCCGGGCGGGAAGAGCTCGGCCTCGGCGATCAGCTCGATCATCCGCACCGAGGTCAGCGGGTCGGCCTCGGACGGCTTCATCACGACGGTGTTCCCGCACGCGACCGCGTAGGGCAGGAACCAAAGCGGGATCATCGCGGGGAAGTTGAAGGGCGTGATCCCGGCGACGACACCCACCGGCTGGCGCACCAGCTCGACGTCGACGCCGGTCCCGACGCCCTCGAGGTTCTCTCCCTTGAGCATGTGCGGCGCGGCGCAGGCCGCCTCGACCGACTCGATCCCGCGGCCGACCTCGGCGCGCGCGTCGGCGGTCGTCTTGCCCATGTCGCGCGTGACGATCTCGGCCAGCTCGTCGGCGTGGCGGGTGAGCAGGTCGCGCAGCCCGAAGAGCGCCCGTGCCCGGCGGGCCGGAGAGGTCGCGCGCCAGCCTGGGAAGGCCTCGCGGGCCGCGCGGACGGCGCGGTCGACGTCGTCGGCGCCGGACAGCGGCACCGTGGCGATCAGCTCGCCGGTGGCCGGATCGCGGCAGTCGATCGCCTCCCGGTCGGCGAGCTCGACCCAGCGGCCGCCGACGAAGTTGGCCAGGCGCGGGACCGTCGCGTCGGCGGTGGGGCCGGTGACGGGGTCCGCAGCGGGGGCGATCGACGATGGGTTCGGCATGGGTTCGATGGTGGCGTGCACCGCGAGCCCCGACAAGGTCCGATCCGCTCAACTTCGGTTGGGTCCGTTTGACGTTCTGTCAGATGAAACGGCGGTCGAGACGCTCTACGCTGCGTCCATCTGACAGCCGACGCCGCCGCAACCGAGCCGTCCCTGGTCACCGTCGCCACGGTGCTCGCCACGCCTGAGCTGCAGCGCGGCGTCCCCGAGGTGGTTGCCGGCGCGGGCGGGCTCGGGCGGCCGGTTCGCTGGGTCCACGCCGCCGAGAAGCCCGACATCGCCGCCTTGCTCAAGGGCGGCGAGCTGTTGCTGACGACCGGGCTCGGGCTCCAGCGCGCGGCGGCAGACCAGCGGCGCTTCGTGCGCGAGCTGTCGGCACGCTCTGTAGCCGGTGTGGTGATCGAGCTGGGCAGCCGCTTCGAAAGCATTCCCGAGGCGATCCGCGACGAGGCCGAGCGCGCGACGCTGCCCGTGATCGCCCTCCACCGCGAGGTGCGCTTCGTGGACATCACCGAGGCGATCCACCGCGAGATCGTCAACCGCCAGTTCGAGCTGATGCGCCGCGGCGACGAGGTCCACCGCCGCTTCCGCAACCTACTGCTCGATGGCGCCGGCGTTCCGGAGGTCCTCGACGCGCTCGCCGAGGTAGTCGACAACCCGGTGATGCTCGAGCGCACCGGCCACGGGCTGCTCTACCACTCGGCGGGCCGCTCCGGCGAGCCAGCAGCGCTGGCCGGCTGGACGTCGGTCGGCGGCGGGCTCGGCGACGCGCCCCCGTTCGTCGAGCAGGCGATCCCCGTCGCGGGCGACGACGCCGGCGGTCGCGTCGTGGCGATCGGGATCGACTCGCCGCTCGACGAGTCCGATCGCGTCGCGGTCGAGCGGGCCGGCGAGCTGATCGCGCTGGCGCTGCTGCGTGACCGCGAGGAGGACCGCCTGGTCGGGCGCGAGCGCGGCAACTTCCTGCTGTCGCTGCTGCGCGGCGAGGCGATCGACGAGCGAGCGGCCGACGAGCGGGCGCGGGCGCTCGGCTTCCCGCGCCCCGAGCGGATGCTGCCGGTCATCGCCGCGCGCTCGGTGTCGGCGTCGGCGGCCGCCGGTAGCGAGGCGCGCGCCTGGAGCCGCCTCTGGAGCGACTTGCTCGGCCGACTGGCCGACCGGCGGCTCGCCGTGCTCGCCGGGACCCGCGAGCACGAGCGCGAGCTGCTGTGCGTGGTCGGCGTCCCGGGCAGCGCCGAGAGGACCGAGCTGATCGACCGGATCGCCGCGATCGCCCACGATTGCGCCGCGCGCGCGATCGGCGAGCCGGACGCCGTCGTGGTCTGCGCGGGCGTGGAGGCCTCGTCATGGGACGACTTGGCGATCGGGCTGCGGTCGACCGACGTCGTGCTCGCCGGGGCGGTCGGCATGCCGGCGCGTCCCTGGCACGACGTGGCGGCGCCCGACCTCGAGCGCGTGCTCTGGTCGCTGCGCGACCGGCCGCAGCTGCGCGACTTCGCGGTGACGCGCCTCGCGCCGCTGGTCGAGCACGACGCCCGCCGCTCGACGAAGCTCGTCGACACGCTGCGCGTCCTGTGCGCCGCCGGCGGCCGCCGCGCCGAGGCTGCGCGCGCGCTCGGCATCGAGCGCCAGTCGCTCTACCATCGGCTCGGCCGCATCGAGCAGCTGCTCGACGTCGACCTGTCGGCGGGCGGGACCCTGTTCGAGCTGGAGCTGGCCCTGCGCGTGCAGGACATCGGCTCGTCTTGAGCCGCCGGCGCCCGCTCGTCGGCTACGCCGCGGCGCTCACGGCCGTCACGCTCTGGTCGCTCAACGCGAGCGTGTCGCGGACACTGCTCGACGGCGGGCTGAGCGCGAGCCGGCTCGCCGAACTGAGGACGGCCGGCACGTTCGCCCTGCTGCTCGTGGCGATCGTGGTCATCCGCCCGCGACTGCTGCGCGTGCCGATCGGCGAGATCCGTCCGCTCGTCGCGCTCGGCGTCTTCGGGATCGGGCTGCTGTACGTCAGCTACTCGCTGGCCGTCGAGCGGATCAAGATCGGCGTGGCGCTGACGATCGAGTACCTCGCTCCAGCCCTGATCCTGATCTGGCTCGCCGTGGCACGGCGGCGCAAGCTGCCTGGCGATCTGGTCGCGGCGATCGTCCTAGCGCTCGTCGGCTGCGCCGCGATGGTCGGCTCGTATGGGTCGCTCGACGGCATCGGCGTCGCGGCCGCCCTCGCCGCGGCCTTCGGCTACGCCTTCTACCTGCTCACCGCCGAGCGGCTGAGCGGCCGCTACCACCCCGCGACGACGCTCGTCTGGGCGTTCGGCGCAGGCACGCTCGTCCTGTTCGCCGTCCAGCCGCCGCACTCGTTTCCGTTCGAGCGGCTCGACGGCTCCGCCGACGTGGCGCTCGCCGTCGAGGTGATCGTCGTCGGCACGCTGCTCCCGTTCGCGCTGATGCTGCTCGCGGTCCGCCACGTCACCGCGATACGGATCGCCGTCGTCGGCGCCTCCGAGCCGGCCCTCTCGGCCCTCTTCGCCTTCCTGATCCACGACGAAGGGCTCTCGGCGGTGCAGGTCCTCGGCGGCCTGCTGCTGCTCGGAGCGGTCGTCTGGGTCCAGCTCCAGCGCCCCAACCTGCCCGCCGAGCTGGCGGCTGCGGGCGCCGAGCCGAGCCGCCAGCCCGCGCGCCCTTGAGAACGTGACCTTCGAGCGAAGCTCCTACGCCTCGGCGTCGTCTCGCCTGGCGGCGACCTTCTGCTCGAGCTGCCGCATGACGTCGGGATCGCGGAGCGTGGTGACGTCGCCGAGCTCGCGACCCTCCGCGATGTCGCGCAACAGGCGGCGCATGATCTTGCCGGAACGGGTCTTGGGCAGGTCGTCGGCCCAGACGATCCGCTTCGGCCGGGCGAGCTTGCCGATCCGCTGGGCGACGTGCTCGCGCAGCTCGGCGATCCGGGCGTCGTCGCCGTCCTGGTCGCCCTCGAGGGTGACGAAGGCGCAGATCGACTGGCCGGTGTCCTCGTCCTGCTGGCCGATGACCGCCGCCTCGGCGACGCGCGGGTGCGAAACGAGCGCCGACTCGACCTCGGCCGTCGAGAGCCGGTGGCCGGAGACGTTGATCACGTCGTCGACGCGGCCGATCACCCAGAGGAACCCGTCGCCGTCCTTGCGGGCGGCGTCGCCGACGAAGTAGGTGGTCGGCCCGAACTTCGAGAAGTAGGTCTCCTTGAAGCGCTCGGGGTCCCTGTAGAGGGTTCGCAGCATGCCCGGCCAGGGACGGCGCAGGACGAGCAGGCCCTGGCCGTCGACCTCGTTGCCGTCCTGGTCGACGACCGCGGCGTCGATGCCGGGCAGCGGCCGAGTCGCCGAGCCGGGCTTCGCCGCTGTGATTCCCGGGATCGGGCTGATCAGCACGTGGCCCGTCTCGGTCTGCCACCAGGTGTCGATGATCGGACAGCGCTCGCCGCCGATCGCCACGTGGTACCAGACCCACGCCTTCGGGTTGATCGGCTCGCCGACCGTGCCGAGCAGGCGCAGCTTGGAGAGGTCGTGGCGGGCGGGGTGCTCGGCGCCCCACTTCATGCAGGCGCGGATCGCCGTCGGGGCGGTGTAGAAGAGCGTCACCCCGTAGCGGGCGCAGATCTCCCACCAGACGTCCTTGTCGGGATAGTCGGGCGCGCCCTCGTACATCACCGAGGTCGCGCCGTTGAGCAGCGGTCCGTAGACGATGTAGGAGTGCCCGGTGACCCAGCCGACGTCGGCCGAGCACCAGTACACGTCCTCCTCCGGCTCGAGGTCGAAGAGGTGCTTGTGCGTCCAGGCAACGCCCGTCAGATAGCCACCGGTCGTGTGCAGGATCCCCTTCGGCTTGGCGGTCGAGCCGGAGGTGTAGAGCACGTAGAGCGGGTGCTCGGCGTCCAGCGGCGTGGCCGGGCAGTCGGGGTCGGCCTGCTCGAGCGCCTCGTGGAACCAGACGTCGCGGCCGTCGCGCATGTCGACCGCATCGCCGGTGTTGCGCACCACGACGACCGTCTCGATCGCCGGCAGGCTGTCGAGGAAGCCGTCGACGGCGGGCTTGACCGGCGCCGTCTTGCCCTTGCGGCGCGCGCCGTCGGCGGTGATCAGCGCCTTGGCCTCGGAGAACTCCATCCGCTCGCGCACCGACTCCGGCGCGAAGCCACCGAAGACGACGTTGTGCGGCGCGCCGATCCGCGCGCAGGCGAGCATCGCTACGACGACCTCGGGGATCATCGGCAGGTAGATGCCGACCACGTCGCCGGGCGCGACCCCGCGGTCCTTGAGCGCGTTCGCCAGCCGCTGAGTGTCGCGAAGCAGCTCGGCGTAGGTGACGTCGCGCTCCTCCCCCTCCTCGCCGCGCCAGTGGAAGGCCACGCGATCGCCGAGCCCCGCCTCGACGTGGCGGTCGAGGCAGTTGTAGGACGCGTTGAGCCTGCCGCCCTCAAACCACCTGTAGAACGGCGCCTCCGACTCGTCGAGAACCGTGTCCCAGCGCTCGAACCAGTGCAGATCCTCCGCCTGTCGCGCCCACCAGCCCGCCGGGTCGCGCTCGGCCTCCTCGTAGATCGACGGGTCGGTCAGCAGCGCCCGCTCGACAAACTCGGCCGGCGGCTCGAAGGTCTCCTGGTCGAGCAGCTCCGTGATCCGGCGGTCGAGATCGTCGGCAGTGTCAGCGTCCATCTGTCATGGCCTGTACCCAGTCTTGCGTAGGGACTCTCGAGCCTTATCCAAGAGTGTGTCGAGCTCAACGCCTAGAACGCGCTCAGCAAGCGCCTGCAGCCTGTAACGAGCGGAAATCGATAGATCCGGGTACACGTCGCGAAGGGCAAAGGTCATTCCATCGGGATGACCGGCACGCTGTAGCCGAAATGTCTCGACATCGTTCTGGCTGGTCGATACGAGCATGTCGTACCGTAACCTGGCATGCGCCTGTGCCGGTGCTGCAGAGCTCAGCGAGAGCTCGAAGTAGCGTCCTCCGCCAGTGATGATTGGGCGAAAGTCCTGCGGAGGCTGGCGGGTCGTTGAACCCGATCCGCGGGTCACCTGGTAGGTGACGCCAGCCGGCCAGTCGAGAGCGCCCGCCTGGTCCTTGAAGGCGCTAAGGGCCTCGTCCGCCAAACGAGCTCCAATTGCATCCATCTCGGCGTGGGTTAGACCGCCTTGTGCAGTGAATAGATTTCTAAAGCTCTTCAACGCGTCATCGGGGCTCGGCACTAGGGCCGCCCTCAAGCTCTCCACCACCATAGACATGGTGGACAGTCCTACGTCCGCCACAAACTCGATGAACCGCAGCGGGTCACCGTCGTCTGCCGCAGCGAGAGCCTGGAAATAATCATCTCGTTGATCGGCTAGAACCAGGAACGGCACTGATGCCCCTCGATAGAGGTATGCCGAGGCGAGCGCTCGGGCCACTCTCCCGTTGCCGTCCGCAAAAGGATGAATCGCCACCAACCCGTAGTGGGCGTAGGCAGCCTGGGCCACGGTATGCGCCCCGAGGAAGGTCTCGCTGTTGAGCTCGGTGACGAGTCGCTTCATCTCGGGTCTCGTTTGAAGGACAGGCGAGTAGACATGCACGTCACCAGCGGCTGTCTTTACGTGATTAGGATGCATCTTGTACTGACCTTGTGGAAGAGGGTGCCGCTGAATGCCTACAGGTGTGTGAACCACGTACGTCTCCTGAGGCCCGGTGAGCTCCTCGTGAAGTCTGCGAATCCAGGCCTCGTTAACAACCATGTTGCGAGTTGCCGCGTCGAGAACAAGCTCGTAGACCCGGAGCTGAGCCTCGAAAAGAGGCCGCGCGTCTGGCCCTTGCTCCTCTATAGCCTGCTCCCACATAGCTGCCTGCGTAGCGACTGTCTGAGTCAGGCCGCGATCGGTGCGATACAGATCCTCTATCGCGCCGGTGTCGAACGCTGCCGCCCGTACAGCCACCGACAGGGCTCGCTGCAGTTGCTCCGGCGTCGCGGCTTCAGCCAACTCAACCAGGTCTGTGTGCCTCTTCTCCCAGGCGTCGAGCCGAGGCAATTCGCTAGGCCAGTCCCCGAAGCCGGGAATGGCCCTGTAGCGCGCCTCAAGTTCAGCGAGCTGGCTCGGACTCAGCGGCGTCGGGGTGTCATCCATAGACGCATGCTACGCACGCGGACGGCGCCAAGGCTGGGCCAACCGAGAAGGCGACGACCGGAATCGAACCGGTGTAAACGGCTTTGCAGGCCGCTGCGTAACCACTCCGCCACGTCGCCGGGTGGAGGCGAGAAGCCTACCGCCGCCCGCAATGAGCGGCGGGACTCTGGATCGTCTCTCCGTCGAGGCTAGGCGCCGAGGCGCCGCTCGAGGTCGTCGAGCTGGGTGCGGATCCCGGCCGGAAGCTGGTCGCCGAACTTGGCGAGGTGCTCCTTGACCTGCGGCAGCTGGGCCTTCAGCGCCTCCGGGTCGACGCGCAGCAGCTCGTCGAGGTCGGCGGCGTCGATGTCGAGGCCGTCGGTGTCGAGGTCCGAGGCCGCGGGAACCAGCCCGAACGCCGTCTCCTGCGCGGTCCCCTCGCCGTCGCAGCGGCGGAAGACCCACTCGAGCACGCGGCTGTTCTCGCCGAAGCCGGGCCACAGGAAGCGGCCGTCGTCGTCCTTGCGGAACCAGTTGACGTAGAAGATCTTCGGCAGGTTGGCGCCCTCGCGCTCGCCGATCTTCAGCCAGTGGGCCATGTAGTCGGCCATGTTGTAGCCGCAGAACGGCAGCATCGCGAACGGGTCGAAGCGCAGCTGGCCGACCTGGCCGGCGGCGGCGGCGGTCGTCTCGGACGACATCGTCGCCCCGAGGAAGACGCCGTGCTCCCAGTCGCGCGCCTCGGTGACCAGCGGCACGACGGTCGAGCGGCGGCCGCCGAACAGCATCGCGTCGATCGGCACGCCGGCGGGGTCCTCCCACTCCGGCGCGATCGCCGGGTCCTGGGCCGCCGGCACCGCGAAGCGGGCGTTGGGATGCGCGGCCGGTGTGTCGGACTCCGGCGTCCAGTCGTTGCCGTGCCAGTCGATCAGGTGGGCGGGCGCCTCGTCGGTCATCCCCTCCCACCAGATGTCGCCGTCGTCGGTCTTGGCGCAGTTGGTGAAGACGGTGTTGCGCTCGATCGTCGCCATCGCGTTGGGGTTGGTCTTCTCCCCCGTGCCCGGCGCGACGCCGAAGAAGCCTGCCTCCGGGTTGATCGCGTAGAGGCGGCCGTCGGCGCCGAACTTCATCCAGGCGATGTCGTCGCCGACGGTCTCGACGGTCCAGCCCTCGAGCGTCGGGATCAGCATCGCGAGGTTGGTCTTGCCGCAGGCCGACGGGAACGCGGCCGCGACGTACTTGCTCCTCCCCGCGGGCGAGGTCAGCTTGAGGATCAGCATGTGCTCGGCCATCCAGCCCTCGTCGCGCGCCATCACCGAGGCGATCCGCAGCGCGAAGCACTTCTTGCCGAGCAGCGCGTTGCCGCCATAGCCGGAGCCGAACGACCAGATCTCGCGCGTCTCGGGGTAGTGGACGATGTACTTGTTGTCCGCGTTGCACGGCCACGGCACGTCCTCGACGCCGTCGGCCAGCGGCATGCCGACCGAGTGGACGCACGGCACGAACTCTCCCTCGGCGCCGAGCACGTCGAGCGCGCCCTGGCCCATGCGGGTCATGACCCGCATCGAGACGGCGACATACGGCGAGTCGGTCAGCTCGATGCCGATGTGAGCGATCGGCGAGCCGAGTGGGCCCATCGAGAACGGCACGACGTACATCGTGCGCCCCTCCATGCAGCCGTCGAAGATCTCGCCGAGCGTCTCGCGCATATCGGCGGGCGCGCGCCAGTTGTTGGTCGGGCCGGCGTCGGCCTCGTCCTCGGAGCAGATGAAGGTGCGGTCCTCGACGCGCGCGACGTCGCCCGGATCGGAGAGCGCGAGGTAGGAGTTGGGGCGCTTCGCGTCGGAGAGCCGCTCGAAGGTGCCGGCGTCGACGAGGGTCTGGCAGAGACGGTCGTACTCCTCGGCGCTGCCGTTGCACCAGTGGATCGACGCGGGCTTGGTGAGGGCAGCGATCTCCTCTACCCAGGCGACGAGCTTCTTGTTCTGGGTCGGTGGCGCGGTCATCTCGCTCATGGGGCTCACGGCGGGGGTCTGCTCCTCGGTGGCTGACATTGCGGGGGGCGCTGCGGGGCCAGGGACGGTACCGGACCGTCAGGCGGCCGGGCGGCCGGCGAACCGCTACCCGCGTGCGGTTTGGCGCAAACGACTGGGGTATCGTCGGGCGTTATCGCAGGCGAATCACGGAGGTTGGACGGATGCCGACACGCAACGGAAGCGCCGAGTGGCAGGGGACCCTCGCAGAGGGCAGTGGACGGCTCGAGGTCGGCGACGGGCTCTTCAGCGGCTACTACTCGGCGAAGTCGCGCTTCGAGGAGGGCGAGGGGACGAACCCCGAGGAGCTGATCGCCGCCGCGCACGCCGCCTGCTTCTCGATGGCGCTGAGCAACATCCTCTCCATCGACGGCCACGTCCCCGACTCCGTGCGCACCACGGCGGCACTCGACTTGCGCTCGCCCGACACCGGGCCACCGATCCGCAAGATCACGCTGCGAACCCAGGGGCGCGTCCCGGGCATCGACGCGAGCACGTTCGTCGAGTACGCGGAGCGGGCGAAGGACGAGTGCCCGGTGTCCGTCGCCCTCGCCGCCGTGCCCGAGATGGAGGTCGAGGCGACTCTCGAGAGCTGAGCGGCGGCCCTGTCGCGACGCAATCGTTATCGTGTCCCTGCCGCGCGGCTGTAGCTCAGCTGGCTAGAGCGTCTGCTTGCCATGCAGAAGGTCGTGGGTTCGAATCCCATCAGCCGCTCCTCGGAAAGCCCCGCTCCGGCGGGGCTTTTCGCGTTAAGGTCACGCCCATGCCGCCGCGGCCGATCGAGTGCTCTCGAGTCGGTCGATGAGGCCTGCCGCCGCCGTCGTCAAGCGGACACTCCTTTCGTTCTACGACGACCAGATGACCCACCATGCGGCGGCGCTGACTTACTACTCGCTGATGTCGCTGTTCCCGGCGCTGTTGCTGGGGCTGTCGCTGCTCGGGCTGCTGGGCCAGTACCCCGAGACCTACGACGCGGTCATGGAGTACCTGCGCGAGGTCTCGCCGGAGTCGGTGATCGAGCCACTCGACGACTCGCTGCGCTCGGCACTGCAGAGCAAGGGGACGGCGGCGACCAGCCTGGCGATCAGCGTCGTGGTGACGCTCTACGGGACCACGGGCGCGCTCGAGGCGGCGCGCCGGGCACTGAACGTCGTGTTCGAGGTCGACGGCGGCCGTAGCTTCCTGCGTCGAAAGGCACTCGACATCGCGTCGACCTTCGTGCTGCTGGCGCTGATCCTCGCGAGCGTCGTGATGGTCTTCGTCGGCGGCGAGTTCGCGGAGGACCTGCTCGGATTCGTCGGCCTGGGGTCGACCGCCGCGGAGATCTGGAGCATCGCCCGCTGGCCGGGGGCGCTGCTGATCGCGATGCTCGTGTTCGCGCTCGTCTACTACGTGACGCCTGACGTCAAGCAGCGGGCGTTCCGCTGGATCACGCCGGGCGCCGTCGTCGGGGTCGCAGTCTGGCTGTTGGCTTCGCTCGGCCTGTCGGCCTATCTCTCCTACATCGCGGACGTCGCCGCGGTCTACGGCGCCTTCACCGGCGCGATCGTCCTCGTCGGCTGGCTCTGGCTGACGAACGTCGCCATGCTTCTGGGTGCCGAGCTGAACGCCGAGATCGAGCGCCAGAAGGAGCTCGCCGAGGGAGTCCCCGAGCGCGACACGCTCAACCGCCCTGCGCGCGGCTGACGCCTACGCCCGGGACGGCGGGCGGGCCTGAGCGCCCGCAGCGATGGAGACGGACTGGCGCCTACTTGTCGCGGTTGAGCAGGCCCTTGACCTTGTCGGTCGCCTTGTCGATGCCCTCCTTGACCTTGCCGGCGCCCTCGTCGGCCTGGCCCTCGCGCTTCAAATCCTCGTCGCCGGTCAGGTCGCCGGCGCCCTGCTTCAGGCGCCCCTTCGCCTCGTCCATGTTGCTCGGTCGGTCGGCCATGTGGTCCTCCTTCATCGGGTCGTGGCTCGGGGATACCCGGTTCGCGCGTCGCCAAGCGGGGTAACGGTCGGTCAGGCGAGCCGAGGAGACAGCGAGATGACCGACGAGCACGACCGAGACCCCCTGGCCGACGAGCAGGCCGCCGCCGCGGCCCGCGAGGCGGCGAAGATCGGCGGGCCGGACCCGACGCCGGGCGTCGACCCGGCCGAGCGGCCGCGCGTGGAGGGCGGCGAGGGCTATGCGGAGGGCTTCGAGCAGGCCGAGGAGCAGCTCGAGCGCAACGCCTCGCACGAGGACCCAGGGGCGGATCCGATCGGCGACGCCGGGACCGACGAGCGCGCGGACGTGGGCGCCGAGTACGGCGAGGCCGACCACGCCGGAGCCCAGGGCCAGGACCCCGGCTCGCAGAACCCGGTCTCCGAGCCGGAAGGCGAGCGCTCCTGAACGAGACGGGCCAGACCAAGCGTCTCCCCTCCTCCACCTTCAACCTGCCCGTCGAGCGCCTCCGCGACGGGTACTACTCGGATGCCTACTTCGTGCAGACGAAGCAGCTGCTGGCCGACGACGACCATCATCCGCGGACGCTCATGCAGGTGTTCCAGCGCAAGCACTCGCTACTCGGCGGGATCGACGAGGCGATCGCGCTGCTGCGCGAGTGCAGCGGGAAACGCGGGGACGACGGCGACTGGATCCCGGGTTGGGCGGAGCTCGAGGTCTGCGCCCTGTTCGAGGGCGACGAGATCGAGCCGTGGGAGCCCGTCCTGACGATCGAGGGCGACTACGGCCTCTTCGCCCACCTCGAGACCGTGTACCTCGGAGCATTGTCGCGACGCACGCTGGTCATGCGCAACGTGCGGGAGGTCGTCGATGCGGCCGCCGGCAAGCCGATCATCTTCTTTCCCGCCCGCCACGACCACTGGTTGGTCCAGACCGGCGACGGCTGGGCGGCGCACATCGCTGGGGCGATCGGGGTGTCGACCGACGCGCAGGCGTCGTGGTGGGGCGGGCGCGGGGTCGGCACCGTCCCGCACGGGCTGATCGCGGCCTACGGCGGCGACACGGTGCTGGCGGCGCGTCGGTTCGCGGCCCGCTTCGCCAACGAGCTCAACGTGACGGTGCTGGTCGACTTCGAGAATGACTCCGTCGGCACGGCGGTGGCGGTCGCCGATGCGCTCGGGGACGACCTCTGGGGAGTGCGTCTGGACACCAGCGACAAGCTGGTCGACAACGCGCTGTTCGACGAGATGGGCAGCTTCGACCCGACGGGCGTCAACCCGCGCCTGGTCGAGAAGGTCCGCGCCGGCCTCGACGATGCCGGCCACGATCACGTCCGGATCGTCGTCTCGGGCGGCTTCGGCGCGGACCGGATCGGCGAGTTCGAGCGCCTCGAGCTGCCGGTCGACTCCTACGGCGTCGGCTCGTCGCTGATCCGCGGCGCCAACGACTTCACCGCCGACGTCGTCAAGGTCGACGGCAGCGACTGCGCCAAGGCGGGGCGACGATACCGGCCGAGCCCGCGCCTGACACGGGTCGACTGAGGGTTGCCTGCCCGGGGCCCCCGACAGCGCCTATTGTCAGCGCATGGCCTACTCGACCGCCGAGGGACGACAGGAGCTGCTCGACGGCCTCGCCGCGGCGATCGACGAGCTCGGCTTCGCGCTCGCCTCGCTCGGGGCCGCCTATGAGCAGCTCGATCAGGCGACCGCCGACAAGCTCGAGGAGGAGCTCTTCGGCCCTGTCCAGCGCGCCTACGGGCGAGCGAAGCGGGCCTACGTCGCGTTCGCACAGCGCGCGGGGCTCGAGCCGGCGACCTTCGACGCCCAGTCGGCCGGCCTGCCCTCGACCGGCGCGAAGGGCTTCATCGAGCACGCCGTCGAGGGCGTCAGCTCGGCCGGCGGCAAGCTGGCCACGCTGCAGGACTCGCCGGTTCTGCTCGAGGTCGGCGACATCGAGCTACGCCAAGGGCTCACCGAGATCCGCGAGTCGATCGCCGACCTCCCCCACGTCGCGCGCGAGCTCCTAAGGCGCCTGGGCCGGTGATCCTCGGATCAGCTCCAGCTTCGCCGCGCGCGGAAGGCGCTTGATCCGCGCCTCCTCGCGCAGCGCCGCGGAGCGGTCGGTCGCCTCAAAGACAGCCGCCAGCTCGACCGGCCGGCGACTGCGCGTGTAGCGGCTGGCCGTGCCCGCTCCGTGCTCGTCCAGGCGCCGCTGCACGTCGGTCGTCCAGCCGCAGTAGAGGCTGTCGTCGGCGCAGCGCAGCAGGTAGACGTAGGCCACCTCCGCAGCTTCGCCGCCGCACCGCCATTCGCCTGCCACGCGGATATGTTGACGCGGTGCCCCGCATCGTCGACCTCTCAGCCCCGATCCGCCAGGACCCGGCCGAGCTGCCGGAGCTGCTGCGAACCGACATCGCCTACACCGACCACGCCGGCGGAGCCCGCGACATCGAGACGCTGACCGGCGTCACGCCGGACCTGCTGCGCGACGGCGAGGGCTGGACCGTTGAGACGTTCACCAACTTCGGCACCCATAGCTCGACCCACGTCGACGCGCCGTGGCACTACAACTCGACGATCGACGGCAAGCGGGCGCAGTCGATCGACGAGCTGCCGCTCGACTGGTTCTACCGGCCCGGCGTCGTGCTCGACATGACGGCCAAGGCCGACGGCGATCCCGTCACCGCCCGCGAGATCGACGCCGAGCTGGAGCGCGTCGGCCACGAGCTGCGCGAGCGCGACATCGTCCTGGTACGCACGGGCCGCGACGCCTTCTACGACGACCCCGGCTACATGGCGCTCGGTCCCGGCGTGACGGTCGAGGCGACGCACTGGCTCTACGAGCGCGGCGTGCGCGTGATGGGCATCGACGCCTGGGGCTGGGACGCACCGCTCTGGATGCAGGCCGAGGAGGCCAAGCGCCGCGGCGAGCGGGGGATCTTCTGGGCCGCCCACCAGGCCGGCCTCGCCTACTCCCAGATCGAGCGCCTGTTCAACCTCGGCGAGCTGCCGCCCACGGGCTTCACCGTCGCCTGCTTCCCGCTCAAGGTCGTCGGCGGCAGCGCCGGCCCGACCCGCGCGGTCGCGATCCTCGACGAGTAGCCCGTCGTCCGCCTAGGCGACGACGCGCAGGTGGCGGAACGGGCGGCCGCGCAGCTCGCGCACGACGGCGTCGACGAGTCGCTCCTCGTCGTGGACCTGGCCGTCGGTGACCGCGTCGATCAGGCTGCGCTTGCGCTGCAGCAGCTCGGCCATCGTCTCGTCGATCGTCTCCGGCGCCAGCAGGTACCAGGCGGTGACGGCGCTCTCCTGTCCGATGCGGTGCAGGCGATCCTCGGCCTGGTCGTGGCGGGCCGGCGTCCAGTCGAGCTCGAGGAAGGCGACGTTGGAGGCACGGGTCAGCGTGATGCCCTGGGAGGCGGCGCGCATCGAGCAGACGATCAGCTGCGGGCCGTCCTCGCGCTGGAAGGCGTCGACCGCGCGCTGACGGGCGTGCGTCGTGTCGGCGCCGAGGATGTGGGCGGCGTCGGGGAAGCGCTCGACCACCGCCTTCTGAATCGCGACGTGCTCAGCGAAGACGACCAGCGGCTCCCCGGACTCGAGGAAGTCGGCGATCCAGGCGAGCGCCGTCGGCAGCTTGCCAGCGGCGGCGAGCTGGCGCAGGTTGTTGAGCCTGACGAGCTGCTCGGCGCGCAGCGCCGCGGCGATCTTCGCGTCGAGGGTGCCGAGGTCGAGCGGCAGGGTCTGCAGCCAGGCGATCACGTCCTCCTCGGCGAGGCGATACTCGTGCTCGTTGGAGAGCAGGACCGGCACCATGTCCTGGCGCTTGGACGGAAGCTGGGGCAGCACCTGCTGCTTGGTACGGCGGACGTAGCAGACGGCGCGCAGGTTCCAGTGCAGGCGATCGTCGCTGCCGGCGGCGCGGAAGCGGCGCGAGAGCCTGGCGCCGCTGCCGAACTCGCGCAGGCGCCCGAGCACGCGCAGCTGGGCGATCAGCTCGTCGGGCCGGTTGAGGATCGGCGTGCCGGTCAGGGCGAGCCGCAGGGCGTCGTCGGGCAGGCCGCCAGCCAGCTCCAGCGCCGCCTTGGTGCGGCCGGCGCGCGGGTTCTTGACGTAGTGGGACTCGTCGAGGATCAGCGCGCGCGGCCCTATGTCGAGCAGGCGCGACAGATGGGCCTCGAGGATGTCGTAGTTGAGCACGAGGATCTCCGCCTGCTCGGCGGCCGCGTCCCAGGTCGCGCCGGTGCGGCCCTCGAGGACGGCGACGCGGCGCTCGGGCAGCCAGATGCCCGCCTCGCGCTGCCAGGTCAGCTTCATGCTCGCCGGACAGACGACGAATGCCGGGAAGGCGTCGTCGGCCTGGAGCGCGGCGAGCGCCTGGACCGTCTTGCCCAAACCCTGCTCGTCGGCGATGAAGGTCTGGCGACGCGCGAGCGCATAGCGGACGCCGGCACGCTGGAAGGGGTGCAGCTCGCCGCCGAGGGCCACGCCGTCGAGGTCGGCGTCGTCGGCGTAGGAGAGCGCCACCGTCGCCGAGGCGCGGTCGTGCTCGGCGGTCAGCTCGTCGAGCAGGTCGCGGGCGCGGTCGTCGAGGCCTACCCCGGGGTGGTCGGCGACGAAGCCGGCGAGGTCGCGCGCAAGCGCCGGGTCCGCGGGCACGGCGACGCCCCACGCCGCGTCGCGGTTGAACACGCGCGCGCTGCGGGGGACCGGCTTGGCCTCGGGCAGGCGCTTGTAGTCGCGGGCCACCGCCGGGTCCCAGACCGTGAAGAGCGTGAGCTCGGGCTCGCCGTCCTCGCCGATCTCGACGCTCAACTCGGCCGGCGCCGGCTGCCGGCCGGCCGCCAGCTCGCGGATGCACGCGTGGGCGAGATCGTCGATGCGCGCTCCCTCGAGCAGCGGCAGCCGCGCCGCGGTCTGCGGGTCGAACGGGAACACGAGCCGGTCCTCGCCGGTCGCAATCCCGCCCTCGAGCCCGGTCTCAGGCAGCTCGCCCGAGACGGTGCGCACGACGAAGGCGCCGCCGCCCGCGTGGATCACGACCGACACGAGCGCCCGCCAGCGCTCGGAGTCGGTCAGCCAGGCGATGACGTCGGGCTCGACCACGAGCTCGGGGAATCGCTCGAGCAGCTCCCCCACCGCCTGCGCCGCGCCGGCCTCGGCGGGCACCCGCCAGTGCTTGCGGCGCCAGTCGAACCAACGGCCCGGGAGCTGCTTCACGGCCTCGTTGAGGTCCTCGTCGAACGGGAAGGCGAAGACGAGCTCCTGCTTCGAGCGCTCCTCAGCGAGCATCCACACACGCGCCTGGGTCGGCCCAGGCTGGCTGTCGGCGCGCGCGTGCATCAACCCAACGAGACTAGTGAGCCGCGCGGGCGTGGCGCGCAGCGCGCGTCAGCGGGCTTGCAGCTCGGCGTCCAGCGCGGCGTTGACGAGCGCGTCGGCGCGGGTGTTGGACTCGCGCCGGACGCTGCGAACGTGCCAGTCGTCGAACCCGCGCAACGCCTCCATCGCCTCGACGTAGAGCGGCTTGAGGCCGGCGTGCTTGACCCGGTAGGCGCCTGAGATCTGCTTGGCGACCAGCTCAGAGTCGTTGACCACCTCGACCTCGGCAGCCCCGAGCTCGCGCGCTAGCTCCAAGCCGAGCAGCAGCGCGCGGTACTCGGCGACGTTGTTGGTCGACTCGCCGATGTAGGCGCCGCGCTCGGCGAGCACGTTGCCGTCGGGATCGGCGGCGACGGCGCCGATCGCGGCGGGCCCCGGGTTGCCGCGCGCCCCTCCGTCGACGTTGACGACGACCTTGGTCATCCCGGCGGCGCGTCGATCGGCGGGAAGCTGCCCTTCGGCCGCACGCGGCGACGGTCGGTCATCGGGTCATGGCTGCCGGGCGTTCCGCCCTGGGCGCGGCGGTCGACGATCACCTCGACGCTCGGCTCGTCGCGGTAGTGCTCGACGAGCTTGTCGTAGAGCTCGCTCTCCAGCGCTCGCGGGACCACGCAGTAGATCATCGGATGGCTCCTCCTTCCATCACCAGCCGGCCCTCCTCGTCGAGCCCGGCGTTCCAGCGCCGCAGCGCCTCGTCGATGTCGTTGAGCTCGTCGCCCTTCTCCTGCAGCGCGACCGGCTCGGCCGTGTCGCCGAGATCGACCCGGTAGCGGTACCAGGACAGCTCCCACGCGACGACCAGCGTAACGGCGCTCGGGGCAGCGCCATCCGGAATCGCGGTCGCCCAGGGGTATCCGAGGGTGCGGGTCAGGCCGGCCACCGTGCGCTGGTGCTCGGAGCCGTTGAACAGCTCGAGCGCGCGCTCGACCTTGACCTCGGCGGTCGTCGGCACCGCGCGCACGTGGCGCGGGTCCTGTGGCGCCTCGCGGCGGCGCGGCGGCGCGGCGACGGGCTCCTCGGCGCTCGCGTCGAGCGCAGGCGCGTCGTCGCGCGTGGGCGCGGAGGCGGAGTCGGCGTAAGCGCCAGCGGTTCCCGGCTCGACGCGTGGCCCATCGACCGCGCCGTCGCGACGGCGGCGCAGGCGGCCGAAGATCTGACGGCGCTCCTGCGGCCGGCCGGCGCGGGTCGGGATCTGGTCGGCCGCCGACTCGCGGATCCAGCCGGCGTGCTCGGCCCGGACGAAGCACAGCTCGCAGACGAGGTTGCGGTGGCCGCCCGGGGCGAGGTAGTGCTCGATCCGCTCGCCCTTGAGGATCGTCCGAGCGCAGACGTCACAGGAGACGGCATCGTGGAACGGGCGCAGCTCCTTCTTCACTGGCCCGATGCTACTGCCGCGTCGACCGTGGGATGCACCGCCGCCACGGCGCGCACGTCGGTCAGCTCGATGACCCGTCGCAACGGGGAGTCGCCGGGCATCGCGATGCGCAGGCCCTGGCGGTGGCGGCCGAGCCGTCGCGCGAGCTCGAACAGCAGCTCGATCGCCGCCGAGTCGAGGTAGACCGTCGTGCTCAGGTCCACCACCAGGCCGTCGGCGGAGCCGGGGATCGACCGCATCAGCTCGTCGCGCACGTAGCTGCAGTTGGTCATGTCGAGCTCGCCGCCGAGGCGAGCGACGATCCACTCGCCGCGCCGCTCGATTCCGATGTCCGCCGTGGTGCTCAAAGGAATCCGCCGGCTCAGTCGGCCGGGTCGCCGAGCGTGTCGCCCTGGAGCTTCGACTTCAGGCGCAGGACGGCTTTGGTGTGGAGCTGCGAGACGCGCGACTCGGTGACTCCGAGAACCTCGCCGATCTCGCGCAGGGTCAGGTTCTCGTAGTAGTAGAGCGCGATCACGAGCTTCTCCCGCTCGGGCAGCCGCGCGATCGCGTCCGCGAGGTTGTCCTTCATGTCGGTGAGGTCGAGCTCGCGCGCGGGGTCGGCCGCATGCGGGTCGGGGATCGTGTCGAGCAGCGACACCTGATCCCCGGAGGAGTCCGACACGGTCCACAGCTCGTCGAGGGCGACGACCGAGGAGTTGGCGATCTTGACCAGCGACTCCTGGAACTCGTCCTGAGTGACGCCCATCGCGTCGGACATCTCCGCGTCGGTCGGGGCGCGTTGGAGCTTGTTCTCGAGCTTGGCGTTGGTCTGCTCGATCTCGCGCGCCTTCGCGCGCACGGAGCGCGGCACCCAGTCGAGCGAGCGCAGCTCGTCGATGATCGAGCCCTTGATCCGCGTCACGGCGAACGTCTCGAAGCGGATCTCGCGCTCCAGGTCGAACCGCTCGATCGCCGAGATCAGCCCCAGCAGGCCGTAGGAGATCAGGTCGGCCTCCTCGACGTGGGCCGGCAGGCCGCTCGACATGCGGCCGGCGACGTACTTGACCAGCGGCGAGTACGCGAGGACGAGGCGCTCACGCGCCTGCTGGTCGCCGTCCTGCTTGTAACGGCTCCAAAGGTCCTTCAGCTCGATCGCCTTGAGGTTCGTCTCCACCTCGTCCAGTCACCCTTCACGCGCGCGGATGGGCCTGCGCATATGCCTTTCTGAGCCGCTTCGACTCTACCCGAGTGTAGGTTTGGGTCGTGCTCAGGGAGCTGTGTCCAAGCAGCTCCTGGATCGTGCGCAGGTCGGCGCCGCCATCGAGCAGGTGGGTCGCGAAGGAGTGTCGCAGAGCATGCGGCGAGGCCGCCGCCTGCACTCCGGCATGGCGCAGCGCGACGCGCAAGCGGCGCCGGACGTCGGTCGTGGCCAGCCGTCGCCCCGTGCGCGAGAGGAACAGCGCCGGATCGCGGTGGGCGCCGGACGCGGCCGCCAGC
>DATABO010000005.1:0-4199 GCA_036259535.1 Thermoleophilaceae bacterium
TGAGCATCGCCATGCCGGCGCGGATGTCCGGGCTCTCCATGCGCTCGCCGTGAAGCCGGCTCGGGCCGCTGACGACCGCGCGGTGCGGGTCGCAGACGATCACCCGAGCGCCCATGGAGACGAGCTTGTCGACGAAGAACAGGCGGTTCTCGAACATCTTCTCGTGGATCAGGACCATGCCCTCGGCCTGTGTCGCCATCGCCAGCGCGATCGACGTCAGGTCGGCGGGGAACGCGGGCCAGGGCCCGTCCTCGATCTTCGAGACGGCGTCGCCCTCGTCGTCGCGGACGCGCAGCTGCTGGCCGGGCGGGACGACCACGTCGCCGCCGTCGATGTCGACCCGGCAGCCGAGCCGCTCGAAGGCGAGCCGCGTCATCCTGAGGTCGTCGGGCGCGGCGTCCTTGATCCGCAGCTCCCCGCCGGTGCAGGCGGCGAGCGCGATGAAGCTTCCGATCTCGATGTAGTCGGGACCGATCGTGAAGTCGGCGCCGCCCAGCTCCTCCTGGCCGTGGACGACGATGACGTTCGAGCCGATGCCCTCGATGCGAGCCCCCATCGCGAGCAGGAGTCGCGCTAGGTCCTGGACATGGGGCTCCGAGGCCGCGTTGTGGATGACGGTCGAGCCGGGGGTCAAGGCGGCCGCCATCAGCGCGTTCTCGGTGCCCATCACCGATGGCTCGTCCATGAAGAAGTCGCAGGCGCGCAGTCCGCCAGCGGCCTCGATGTCGTAGGCGCGGCCGGAGTGCACCGTCGCGCCCAGCGCACGGAAGGCGTCGAGGTGCGGGTCGAGCCGGCGACGACCGATCACGTCGCCGCCGGGCGGCGGCATCGTCGCGCGGCCGAAGCGCGCGAGCAGCGGCCCCGCCGCAAGGAACGACGCCCGGATGCGCTCGGCGATCGCGGTGTCGACGGTCGTCTCGCGCACGTCGGCGGCGCAGACCGCGATCGCGTTGTCGTCGCGCCACTCCGTCTCGGCGCCCAGCTGGCGCAGCAGGTCGACCATCGCCTCGACGTCGCGGATCCGCGGGATGTTGCGCAGCACGACCTCGTCGCGCGTGAGCAGCGTCGCGGCCAGCACCGGCAGGGCGGCGTTCTTGTTCCCGGCCGGCACGACCGTCCCGGACAGCGGCTGACCGCCTTCGATGATGAATTTCTCCATGCGTGGATCCGTCCAGCTCGGGGGAGTCGACGGCCGGGCAAGGGTAGCGAAGCCCATCAGTCCTGAGGGTTCGTTTCTCGCCGGCGATCCCCTGCCGGAAGGACCTGTCCTGACCGGCGCCCGCCTCAGCGCCGGCCCGCCCGACCGTGGACGTCGTGCGGACGCGTGCTCTGGCCGACCGGCAGCCCGGCCCGCGCTCGGCTCGGATCGCTCAGATGACGGACCCGCCGCGCGACGTAGACGCGCCGCTGGAGGTAGAGCGTCAGCGTCCCGGCGACCACGATCGCGGTCAGGTTGACCGCCAGCTGACCAAGCGCGCCGGCGGCCTCGCCCCATTCGCCGACCGACGCGGCGACGGCGACGTTGGCGGCCGCCGGGATCGTCGTCACGGAGATCAGGACGCCGATCAGCGCTCCCGACTTCGCACTCGTGAGCGACAGCACGCCGGCGACCCCGGCGATGAACGCGACCACGAAGGAGAGCTCGTCGGGCTGGGAGATGAACCGCGTCAGCGGATGGTCGGCCGGCGCAAAGCCGTCGGGGACCTTGCCGGCCGCGTCGAGCAGGAGCGAGAAGGCGAGGGCGGCCAGGATCCCGACGGGAAAGCCGACCGCCAGCGCCGCGAGCGAGCGGCGGGTGAGTCGCCGCTGGCGCTGCACGAGCCCTACGCAGAACCCCGCGAGCGGCCCGAACTCCGGTCCGACGACCATTGCCCCGACGATCAGGATCGGCTGGTCGAGCACCAGGCCGACGACGGCGATCAGCATCGCCAGCACCATGAACGCGAGGAAAGTCCCCGAGAGCTCGGTCAGCTCCTCGGTCCTGCTGTCGACGTCCTCCCAGATGACCGCGTCACTCGGAAGCCCGGCGGCATGGCGCTCGGCGCGCTCGGCGGCATCGGATACCTGGGTCTCGACCGACGACAGCGCGATCGAGCCGCTGGTGCCGATGCCGAGCTCGCGTAGGTCCTGCACCATGACGCTGGCGTCCTCGCGGGCGACGTCGGCGAGCACCACGTCGCCCGCCGGCTTGGCTGCCGCCCCGGGCAGGTGCACGACGTTGAACGTCGACTCCGAGGCGCACAGAAGGTCGACCGCATGGCGGGCGGCCTCTGGAGAGGCCACGATCCTCATGTGGACCATCGCGCCACCCTAGCGACGGCAACGGCCCGCGAGAGCTGGGTACGGGTACGATCGAGGCGCCGTGCAAGAGACGTTGCAGCGCAATGCTGTCCGTCCGTGCGGCGCCCTACCTTTACGAACACATGTTCCCCCGCCTCCGACAGCAGATCCTTGGCCGCCTCGACATCGTCGTCGAGCTGATTACGCTCGGCGAGTACGGCCTCGACGAGAGCGGCGGCGTGATGCGCCTCGACCGCTGCGGAAGCTCGTTGGCAGACCAGCCACCTCGCGTCCGCGACCGTTGCGCCGGCGCGGGTTCGCAGCTGTGCGCTACGGCGCCAGACCGCGCCGTCCCAGCTCGGCCCTGAACCAGTCGATCGGCGCGGGATCCTTGCCCTCGGTCGATCCGTCGAGCTCGACGAAGCGCAGGAACAGAGCGCGGTCGGGAACCCGCTCGAGCATGTCCCGGAACGCACGGTCGTCGAGCTTCCCCGTACGGCGCATCCGGCGCCATATGCCATAGGGACGATCGTGCAGCTCGATCGTCGCGAGCAGCCGCTCGTCTTCGACGTAGCCCTCGGCGACCCGGCGCGCCCGCGCGGCATGGTGGTTGGGGCCCTGATGCGGCAGCCAGTCGCGGACCTTGTACTTCAGCGCGTCGTGCAGCAGCGCGACGAAGCGCAGATGCGCACGCCGCTGGCCGCGCTCGCCCCAGGCGTCGATCGTATCGAGCAGGTCGGCGACGTGGCGGCCGACCGGACCCTCGGGGTGGCCCGCCCGCGGCTCGCCCCACGCCAGCCCGCGCAGCAGGACCGGATCCTCCGCGATCCGCCGCTCGAGATCCGTCTCGGGCACGAACCCCTCGACCAGCTCCGTTGCCGGCACGAGGACGTGCACGCCGTTCAGCGGACCTCGCCCGCCGTCCAGCCCGTCTCGCCGCGCGTCAGGACGACCAACACGCGCGCGTCGCCGTCGCTGGCTTCGAAGTGCGCGCAGTCCTCCTCGACGCCGGGACGGTCGTCGACCAGGACGAGGTCGAGCGAGCGGAAGTCCCAGCCCGGCCGGTGCTCGTTGAGCGCGGCCCGCGCGACATCCTCCATCACCGAGCGGTCCCAGCCGCGATCGCTGGCGCGTGCCGCCTCCAGCGCGTGGTCAGCAGCCGCCAGGTGCTCCCTGTAGGCCTCGCGGTCGCGCTCGGTCCGGCGCCGCACGGCGAGCGAGCCGGCGACCAGCAGGCCGATGACGACGACTGCCGCGACGATCAGGATTAGTGCGAGCGTTGACATGGTCGATACGAGCCAGGCTGGAGAGTCGATGAGGATCAAACGAAGAGCGGGTCACCCACGTCGGTGGGCGACCCGCTCGAGTCAAGAATCGGCGGCGACCTACTCTCCCAGGCCCTTTCAAGCCAAGTACCATCGGCGCGGAGGGGCTTAACTGCTCTGTTCGGAATGGGAAGAGGTGTTTCCCCCTCGCAAAGCCACCGAAAGCCGTGACGAGAGCGGCTCTTGACTACCGCCCTCGCACAGGACCGACAACGTGTCGGGCCCTCAAAACCGCACAGCTAGCCAAACAATGGGTGAATCAAAAATCCGTCAAGCCCTCGAGCAATTAGTACCGGTCTGCTGAGCACGTTGCCGCGCTTACACATCCGGCCTATCACCTGGTGGTCTTCCAGGGCTCTTACTCTCTCAAGGAGATGGGAGAACTCATCTCGAGGTGGGCTTCCCGCTTAGATGCTTTCAGCGGTTATCCCATCCGGACGTAGCTAACCAGCAATGCCCCTGGCGGGACAACTGGTACACCAGAGGTCCGTTCATCCCGGTCCTCTCGTACTAGGGACGACTCCTCTCAATTCTCCAACGCCCATGGCAGATAGGGACCGAACTGTCTCACGACGTTCTGAACCCAGCTCGCGT
>DATABO010000006.1:0-1525 GCA_036259535.1 Thermoleophilaceae bacterium
GCAGCGGGCGCCCGCTGCAGTGCCACTCCAGCGATCCCGGGCGCGGAAACGCTCCCGGCGCCGCGGGCGTCCGCTCGCGCCCGTCGACGACGATGTGGCCGAGCTCCGCGCCCAGTCCGGTCGCGCCGCGGAAGATCCGCCCGTCGACCACGATCCCGCCTCCGACGCCGGTCCCGAGGGTCAGCATCACCAGCTCGTCGGCCGGCGGGTCGGGGACGAGCCGAGCCTCCGCGAGCGCAGCGCAGTTGGCGTCGTTGTCGACGAAGACGGGCACTCCCAACCGGTTGCCCAGCTCCTCGCGCACCGGAACGCCGCTCAATGGAATGTTCACGCTGGCGAGGGCGGTGCCGCTCGCTGCGTCGATCTGCGACGGGATGCCGGCGCCGGCGGCGCGCAACTCGCCAGCACCCGCCCTCGTCAGCGCATCCCGGGCGACCGCGGCGATCTGGTCGAGCAACGCCTGCGTGGAGGTCAGCTCGGTCGGTTGCTCGACGCGCTCGACGATGTCCAGGCCGTTTACGACAGCCGCGGCAACCTTGGTCCCGCCGACGTCGATCCCGACCAACGCGCCACTGACGCCGCGCTCAGCCATGCCGCCCGAGATCGATGCCGTCGCGCAAGCTCATCCCCACGGTGATTCTGGTAGAAACGGCGGCTCTGTGGACCGCCGCCTCGCCAACCGCAACCTTCGCACGGCCCTGATCGCCGGGGCGATCTCGCTGATCGTCTTCGCCGCCTCCTGGATCGTCGGGCTCGTCTACTGAGATGGCCGACCAGATTGGCCACTCCGGCGAGGTCCCGCCGCCCGGCGAGGCGATCCATCTCCCGGGGCCGTCCTACATCCCGGTCGTCGTCGCGCTCGGCACGACGATCGCGATCGTCGGCGTCGTGCTCAACTGGTTCGTCTTCGGCGCCGGGCTGCTGATCGCCCTGATCGCGATCCTGCGCTGGGTCGGCGACACGCGACGCGACATCGCCGACCTGCCACTCGAGCACTGAGCCATAGCTGCGGTGCTCGCTAGCTAGCGCCCGGCGGGCATCTCCGACGTAGCGCCGTCGGTGACCCAGCAGCGGACGATGTCGCGCATCGACACGATGCCGACGAGCTCGCCGCCGTCGATCACGACGAGGTGGCGAAAGCCGCCGCGGACCATCTCCTCCGCCGCCCGCTCGAGCGACCAGTCGGGGGCGGCGAAGGTCAGGTTGGCGGAGAGGTGATCGGCGACGCGCTCGGTCCCGGGGTCCTGGCCACGACCGAGCGAGTCGAGCAGGTCGCGCTCGGTGAAGATCCCCGGGCCGGGTTGATCCGGGTCGATCACGACCGCGGCTCCGACGGCACGCTCGGCCATCGCCTGCGCGGCGTCGCGCAGGGTGTGCTGCGGCCCGACCGTCAGAACGACGCTGCTCATCCCATCTCGAACCTGCAACCCAAGCTCCTTCTCCCGCTAGTGCCGATCGTCTCGATGCTACCCCTCACGGAGAATCGGTCCCACCCCAACCCGCGAAGCGCCTACGGGGGTCCGGG
>DATABO010000007.1:0-12917 GCA_036259535.1 Thermoleophilaceae bacterium
CAAGGGACTGTCCTTCTTCAGCGCCGCCAAGGCCGCCTTCTTCGGCAACAAGGGCAACGAGATCAAGACGCTGATCGGCGAGTTCAACTACCCGCGCTACGGCCCCGGCCAGATGTGGGAGACGATGACCGACGACATCACGCGGCTCGGCGGCCAGGTGCTGCTGAACACGCCGGTCGAGAAGGTCGTCTTCGAGGGCGCGCGGGCGACCAAGGTCGTCGCCGGCGGCAAGGAGTACGAGTCCAACTACATCATCAGCTCCCTGCCGCTGCGCAACATCGTCGGGATGGCCGAGCCGAGCCCGGCCCCCGAGGTCGTCGCCGCCGCGAAGGGCCTTCGCTACCGCGACTTCCTGACGGTGTCGCTGGTGCTCGACGGCGAGGACCTGTTCCCCGACAACTGGATCTACATCCACGAGCCCGACGTCGAGGTCGGCCGGATCCAGAACTTCCGCTCCTGGAGCCCCTGGATGGTCCCCGACCCGAGCAAGGCCTGCATCGGCCTCGAGTACTTCTGCTTCGCCGGCGACGAGCTCTGGGAGACACCCGACGACAAGCTCGTCGAGCTCGGCATGCGCGAGCTCGAGCAGCTCGGGCTGGCGACGCCGGACAAGCTCGAGTTCGGCTTCGCGACCCGCGTCCCGAAGGCCTACCCGATGTACGACATGGACTACGCCGACCGGATCACGGCGATCCGCGGCTGGCTCGATGGGCTCGAGAACCTCCAGCAGGTCGGTCGCAACGGCCTCCACCGCTACAACAACTCCGACCACTCGATGCTGACCGCGATGCGCGCGGTCGACAACCTCGTCAAGGGCACCGAGCACGACATCTGGGCGGTCAACGCCGAGTCGGTCTACCACGAGACCGAGACCCAGGACGAGCAGCAGCCCTACATCGAGGCCCCGGAGACCGCCGCCCAGAAGGAGCCGCTCGCCAAGTAGGCAGGGCAGGAGCGCGACCTAAAGCCGCCTCGCCGGTCGGCCGATATCGGTGAGGGTGCGCCTCCTGCGAATCCCAGTCGCCATCGCACTGGCGCTCGCTGTCTGCGCGACGGCGAGCGCGCAGACGGCCGTCGACCCGCGCGGCGTCGACCCCGCCTCGCCGAACCCGCTGACCGGCGTCGAGTGGTTCGTCGACAAGACGTGGGCGCCTCAGTACGAGCAGTACCAGCGCTACGTCCGGCGCGGCGAGCACGGCAAGGCCGCGCTGATCGCGAAGATCGCGCTGCAGCCCCAGTTCAAGTGGCTGGGGCGCTGGAACGAGAACGACAAGGGCGGGACCTACGGCGTCGCTCGCAGCTACGTCGAGCGCGTCGCCGAGGAGCAGCCCGGCTCCGTGCCGCAGATCGTCGTGATGCGCCACCAGGGCAAGGCCTGCCACAAGCGCTACACCGCCGGCGGCGCCGCCGAGGACGCGCGCCAGCGACGCTGGTACGACCAGTTCGCCGCAGGCATCGGCGACGCCCGCGTGGTGATCGGCTTCGAGCCGGACTCGCTCGGCACGCTCGACTGCCTCGCCGTCTCGCGCCGCAAGGCGCGCCTCGACACGCTGCGCTACGGCGTCGACATCCTGTCGCGGCTGCCGAACGCGACGATCTACCTCGAGGCCGGCGCGTCGGACTGGGAGCCGGCGGCACGGACGGCGAAGCAGCTGCGCTACATCGGGATCGCAAAGGTGCGCGGGTTCATGCTCAACGTCACGCACAAGGACTGGACGGCCGCGAACGTGAGGCATGGGCTCGAGCTCTCGCGCCTCACCGGCGGCAAGCACTTCATCGTCAACACGTCCGAGAACGGGCGGGGGCCGGTGCACTACCGGCGCTGGATCAGCCGCGATCCGAAGATCTGGCGCCGGGTGAACATCTGGTGCCATGCGCAGCGGCGCGGGCTGGGCCCGGCGCCGACCACGGCGACGCTGCGGCCCGACGTGGTGGATGCGTACCTGTATGTGAATCGGCCGGGGTACTCGGCTGGGTCCTGCAACGGGGGGCCGTTGCCGATCGGGACGTGGTGGGAGGACCGGGCGTTGGAGCTGGCGCGGTATGCGACGGAGTGGGTGAGGGAGCCGCGGGGGTTCTCGTTGGGGTGGCCGCGTGGCGCGTACACCGTGCGCCAGCTTGCTGGCGATCAGTACGTGCCGTAGGGCGCCGGGCTTGGGCGTGGCTGCCCGCGGGTCCTGTCTCCGATTTTGGTTTGGGTGCTCGCAAGCTGCGCGCCCAAACGCAAAATCGTCGCCACCCGCGGGGGCCGACGCCGAGGGCTCTGGGTCGGCTGAGGGTTGGAGCGGTGGGGTTACTTCAGGCCGAGCTCGCGCTCGAGGAGGGCGATGGAGCGCTCGAGTTGGGCGTCTGTGGCGTCTTTGACGGTGGTGAGGCCGAGGGCGTGGTTGACGCGGGCGTTGATGGCGCGGTGCTCTTGGCGTTTTGTGCGGGCTACCTCGGAGACGAGGTAGGAGCGGCGTTCACGGAGGCGCTCGCGGCGGCGGTAGGCGGGCTCGGGCTCTTCGGGTGCTGGGGTCTCGTCGGCCTCGGTGGCGGGCACCGTTGTGGTGGCGAAGTCGGGGTTGTCGGCGTCGGCGAAGAGGTGGAGGGCGTCGCCGGGGCGGGTGGTGGAGGAGATGACGTCGTCGAGGCGGGCGCTGGAGGAGAGGGCGAGGAAGCCGTCGGTGGAGGGGGAGCGGTCGAGAGGGGCGTCGCGTTCCTCGAGGTCTGGGACGAGGGCGAGGGCGTGGCGGCGCTCCTCCTCGATGGTGGCGGCGAGGCGCTTGAGCTGAGGGTCGGCGGGGAGGAGGAGGAAGCTCATCTGGCGGCTGGGGGTGGGAGTGCGGCGGACGAAGCGGCCGACGACCTGGCGGAAGAAGAGCTCGGTGCGGGCGGCGGTGGCGTAGACGCCGACGCGAAGGCGGGGGATGTCGACGCCCTCGCTGACCATCAGGACGGATACGAGCCAGCGGTCGGTGCCGGCGGCGAAGCGCTCGATGGCGGCGGACGCGCCGGGGTCGTCGGAGGTGACGACGGCGGGCTGCTCGCCGGCGACAGTTCCGAGGCGGCGGGCGATCTGGCGGGCGTGCTCCTTGTCGGCGGCTACGACGAGACCGCCGGCGGCGGGGTGGCCGGTGGCACGGCAGTCGGTCAGGCGGGCGTCGGCGTCGCGCAGGACCTGGCCGATCCAGTCGCCGTTGGGGTCGAGGGCGGTGCGCAGGCGGCGGGCCGCCTCCTGGCGGGGGAGGACGACGTCGAAGTCGAAGCGGCGCGTCTCGCCGTCGGAGACCCACTCCATCTCGCCGCCGTAGGTGAGGAAGGTGATCGGGCGGCAGACCCCGTCGACGAGCGCGTGGGTGTAGGAGTAGGAGTAGTCGGCCTCGCTGAGCGCATCGTCGTCGTAGCGGACCCAGGGGATGGCGGTGTTGTCGGAGCGGAACGGCGTCCCGGAGAGAAGAAGGCGGAAGCCGGCGCCGGCGAAGGCGAGCTCGGCGCTCTGGCCCCAGGCGGCGAGCTCGCCCATGTGGTGGGGCTCGTCGGCGATCAGCAGGGTGCGGCGGGCGGCGGTGGCGGCGCGGTGGACCTTGGGCCCGGCGGCGACGGTCTGGTAGGTGACGGCGACGCCGTGGCGGTCGCGCGGCTCGGGGCCGTCGGCGTTCGGGCGGTTGGGCTCAAGGTCGATTCCGTAACGGGCTGCGTCGGCGGCCCACTGGCGGCAGATGTGGGTCGTCGGCGCGACGATGCAGACGCGGCCGACGAGACCGCGGCGCAGCAGGTCGTGGGCGACGCGCAGGCCGAACGTCGTCTTGCCGGCTGCCGGGGTCGCGGACGCGAGGAAGTCACCGTCGGGGGACTCGAGCACGCGTTCGAGCGCCGCCTGCTGCCAGGCGCGCAGCGGACGGTCCGAGGGCCATGCCGCTGACGGGCGGGCGGCGTGCGTGGCGGTGCGAACGTGCATCGGGCGCGGCACGATAGGCACTTGCGGGGACGGGACAGGCGCGGGTCCGGGGGCGGGCGCTGGTAGAGTTGACTCGCGAGTCAATCCCGGCTCGCGGTTCCCTGAATGGCCCCGAGCACAGTCACCGAGCAGGACGTGCGCCACCTTCGGCGGACGGTCGAGCTCGCCGCGATGGCGCACGGCAGCACTTCTCCGAACCCGCTCGTCGGCGCCGTCGTCGTCAAGGACGGGCGCACGATCGGCGAGGGCTTCCACGCTCGCGCGGGCGAGCCGCACGCCGAGCGTGTCGCGCTCGACGACTGTGCCGAGAGTGCCTCGGGGGCGACTTTGTACGTCTCGCTGGAGCCCTGCTGCCATGAGGGACGCACGCCGCCCTGCACCGATGCGATCGTCGCCGCCGGGATCGGTCGCGTGGTCGTCGCCTCCGACGACCCGACCGACAAGGCGGCCGGTCGGGGGCTCGGGATCCTGCGCGACGAGGGCATCGAGGTCGACGTCCTGGACGGCGAGATCGCCGACGCGGCGCGGCTGCTCAACCAGCCGTTTCGCAAGCACGCGCGCTGCGGTCGGCCGCTCGTGATCTTCAAGTCGGCGATGACGCTCGACGGCAAGGTCGCGACGCGCAGCGGCGACTCGCAGTGGATCTCCGGCGAGGCGAGTCGCGCCCGCGCGCATCGCTGGCGCGCCGAGTGCGACGCCGTCGCCGTCGGCATCCACACCGCGACCCAGGACGACCCGCTGCTGACCGCCCGGATCGAGGGCGTCGACCGCCAGCCGCGGCGCGTGGTTTTCGACTCGGAGGCGAGCCTGCCGCTGGACTCCCAGCTAGTGCGCAGCGCCGCCGACGTGCCGGTGATCCTCGTCTGCTCGCGCGCCGCCAGCCGGACCGCGACCGACGCGCTGCGCAACGCCGGCGTCGAGGTCATCGTCGCGACGGGCGAGAACGAGGCCGCGCGCGTGCGCTCGGCGCTCGACGAGCTCGGCGCCCGCGAGGTCCAGTCGCTGCTCGTCGAGGGCGGGCCGCACCTCGCGGGCGTCTTCCTCGAGGCCGGGGAGATCGACGAGGCGCGGATGTTCGTCGCGCCGCTGCTCGCCGGCGGTCGCGAGGCCCGCGGCGCGATCGAGGGCGAAGGCGTCGAGCGGATCGACGACGCCGTCCGCGCCGCCACCGTGGCTGTCGAGCGGATCGACGACGACGTGCTGATCACCGCACGGCTGAGGGAATGGTGAGGAGCTGATGTTCACCGGACTCGTTGAGGCCACGGGGACGGTCGCCGGCATCGAGCCGGTCGGCGAGGGCGCTCGGCTGTCGGTCGCCACGCCGCTGGCCGGCGAGCTCTCCGACGGCGACTCGGTCGCCGTCAACGGCGTCTGCCTGACCGCGCGAGGCGCCGACGGCGGATCGTTCGCGGCCGACCTGATGGCGGAGACGCTGCGCCGCTCCTCGCTCGGGCCGCTCGCGGCGGGCGACGAGGTCAACCTCGAGCTGCCGGTCCGCGCCGGGGGGCGACTCGGCGGCCACGTCGTGCAGGGGCACGTCGACGGCGTCGGGACGGTCGCGGCCGTCTCCGAGGAGGGGTTCGCGCGCGTCGTCCGCGTCACTGCGCCGGAGACGGTGCTGCGCTACGTCGTCGAGAAGGGCTCGATCGCGCTCGACGGCGTCTCGCTGACCGTGTCGGCGGTCGACGAGGACGCGTTCGAGGTGTCGCTGATCCCCGAGACGCTCGAGCGGACGACGCTCGGCGCCCTCGCTCCGGGGCGGGACGTCAACCTCGAGGTCGACGTGCTCGCCAAGTACGTCGAGAAGCTCGTGAACCGGACCGTGGAGGCGCCGTGAACACCACCCAGTTCAGCACCATCGAGGAGGCGCTCGAGGACATCCGCGCCGGGCGGATGGTCGTCGTCGTCGACGCCGAGGACCGCGAGAACGAGGGCGACCTCGTGCTCGCCGCGCAGTTCGCCACGCCGGAGAGCATCAACTTCATGGCCAAGGAGGCGCGCGGCCTGATCTGCCTCGCTCTGACCCCCGACCGCTGCGACGAGCTCGGCCTCGACCTGCTTCCGGCCAAGAACGAGTCGCACCTCGGCACGGCCTTCACGACGACGATCGAGGCGCGCGACGGGGTGACGACCGGCATCTCGGCCGACGACCGCGCACGGACGATCCAGGTCGCCGTCGATCCCTCCAGCAAGCCCGAGGACCTCGTCCAGCCGGGGCACATGTTCCCGCTCAAGGCGAAGCCCGGTGGCGTGCTGGAGCGCACCGGCCACACCGAGGCCTCCGTCGACCTCGCCCGCCTCGCCGGCCTCAACCCCGCAGGCGTCATCTGCGAGATCCTCAACGACGACGGCACGATGGCGCGCGTCCCGGACCTCACCGGCTATTGCGAGCGCCACGACCTCAAGCTGATCACGATCGCCGACCTGATCGCCTACCGGCGCAGGCACGACAAGCTCGTCGAGCGCGTCGTCGAGACCGGCTTGCCGACCGCATTCGGCGAGTTTCGCGCCGTCGGCTTCCGCTCGCTCGTCGACGACAAGCACCACATGGCGATGGTCAAGGGCGACGTCGACGGCGCCGAGGACGTGCTCGTCCGCGTCCACTCCGAGTGCCTGACCGGCGACGTCTTCCACTCGCTGCGCTGCGACTGCGGACAGCAGCTCGAGGACGCGCTCGCGCGGATCGAGCAGGAGGGCGCCGGCGTGCTGCTCTACCTCTCCCAGGAGGGGCGCGGGATCGGTCTCCTGAACAAGCTGCGGGCCTACCGGCTCCAGGAGCAGGGTCGCGACACCGTCGAGGCCAACCTCGAGCTCGGCCTGCCCGCCGACCTGCGCGACTACGGCATCGGCGCGCAGATCCTCGTCGACCTCGGGCTCAGCTCGATCCGGCTGCTGACCAACAACCCGAAGAAGATCGTCGGCCTCGAGGGCTACGGGCTGCGTGTCAGCGACCAGATCCCGATCCAGCACCAGCCCAACCCGCACAACGAGGAGTACCTGCGCACCAAGGCGGCCAAGATGGGCCACCTGCTCCACCACCAGGGGCTCGCGCTCGACGAGGAGATGATCGCCGAGGAGCGGCGCGCCGACCGCGCTCGCGACGAGGGCCACGGTGGCTGACCGCTGGGCGATCGCCGTCGGGCGCTTCTACGATGACCTCGCCGAGCGGCTCGTCGCCGGCGCCACCCGCGTCTTCGAGGAGGCCGGCGGGACCGTCGAGGTCCACGACGTCCCGGGGGCCTTCGAGCTTCCGCTGGCGGCGAAGTACTGCGCGGAGTCGGGGCGCTACGCCGGCGTCGCGTGCCTGGGCGCGGTCATTCGCGGCGAGACCGACCACTACGACTACGTCTGCGGCGAGGCCGCGGCGGGCATCGCGCGGGTGTCGCTGGACACGGGGGTTCCGTGTGCGTTCGGGGTGCTGACGGTCGACAGCATGGAGCAGGCGCTGGCGCGGGCGGGGGAGGGCAAGCGGCACCAGGGCGAGGACGCGGCGCGCGCCGTCGTCCGCATGGCAGAGCTGCGTGCTAGCCTGCCCGGCCGTGCCTAAGGTCTGTTACTCATGCGGCAAGGGCCCTGCGTTTGGGCAGAGCCGGAGCCATTCGATGGTTGCGACGAAGCGTCGCTTCAATCCGAACCTGCAGAAGGTTCGGATCGACGTGGGTGGGACGCCTTCGCGTGAGTACGTGTGCACGCGGTGCTTGAAGGCCGGGAAGATCACTAAGGCTGCTTAGGGTCTTTGGGCTAGGGACGGACCGCGCGGCCGCGGGTCCTGTCTCCGGTTTTGGTTTACGTGCTCGCAGGCTGCGCGCGCAAACGCAAAACCGTCGCCACCCGCGGGGAGCGGCGTGGGCTGGCTGAAACGGGTCCGGGCGGCGGTGTAGAACCCTGTTGTGGCCGATGAGAGCCTGATCCGGTTTCGGCGTGTTGTCGCGGCGTCGCTTGCTGAGCTGGAGAGTCGGCGGAGCGAGGTCAACGATCTCAATGTCTTCCCTGTCGCTGACGGCGACACGGGGGACAACATGGCGATGACGATGCGCGCCGTCATGGACGAGCTGAACGTCCTGAACGGTCAGCCGCTGGATGAGGTGGGCCGTGAGGAAGTGGTGTCGGCGGTGGCGCGGGCGGCGCTGCTGGGGGCGCGGGGGAATAGCGGGGTGATCCTGTCGCAGATCGTGCGGGGGGCGGCCGAGGAGCTCGCGTCGCGGCCAGGGGAGCTCGTCGATCCGGTTCTGGTCGCGGCCGCCTTTGCGCGTGCTGCCGACGCCGCCTATGACTCCGTCCGCAACCCGGCTGAGGGGACGATGCTGAGCGCGGTGCGGGCGATGGCGCATCGGGTGGCGCATGACATCGCGCACATGGACAAGGTGCGGTTGGGGCCCGATGCGACGGCGGAGGAGCAGGATGCGCTGATCGCGGAGGTGTTGGAGCGGGCGCTGGAGTCGGCTCAGGAGGCGGTCGAGCGGGGGCCGGACCAGCTTGCGGTGCTCAAGGAGGCGGGCGTGGTCGACGCGGGCGCCTATGGGCTGACGGTGATCGTCGCGGGCGTGGTGGCGGCGTTGCGCGGTCAGCAGCAGATCGAACTTGCTCATCAGGAGCCGGCTCGCGTCGTGCATGCCACTCAGCACGAGTCCTCGACCTACCGCTACTGCACGAACTTCGCTGTCACGGGCGTCGAGCTCGACAGCCAGTCGTTCGTCGCCGCGCTCGAGCGGATCGGCGACAGCGTGCTGGTCGTCGGCGACGAGCGTGCGTTGCGGGTGCACGTGCACACCGACTCGCCCGACGACGCGGTGGCGCTGTTCGCCGAGCACGGAGACGTGTCCCGGCTCGAGGCGTCCGACATGCGCGAGCAGGTCGCCGATCGCAACGCGCGGCTGGCGCAGTCCCAGGAGGCCGCCTGCGCGGTAGTGGCGGTCGCGACCGGTGACGGGATGCACGAGCTCTATGCCGAGCTGGGCGTCGAGGTGCTGGAAGGCGGGCCGACGATGAACCCGTCGACGGCGGAGCTGCTCGCGGCGATCGACGCGGCGCACGGACGCGAGGTGCTGCTGCTGCCCAACAGCCCGAACGTGATCATGGCGGCCGAGGAGGCGGCGAAGCTCGCCGAGCGGCCGGTACGCGTCATCCCCACCAGGGCGCCACAGGAAGGGCTGGCGGCGCTGCTCGCCTTCGATCCGGGACAGGACGTGGCGACGAACGCGGAGGCGGTCGCGGCCGCCTCCGAGGCGGTGGCCGTCGGTGGCGTCGCCGAGGCCGCGAAGGACGATCCCGACGGTCGCTTCAGCGTCGGGGATGCGGTCGGCTACCGCGGCGAGGAGCTCGTGGCTTGGGGCGATCCCGCCGAGACCCTGAGGGCGACGCTGGCTTCGCTGGCCGACGGCGCGGAGCTCGTGACGTGCATCGCCGGCGCGGACGCGCCGCTGGACGAGGAGGCCGTCGCCGCGACGGTCCCCGGCGGCGTCGAGCTCGACTTCCACCGGGGCGGGCAGCCGGCCTGGTGGTGGCTGCTCTGCGCGGAGTAGGGCCGGGGGGCTCGCGCCCCCCGGAGCCCCCGCGCGGCGCTGATCTGCCGACGGCTCCGGTGGAGGGCTGGGTCGCCTTTGGCTCCGGTGAGGGGCTGGACCGGGAGACGTTGCGGGGTGCGGAGATTCGGTCGTATCCGCGGCCGAGCCGGTTGGCAGAGCCCCTTGGCGTCTCGCCGCAGGTGGCGAAGGGGCTGGGGGCGCTGGGGATCGAGACGCATGGCGACCTGATCGAGCACTTGCCGCACAGTCACCGGGATCGGCGTGAGGTGCGCGGTGTGGCGGAGATCGGGGTCGGGGAGGAGGCGACGATCGCGGTCACGGTGCGGGGCGTGACGGTGCGGCCGATGCGCGATCGGAGGCGCAAGCGGGTGGAGGCGAAGGTGTTCGACGAGACGGGGCCGGCGCTGGCGGTCTGGTGGAACCAGCCGTGGATCGCGGGCAAGCTCGGCGAGGGAGCCGCGGTGCTGCTGCACGGCCGCCGGAAGCGGCGCAACGAGTTCTGGGTCGATGAGTACGAGCTGCTCGGGCAGGGGACCGCGCCGGTCCACACCGTCGGGCTCGTCCCGGTCCATCCGGCCACCTACGGGCTGTCGCCGGGAGCGCTGCGCAAGCTTGTCTGGGACGACTACAAGCGGATTCGCCACGTCGTCGAGCCGCTCCCGGCAGCGCTGCGGGTCGCCGAACGGCTCCCTGACCGCTCGGCGGCCGTGGCGGCCGCCCACTTTCCCGACGGGGAGGAGGAGGCGGAGGGAGCGCGGCGGCGACTCGCGTTCGAGGAGCTGTTCCTGCTTCAGATAGCAGTGACCGGTCGGCGCAGGGCTAGACGGGCGGGGCGGCGCGCGGCGCCGCTCGCGGCGACTGGCGCCGTCGTCGACCCGTGGCTGGCCGGACTGCCGTTCGAGCTGACCGGCGACCAGCGGCGAGCCTGCGCGGAGATCGACGCCGATCTCGCCGCCAAGCGGCCGATGCAGCGGCTGCTGATGGGCGAGGTCGGCAGCGGCAAGACGGCCGTCGCTCTCGCGGCGATGCTGCGCGCGGTCGAGAACGGACGTCAGGCGGCGCTGATGGCGCCGACCGAGACGCTCGCCGAGCAGCACCTCGCGACGATCGACGGGCTGCTCGGCGGGACGGCTCCCGTCGAGCTGCTGACCGGCTCGACGACCGCTGCCCGGCGCCGCGACCTGCTGGCCCGGCTCGCTTCAGGTGAGCTGGCGCTCGTCGTCGGGACCCATGCGCTGATCGAGGACAGCGTCGAGTTTCGCGATCTCGCGGTCTGCGTCGTCGACGAGCAGCACCGCTTCGGCGTCCGCCAGCGGGCCGCGCTCGACGCGAAGGCGCCGGACGGCCTGGCGCCGCACGTCCTGCACATGACCGCGACGCCGATCCCGCGCACCCTGGCGCTGACCGCCTACGGCGACCTCGACGCGACGGTGCTGCGCGAGCTGCCGGCCGGCCGGCAGCCGATCGAGACGTTCGTCGTCGACGGTGCGCGCGCTCGGGCACGCGCATACGAGCGGATCCGCGAGGAGATCGCCGCCGGGCGGCAGTGCTTCGTTGTCTGCCCGCTCGTCGAGGAGTCCGAGGCGCTGCAGGCCAAGGCTGCGACCGTCGAGGCCGAGCGCCTCTCGCGCAGCGAGTTCGCCGACCACCGTGTCGCGCTGATCCACGGCCAGATGCCGGCCGCTCAGAAGCAGGCGGCGATGCGCAGCTTCGCGGCCGGCGAGGCCGACGTGCTCGTGGCGACCAGCGTGATCGAGGTCGGCATCGACGTGCCCAACGCAACCGTGATGCTGATCGAGGCGGCCGATCGCTACGGCCTCTCGCAACTTCACCAGCTGCGCGGTCGCGTCGGTCGCGGCGGCCATCCTTCCCTCTGCATCTTGTTCGGCGATCCGAAGCTGCCTCGGCTCGAGGCGCTCGCCAACGAGCGCGACGGGTTCCGGCTCGCCGAGATCGACCTCGAGCTGCGCGGGGCCGGGGAGGTGCTCGGCACGCGCCAGTCGGGGCTGCCGGAGTTCCGCGTCGCCCGCCTTCCCGACGACCAGGAGCTGCTCGAGCGCGCCAAGCTGCGCGCCGACGACTTGCTCGCCGCCGACCCTCGTCTCGAGCTGCCCGAGCACGGACTGCTGCGCGGCGCCGTCGTCCAGCGGTTCGGCTCGGACCTCGACCCCATCCCGGCGTGAGGATCGTCGCTGGCGAGCTGCGTGGCCGCCGACTGGTGGCACCCGCCGGCGGCGCGACGCGGCCGACCGCCGACCGCGTGCGCGAGGCGCTGTTCTCGATCCTCGGCGACGTCTCCGGGCTGCGGGTGCTCGACCTCTACGCCGGATCTGGCGCGCTCGGCATCGAGGCGCTGTCGCGCGGGGCCGCCCAGGCGGTCTTCGTCGACAGCTCCCAGACCGCCGTCGCGGCGATCCGGCGCAACCTCGCCCAGCTCGACCTCGACGCCCCGGTCCAGCGGCGCGACGCGCTCGCCTACCTTCGAGCCGCCGCCGCGGGCGACCCGTACGACCTCGTATTCGCCGACCCGCCGTATGATTCCGCGGTCCGTGTCGGCCCACGCCTCGCGGAGCTCCTCCCGCCGATCCTCACCGCAGACGCCGTGATCGTGACCGAGTCCAACAAGCGAGCGCCGCTCGAGCTCCCTTTCGACCTACTGCGCGAGCGCAGCTACGGCGACACGCGGATCGCCCTCTACAGCCATGTCTGAGCGCACCAGCGGGACAGCCGTCTGCCCGGGCTCCTACGACCCGGTCACGCTCGGGCACCTCGACATCATCACGCGCGCCTCGAGCGTCTTCGACAAGGTGATCGTCGGGGTCGTCGACCAGCCCGTGCGCAAGCAGAAGACCGTCTTCACAGCCGAGGAGCGGGTCGCGTTCATCGAGGCGGAGGTCGGCCAGCTCGGCAACGTCGAGGTCAAGTCGTTCCACAACCTGCTCGTCGAGTTCGCGCGCGAGAACGGCGCCCGCGCGATCGTCAAGGGACTGCGCGCGATCTCCGACTTCGAGTACGAGTTCGAGATGAACCAGCTCAACCGCAAGATGGCGCCGGACATCGAGAGCACCTACATGATGGCCGCGCCCCAGTACAGCTTCCTCAGCTCCAGCGGCGTCAAGGAGCTGGCCATGTTCGGGGGGGACCTGACCGGATTGGTGCCCGCGACGGTAGCCTCTCGCTTGCAGGAAGCGCTCGAGCGCTGACGAACTGAGGCATCCATGGACGTCCTGGTACTCATCGACAAGCTGGACGACACAGTCCACAACGCCAAGCCCGTGCCGCTCACGGACCAAGTGCGCGTGGACAAAGAGGAGATCTACGACATCCTCGACCAGATGCGCGCCACGATCCCCGAGGAGATCAAGCAGGCGCGCTGGATCGTCAAGGAGCGCCAGGAGATGCTCGCCGAGGCCAAGCGCGAGGCCGAGCGGATCGTCAAGGAGGCGCGCGAG
>DATABO010000008.1:0-14299 GCA_036259535.1 Thermoleophilaceae bacterium
GGCGCCTCGTAGGCGCGGGCGAGCGGCGAGCCGATCATCACGGCGTCGGCGCCGCAGGCGAACGCCTTCGAGATGTCGCCGCCGTTGCGCATCCCGCCGTCGGCGATCACCTTGACGTACTCGCCGGTCTCGAGCATGTGCTGCGAGCGGGCCGCGGCGACGTCGGCGATCGCGGTCGCCTGCGGAACGCCGATCCCGAGCACGCCGCGGGTGGTGCAGGCGGCGCCCGGCCCGACGCCGACCAGCACGGCGGCCGCGCCGGTGCGCATCAGGTGCAGGCCGGTCGAGTAGGAGGCGCAACCGCCGACCACGACCGGGACGTCCGGCGGGACTTCCTCGCGGATGAACTCCTTGAGGTTGAGCGGTGGGCGCGACTCGTCGGTCGAGACGTGCTCGGCGGAGATCACGGTCCCCTGGATGACCAGGATGTCGATGCCCGCCTCGATCGTCGTCTCGTAGTAGTCGCGCACGCGCTGCGGGGTCAGCGAGGCGGCGCAGACGACGCCCATGTCCTTGATCTCGCGGATCCGCTTGGCGATCAGCTCCTGCTTGACCGGCTCGCGATAGATCCGCTGCATCTCGGCGGTCGCCTCGTCCTTGTCGAAGCCGCTGATCCGCTCGAGCTGCTCCTCGGCGTCCTCGTAGCGACAGAAGACACCCTCGAGGTTGAGCACCGCGAGCCCGCCGATCCGGCCGATCTCGCCCGCCGTGCGCGGCGACACGACGCCGTCCATCGCAGAGGCGAGCAGCGGCAGCTCGAAGCGGTAGTTGCCGAGCGTCCAGGTGATGTCGATGTCGTCGGGGTCGCGCGTGCGGCGCGAGGGGACGATGGCAATGTCGTCGAAGCCGTAGGCCCTGCGGCCCTTCTTGCCCCGACCGATCTCGATCTCCATGCGCGAATCCTAGGGTCGACGGCGGACGCGAATGAGGTTATCGAGGCTGCTCAGCGGCGAGCGTCGAGGGACGCGCGTCGAGCGCCTCCAGCTCGACCTCGGCGGCCAGCCGGTCGACCTCGCGCGGGTCGAGGACCCCGGCGCCGAAGTGCTGTGTCGACTCGGCGCCGCAGGCGACGCCGAAGCGCAGGCACTCGTCGTCGGGCAGCCCGTCGTAGCGGCCGGCGACGTAGCCGGCTAGGAAGGCGTCGCCGGAGCCGACCGACGAGACCGGCTCGAGCGACTCGAGCGTCGCGCGCGTCAGGCGACGTGGGCGTGTGGCGTCGGACTCGTCGCCGTGCAGCGCCAGGCAGCCGTCGGCAAGCGTCATGATCGCCTCGCGGGCGCCGAGGTCGACCATCTCCGGCAGTGCCGTGCGACGGTCCTCGTCGTCGGCGAACTCGTGGCCGACCAGCTCCTCGGCCTCGTTCTCGTTCGGCGCGATCACGCTCGGCTGGGCGCGTACCGCAAGCCGCAGCGACTCGCCCTCGCAGTCGAGCACGGTCGTTACATCGGCGCGCCGCAGCTCGTCGACCAGGCGCGCATAGAGGCCCGGCTCGACGCCGCGCGGCAGGCTGCCGCTGAAGACGCAGAGCGCGGCGCCCTTGGCCAGGTAGAGCAGCTTGTCGACGAACAGCTCGAGCTCGGCCTCCGACACCGACGGGCCGCGCTCGTTGATCTCGGTCTGCTCGCCGGAGGTCGGGTCGACGACCGCCGTCGAGGTACGCGACTCCTCGCGGATGCGGACGAAGTCGCTGAGGATCGCCTCGTCGGTGAGCTGCTCGATGATCCGGGAGCCGGTGTGGCCGCCGGCGAAGCCGGTCGCGATCACCGGCCGTCCGAGCGCTTTCAGCGCGCGAGCGACGTTCACGCCCTTGCCGCCGGGCATCGAGGCCTGCTCGACCGCCCGATGGCGGTGGCCGAGCCGGAAGCTCGGGACGGCGAGGGTCTTGTCGATCGCGGCGTTGAGGGTGACGGTGATGATCATGGCTTCCCGGCTGGGTCCTGTCGATCCCGCGTTCTCGCTCGCTCCCGCTCGCGACGCCTCGTCGCCTCGAGGCGATGTCGGCGCCGCCGCCGCATCTGCATTCCCACCACGGCGGTGACCGAAACGATGACCAAGAGAGCGAGCGCAGTCAAGGGCGCGCCCAGCGTGGCGGCGATGCGGCGCAACGGACCGGCGCCCGCAACGCGCTCCGCAGTGACCAGCGCGACCCGGCGGACGACCTCGCCGTCGCGTCGCACGACGACCGTGCCGACGCGCGTGCCCGCCGCGAGCTCGCCCTCGAGCTCGTCGGGCGCGTCGACGCGCTCGGCGATCTGCTGGTCTCGTCGTGCGGTCACGGCGACCGATCGTCGCGGGACCAGTCGCACGGTCTCGTCGCGGTAGGCGACCTCCGCGCGCGCCACCGCCCTACCGCGGCGCAATACCGGCACGCGGCGGTACTGGGCCAGGCCGTAGCGCAGCAGCGCGAGCGTGTCCGCGTCGCGCGCCGCCTCGCTCGGCTCCCCGAGCACGACGCTGACGACGCGCGCCCCGTTCGAGCCGGTCGCCGAGCCGACCAGCACGTAGCCGGCCTGGCCGGTGTAGCCGGTCTTGACCCCGTCGACCGCCGGGACGGCCGCGATCAGGTCGTTGCGGTTGGCGACCGTCCGCTGCTGGGCGCCGGACTCGAGCGTCGCCGACGGGGAGTCGACGATCCGCGCGAAGCGTCGGTCGCGCAGCAGCCGGCGCGCGAGGGTCGCGAGGTCGCGCGCCGTCGAGTAGTTGAGCGGGTCGTCGAGGCCGATCGGGTTGGCGTAGCTGGTGCCCTCGAGCCCGAGCTCGGCGGCGCGTGCGTTCATCTCGGCGACGAACGCCGCACGGGAGCCGGAGATGCCCTCGGCCAGCGTCGCCGCCGCGTCGTTGGCGCTCTCGAGCATCAGCGCCTCGAGCAGGTCGCGGACTCGCATGCGCTCGCCGGGCCGCAGGTCGATCTTGGACTCGGCCGGCGCCGCCTGGTAGTCCGCCGCGACGTAGACATCGTCGAGCGGGGCACGCTCGAGCGTCAGCAGAGCGGTCATCAGCTTGGTGGTGCTGGCGATCGAACGGCGCTGCGTCGCCTCCTTCTCGAGGATCGGAGTGCCGTCGCGGGCGTCCACGAGGATCGCCGCGTCGGCACCGTCGAGACTCGGGCGCTGGGGCGTCTGGCCGCTTGCCGCGGGGACGGCCGACAGCGCCAGCACGGCCGCCGCGGCGGCCCCCACCAGCCGCCGCGCGATCACTCGCGCAGCTTGATCTTCTGACCGGCGATCAGTGCCTGCGGATCGAGCTCGGGGTTGAGCTCCTGGAGCGTCTCGACCGGCACGCCGGTCTGCTCGGCGATCCCGCCGAGCGTGTCTCCCGACTCGATCGTGTAGGTCGCGGGCTGGCGCGGTCGGCGATCGGTAGCCGTCCCCGCCGTCTGCTCGCTGACTCGGTCGGACACCGACGTGCCGTCGCCGGAGGAGCCTCCGCCGCCGAGCGAGCTGCCGATCACGACCAGGACCGCCACGGCACAGACCGCCAGGGCGGCTGGAGCCAGGATTCGTGCGGAGCTGCGGGGAGATTGCGTCGACATGGCTCGATCAGGCGGGGAGCATAGGCGCTCAGGCCCGCCAGGCCAGCGCGCGCAAGTCCTCTGCCGCAGCCGCGGCGGCGGCTGCCGGATCGCCGCCGCGCTCGACGTGCGCGTTGACGATCGATCGCGAAGCCGAGACGAGGCCGGCGGCCGGGTGCGGCGCGAAGGCCGGCCCGAGCGCGTCGGCGCTGCCGCCCTGAGCGCCGACGCCGGGCAGCAGGAAGATCGCGTGTGGCATCAGCTCGCGCAGCCGGCCGAGCCGCTCGGGACGCGTCGCGCCGCAGACCGCGCCGACGAGCGAGAGCCCGCAGTCGCCGAGCTGGTCGGCTCCAAAGACGTCCGCGAGCTGGGCGAGCCGCTCGTGCAGCGGGCGGCCGTCCGCGTCGAGGTCCTGGAGGTCGGCGGCGCCGGGATTGGAGGTGCTGACGAGCAGGAAGCAGCCGGCGCCGGCCGCGGCGGCCGCGTCCACCAGCGGCGCGATGGCGTCGCCGCCCAGCAGCGGGTTGGCCGTGAAGGCGTCCGCCCCGAGGCCCTCGACGGTCCCGAACGGGCCGTCGGTCGAGCCGACCAGTGCCTGGGCATAGGCCTGCGCCGTCACCGGCACGTCGCCGCGCTTGCCGTCGGCGAGGAAGAGCAGGCCGTGCTCGCGGGCAACGCCGCGCGTCGCCTCAAGCGCCGCCCAGCCGGGAGCGCCGAGCCGCTCGAAGCAGGCGAGCTGCGGCTTGACCGCCACGCAGGCCGGGCCCGCCGCTTCGATCGCTAGCCGGCAGTGGGCCGCCACCGCAGCGGCCGTACGCTCGGCGGGACTGCCGCCGTCCGCGCCCTCCACCGCGGACGGCCACAACGCCGCCGGGTCTGGGTCCAGGCCCAGCACGATCCGGCTGCGACGCTCCTCGACGAGCGCCGCCAGCCGGTCCGCGAAGTGCCTCAGCCCTTGACCGACTTCTTGAGAGCGGAGCCCGCCGAGAACCGCGGCACCTTGCTCGCCGCGATCTGGATCCGCTCGCCCGTCTGGGGGTTGACGCCCTGACGCGCGCCGCGCTCGGCCACGGAGAACTTCCCGAAGCCGGTGAAGCTGACCTCTCCGCCACGCTTCAGGGTGTCCTCGATGACCGTCAGGACCGCGTCGACGGCGGTCCCGGCGTCACCCTTGGAGAGGCCGGACTCCGCGGCCACCTGATCGACGAACTCTGACTTCGTCACCTTTGTTTCCTCCTTTGGAGGGACTGGAACAGTGCGGCGAACCTAACAATGGGCGCGGACGACCGGCGCTCAGAACCGCTCTGCAAACGGGTTTCGCGCTAGGAGTCCCCGCTATTTGCGAATTTCGCGAGGGCGACGATCTCCTCTGCGAGGTCGATCAGGTCGTCTTGTCCCTTCGCGCCGGGAGGCAGCACGCGCGGGTCGCCGGGGCCCTTGTAGAGCAGGACGCGCGGCTCTCGCTCGCGCTGACGGCGGCGCATCGCCCCCGCGACGCCCTCGGCCATGGCCGTCGCCCGGGCGACCGCTCCCTTCGGCCGCTCCCTCACGCCGGTGCCAGCTCCGCGAGCGCGCGGCGCAGGTCGTAGAGGACGAGCGCGGGCAGCGCCGCTCGCCGCGTCACGCAGGCGAGCACATGACGGCTGTCGCGCACGGCGAACACCGCCCCGCCGACCGTCTGGACCTCGATCTGGGCGACCGGGTCCGAGGACACCGAGTCAGCGCGCTCGACGAGCTGGCGCGCCAGGTCGGCCAGCTCGCGGGCGCGCTCGCGCTCGACGCCGCTGACCTCAACCAGCCCACCGGCCGCGTCGAGCACCACGGCCGCGATCACGTCCGTCGAGCTGTCGGCCAGTCGCGCGGCGACCATCGCGGTCACAATAGCCGCGTGCCGCTGCCCCGAATCTCGTGGATGGTCACGGTCGCGCTCTGCCTGATCGCCGCCGTCCTGCTGCTGATCAGCGGCTACTCCGGCTACGCCGCCGTGCTCGTCGCGATCGGCCTGGCCGCCGCCGTCAACCTTCTCTAGCTACTAGAGCGGCTATCGCCGCTCTGGCTCCAGGTGGATCAGGACGTCGGCGCGATCGAGGCGGCCGCGGATCTCCTCCTGCAGCTCGTGCGAGACGGCGTGGGCGCGGTCGAGCGTCGTGCCCTGGTGGAACTGGACGTGGAGGTCGATGTAGCGCCGGCTGCCGGCACGGCGGGCGCGCAGCTTGTGGTAGCCGGCGATCTCCGGCGCGCGGTGCCGCTCTTCGAGCGCCTCGCGGACGGCGGCCAGCTCGTGATCGGGGAGGACCTCGTCGACCAGCACGCGTGAGGAGCGCATCAGGATCCGCATCCCGGCCACGACGATCGCGACCGCGACGACCAGCGCCGTCAGCGGATCGACCCACTCGAAGTCGGTCAGCTCGACCAGCAGCAGGCCGACGAGCACGCCGGCCGAGGTCAGCGCGTCGGTCCGCAGGTGGGCCGCGTCGCCCTCGAGCGCCGGCGACTCGGTGGCGCGCGCCTGGCGGTACAGGTAGGCGGACACGACGAGGTTCGCGACGACCGAGAAGCCGATCACCGCGATGCCGACGCCGAGCGACTCGACGACCGGCGGGTCGACCAGCCGCCGCACCGACTCGAAGACGATGATGCCCGCTCCGACGAGGATCAGCAGGCCCTCGATCACCGCGGCGAGGTTCTCGATCTTGTCGTGGCCGTACGGATGGTCGGCATCGGCCGGCTCGCCGGCCTTGCGCACCGACACGAACGCGACGATCGAGGCGATCAGGTCGACGCTCGAGTGGATCGCCTCGGTGATGATCGCGATCGAGCCGGTGATCACGCCGGCCACCAGCTTGAGCGCGATCAGCACGCTGTTCGAGAGGATCGACAGCGCTGCGGCGCGCGTCTTGCGGCCGGTGCTCGGGTCGCTCATCGCGCCACGTTCCCGCCGTCGATCAGCGTCAGCAGCTCCCGCGCGGCGCGACCGCGGTGGCTGATCGCGTCCTTCTCGGCGACCGTCAGCTCGGCCATCGTGCGGCCGTCGTCGTAATCGTCGGGCACGACCGCCGGGTCGTAGCCGAACCCTCCCTCGCCGCGCGGCTCGTGCGTCAGCCGCCCGCGGCAGCGCTGCTCGGCGACCAGCTCCCGCCCGCCGGGCTCGACGAGGACCAGCGCGCAGACGTAGGCGACGCGCGTGTCGCCGTCCGGCGGGACCTCGCGCAGGAGCTTCGCGAGGTTGTCGCCGTCGCTGGCGTTCTCGCCCGCGAAGCGCGCGGAGTAGATCCCGGGCGCGCCGTCGAGCGCCGCCGCCTCGATGCCGGAGTCGTCGGCGACCGCCGGCATGCCAGTCCCGGCGGCGGCGGTGCGCGCCTTGACGAGCGCGTTCTCGACGAAGGTCGCACCGGTCTCGGGTGGCAGCTCGACCGAGTCGGGCAGCGGGAGCAGCCGGTGCGGCGCCAGCAGGAGGCTCAGCTCGCGCAGCTTGTGCGCGTTGCGCGATGCGAGCACTAGCCGCACGCCATCCTCCGCTCAGGTCGCTGCGAGGACCCCGTCGACGGCGGCGCGCTGCGCGGCGCGCAGCTCCTCGATGCCCGCGGCAGCGAGCGCCAGCAGCGCGTCGAGCGAAGTCCGCGACAGCGGCGTCCGCTCGCCCGTCGCCTGGACCTCGACGAGACCGCCGTCGCCGGTCATCACGACGTTCATGTCGACCTCCGCCGTCGAGTCCTCGGGGTAGTCGAGGTCGAGCAGCGGCTCGCCGCCGACCACGCCGCAGGAGACCGCCGCGACCGATCCCGTCAGCGGCAGCGACTTCAGCTTGCCGGCGCCGACCAACCGCGCCAGCGCCAGCTCGAGCGCGACGTAGCCGCCGGTGATCGACGCGCAGCGGGTGCCTCCGTCGGCCTCGAGCACGTCGCAGTCGACCCAGACCGTCCGCTCCCCGAGCGCCTCGAAGTCGATCACCCCGCGCAGCGAGCGCCCGATCAGCCGCTGGATCTCGACCGTTCGGCCGTCGGGCCGGCCCTTCGAGACGTCGCGCTGCTTGCGCTCGCCGGTCGACGCGGGCAGCATCCCGTACTCGGCCGTCACCCAGCCCTTGCCCTGGCCCTTCATCCAGCGCGGCACCGACTCGTCGACAGACGCCGTGCAGATCACGCGCGTCCCCCCCGCCTCGATCAGCGCGGAGCCGGTCGCCGACCGCACGAAGCCGGGCTCGATCCGGATCGGCCGCAGCTCGTCCGCCGCGCGCCCGTCCGCCCTCACGCCGCCACCTCCGCCGGAGATGCCACGTCGACGTGTCCGACCGCCGCTATCGGCAGCTGGAGGAAGCGCGTCCCGAGGCGCTGGAACTCCTCGACGTCGCCGGTCGCGAGGAAGCGGTAGTCGCCGCGGCGCTCGCGCGGCGCGGCGCTGCCGGCGGTGTCGAGCTCGCGCTCGACCTCCTCGACGATCGCCTCGCCGGAGGTGACGATCTCGACTCCGCGACCGAGGCAGCGCTGGATCGCGGGCCGCACGAGCGGGTAGTGCGTGCAGCCGAGGATCACCGTGTCGACGTCCGCGGCGCGCAGCGGCTCGCAGGCGCGCTCGACCGCGGCGACCGTGCGCTCGTCGATCTCGCCCCCCTCCTGGATTATCGGCGCCAGCTCGGCGCTCGCGACCGGATGCAGCGTCGCGGCACCGGTCGAGGCGGCGGCCAGCGCTCGCTCGTAGGCGCCGCTCGCGACCGTGGCCGGCGTCGCGAGCAGCCCGACGCGGCCGTTGCGCGTCGTGGCGGCAGCAAGGCGCGCCTCGGGCTCGATCACGCTCACGACGGGCACCCGTCCGGCCAGCTGCTCGCGCAGGCCCGGCAGCGCGGCGGAGGTCGCCGAGTTGCACGCCACCACGATCAGCTTCGCTCCCTCGTCGAGCAGGATCCCGGCCAGCTCGCGCGCGAAGGCGCGCAGCTCCTCGGGCGTCCGCGTGCCGTACGGGAAGCGCGCTGTGTCGCCGAGGTAGAGGAAGTCCTCGTGCGGCAGCGACACGAGGCACTCGTGGAGGACGGTCAGGCCGCCGACGCCGGAGTCGAACACGGCTACTGGCAGGTCGCGCTTCGGCACGGGGACCATGCTCGCACGCGGATCGGCGGCGTGACCGTCCGCCGCCTAGAACTCGACCTTGCGCACGGCCTCCTTGATCTTGCCGAGGATCACGTCGCCGAGCTCCTTGCCCTCGTCGGTCTCGAAGTTGCTCATCGCCGCGACGACGCCGGCCATGATCAGGGCGACGAGCAGGATCAGCGCGACGTACTCGACGGTGCCCTGGCCGACCTGGCAGCGCAGGCGGTTGGACGCGGCGATCAGGTGGGCGTGGACGAGCCCGAGCTGGCGATGCATGGAAGACCTCCGTGGATCGGTTGAGAGATCGCCACCCTCGCCCGGCGTGACGCCTCGTTCGAGACGCTCCGGTAACAGCTGTGTCACGGGCCGCTGCGAAGATGCGCCGCGTGTGCGGCATCGGCGCCCTCCTCGACCCCGCCGGCTCGACGGCGACCGACGCCGGACGGCGGATGGCGGCGGCGCTGCGCCACCGCGGTCCCGACGGCGAGGCGGTCGAGACCCACGGTCCCGCGACGCTGGTCCACCGCCGTCTGGCGATCGTCGACGTAGCCGGCGGCGACCAGCCGCTGCGCTCCGAGGACGGCACGATCTCGCTCGTCGCCAACGGCGAGATCTACAACCACGAGGCGCTGCGCGCCGACCTCGAGGCGCACGGTCACCGCTTCGCCACCCGCTCGGACTGCGAGGTCATCGTCCACCTCTACGAGGAGCACGGCGACGACTGCGTGCGCCAACTCAACGGCATCTTCGGCTTCGCGATCTGGGACGACCGCCGGCGCCGCCTGCTGGTCGCACGCGACCCGCTCGGCGTCAAGCCGGTCTACTGGCACAGCGAGGGCCGCCGGCTCGCGGTCGCGTCGGAGGTCGGCGCGCTGCTCGCCGCCGGGCTCGTCGAGCCGCGTGTCGACCGCGTCGCGCTCGACCACTACCTCGCCTGCCGCTTCGTGCCCGCCCCGCGGACCCTCTTCGAGGGGGTCTCGAAGTTGCCGGCCGCCTCGACCCTGGTCGCCACCGGCGACGCGCCGCCGCGCGTCTCGAGCTACCGGTCGGCGCCGGACGCGCCGCTGACCGACCTGCGCGGCGACGAGCTAGAGGTCGAGCTGGCCACGCGCTTCGGCGACGCCGTCGAGCGCCAGATGATGTCCGACGTCCCCTACGGCGCCTTCCTCTCCGGCGGCGTCGACTCGGCGGCGATCGTCGCCGCAATGGCCCGCCGCTCCGGCACCCCACCGCAGACCTTCACGATCGGCTTCCCCGGCTACGGCGACGCCCTCGACGAGCGCCGCCATGCCGCCGAGACGGCAAGCGCGATCGGGACCGACCACCACGCGATCGCCACCGAGCGCGGCGACTACCTCGACGAGCTCGCCAGCGCCGTGCGCCGGCTCGAGGAGCCCTGTGGGATCCCCTCCGCTCCCGCGCTGATGCAGCTGTCCCGCTTCGCCGGCCAGTCGATCAAGGTCGCTCTCTCGGGCCAGGGCGCCGACGAGCCCCACGGCGGCTACGGCCGCCACCAGGCCGCGCTCGCGCTCGGCGCCGCTCGCCGGCTCGGCCCGCTCGCCGCCCCCGTCCGCGCCGTCGCCGGACTGATGCCCGGCAGGGAGCGCGTACGCCGTGCGGCGCGCCTGCTCGGCGACATGCCCGACGCCGACCGGCTGGTCCGCCTCGTCGAGATCACCGGCGAGGACCTGCGCGCCGAGCTGGTGGGCGACGCCGGCGAGCAGGCCGCGCGCGAGCGTGCCGCGCTCGCCTCGGACGTCCTCCACGACGTCCCCGACCGGTCGCTGCTCGAGCGCGCGCTCTACCTCGACACCCACATGTTCCTGCCCGACAGCCTGCTGATCTGCGGCGACAAGATGTCGATGACCGCGAGCCTCGAGCTGCGCGTCCCCTTCCTCGACGTCGAGCTGCTGCGCTTCGTCGAGCGCATCCCCGCCGGCGAGCGCGTCCGGCCCCGCTCCGGCAAGCACCTGCACCGCAGGGCGATGGCCCGAACCCTCCCGCCCGGCCTCGGCCACCGGCCCCGCCACGGCTTCGCCAGCCCCTACGACCACTGGCTGCGCGAGTCAGTCGGCACCGAGGTCGAGCAGCGCTACGGCGCCGGCGGCCCGCTCGCCAAGCTCGTCGACCCGGCCACCGTCACCCGCCTCGTAGCCGAGCACCGCGCCGAGCGCGCCGACCACAAGGCGATCCTCTTCTGCCTGCTCGAGCTCTCCCAGTGGCACCGCACCTTCGTCGAAGGCGAAGCGTGAGACGACCACGCATCCTCTACGTGCACAGCCGCAAGGCGAGCTTCATCGCGATCGACCGCGAGATCCTCGCCGAGCGCTACGAGATCGACGACCTCTACCAGCCCGGCCGCCTACCCGACCTCCTCCGCGTGATCTCGGGCATCCTGCGCGCCGACCTCGTCTTCTGCTGGTTCGCCTCCTGGCACAGCTTCTTCCCGATCACCGTCGCGTGGCTCCTGCGCAAGCCCTCGGTCCAGATCATCGGCGGCTTCGACACCGCCAACATGCCCGACATCCAGTACGGCCATCAGCGCGGCGGCCTGCGCCGCTGGGCGAGCCGCTGGATCATGCGCCGCGCCACCCGGCTCGTGACCAACTCCGAGTACAGCCGCAGCGAGATCGCCGCAAACACGCCCTTCGGTTCCGACCAGGTCACCGTCGTCCACCACGGCGTCCCCGACCCCTTCGGCCCGCTCGACGTAACCCGCCCCCGCGACCGCCTCGCCCTCAACGTCGGCGCCATCGACGCCGGCACCCTCGTCCAGAAGGGTCAGCTCCCCTTCGTCCAAGCCGCCCGCCAGCTCCCCGACGTCCGCTTCGTCCTCGCCGGCAAGTGGCTTGACGACTCCGTGGAGCAGCTCCGGTCGATCGCACCGGACAACGTCGAACTCACCGGCTGGCTCTCCGACGCCGACCTCCACGACCTCTACCGCCGCGCCTCCGTCTACGTCCAGCCCTCCCGCCACGAGGGCTTCGGCCTCGCCGTCGCCGAGGCCATGCTCGCCGGCTGCGTGCCCGTCGTCATGGACGTCACCGCCATGCCCGAGGTCGTCGCCGACGCCGGCGTCCTCATCTCCTCACAAGATCCCGAGGCCGTCGCCAACGGCATCCAGGCTGCCCTCGACAGAGGTCCCGACGCCCCCGCCCGAGCCCGCGCCCGCATCCTCGAGACCTTCCCGCTCCAAATCCGCCGCGACGGCATCCTCACCGTCGTCCAAGAAGCCCTTCGCCGCCGCTAGCGAAACGCCGGCCACGGCACGTCCGCCCCCGCGGGTGGCGACGATCTTGCGTTTGGGCGCGCAGCTTGCGAGCACCCAAACCAAAATCGGAGACACCCGCGGGCAGGCACGCCCCAGCCCTAGCCAGTCCGACCCGCCAACCCCTCCATCGTCGCCACCACCGACCCCGCCAGCGCCCCCAAGTCATAGCCCCCCTCCAACACCGCCCCCACAGGCTCCCCCAGCTCGGCCCCCAAGGCGGCGACCCGCTCCGCCATCGCCCCGAACGTAGCGCTCTCGAGCAGGCAGCCGCCGAGCGGATCGTCGCGGTGCGCATCGAAGCCGGCCGACACCAGGATCAGATCCGGCCGGTAGGCCCGCGCGGCCGCCAGCGCCCGCTCGTCGAACGCCGCGAGCCACTCAGCCGCCCCGGATCTCGCCGCCATCGGCAGGTTCAGCGTGAAGCCCTCCCCCGCTCCGGCTCCCGTCTCGTCGGCGGCGCCCGTGCCGGGGTAGAACGGCCAGCGATGCAGGCTCACGAAGAGCACGACGTCGGTGTCGTAGAAGGCGGCCTGCGTGCCGTTGCCGTGATGGACGTCCCAGTCCAGGATCACGACGCGGTCGGCGCCGTGGGCGGCCTGCGCGTAGCGGGCGGCGATGGCGACGTTGGAGAAGAGGCAGAAGCCCATCGCGCGGTCGGGCTCGGCGTGATGCCCGGGCGGGCGCAGCGCGGCGAACCCGGTCGACGACTCGCCGGCGAGGAGAGCGTCGACGAGCGAGCAGGCGCCGCCGGCAGCGTGCAGGGCCGCGTTCCAGGACTCGGGCACGACCGGCGTGTCGAGGTCGAGCGCACGACCGCTCCTGCACGCCGCGCGCACTAGCTCGAGGTGGTCCGGTCGATGCACGCGCAGCAGCTGCTCCTCGCTCGCCCGCGGCGCCTCGCGCACCTCCCAGCCCAGCCAGTCACGCTCCTCCAGCGCCGCCTCCACGGCGCGGATCCGCTCCGCTCGCTCGGGGTGCAGGCCGGTGTCGTGCTCGAGCGACGCAGGGTGACGGAGGTAGAGCGGCGCCACGTTCCCGTACCGTACCTCCGTCTCGTGCACCCCCCGACCGCGACAGCGCTCCGGACGGACGTGGCAGTGATCGGGGCCGGCGCGGCCGGTCTCTTCTGCGCGCTGACCGCCGCCCGCGAGGGCGCACGCGTGACGCTCGTCTCGCGGACGCCGCTCGACGGCTCGGCGAGCTACTGGGCCCAGGGCGGGATCGCCGCGGCGCTCGCGGCTGAGGACTCCCCCGGCCGGCATGTCGCCGACACCGTCTCGGCCGGGCGCGGCGCCGCCCGCGAGAGCGCCGTCGAAGTGCTCTGCGAGGAGTCGCCGGCGCGAGTGCACGAGCTGCAGCGGCTCGGTGTCCGCTTCGACGCCGACCGTCATGGCGCGCTGGCCCTCGGCCTCGAGGGCGGGCATTCGGCGCGACGGATCGTCCATGCGGGCGGCAGCGCGACGGGCCGCCGGATCACCCGCCAGCTCGCCGCGTTGGCCGCGACCGACGAGCGGATCGACGTACTCGAGGGCACGACCGCCGACGCGCTGCTGGTTGCCGACGGCCGCTGCGCGGGCCTGCGCATCCGTCGCGATGGCGAGCACGCCGAGATCCTGACGGCGGCCACGGTGCTCGCGACCGGTGGCGCGGCGGCGCTCTGGGAGCGGACCACCAACCCGCCGGGGTCGGTCGGCGTCGGGCTCGCGCTCGCCCACGCCGCGGGAGCGGACCTGGCGGACCTCGAGTTCACGCAGTTCCACCCGACGGCGCTTGTCGTCGACGGTCCGGACGACGGCTTTCTAGTCACCGAGGCGGTCCGCGGCGAGGGCGCGAAGCTGCTCGACGGCGACGGCGAGCGGTTCGTCGACGAGCTGGCGCCCCGCGACGAGGTGGCGCTGGCGATCGAGGCCGAGCTGCTGCGCGGCAAGGCGCGCGCGGTCTCGCTCGACCTGCGCCCCGTGGACATGGGCCGCTTTCCGAACATCGCCGAGGTGCTCGTCCGCAACGGCATCGACCCGCGCCGCGACGCGGTCCCAGTGGCACCGGCGGCGCACTACACGATGGGCGGCATCGCCACCGACCTCGACGGCGGAGCGTCGCTGCCAGGCCTCTACGCGGTCGGCGAGTGCGCCTGCACCGGATTGCACGGCGCCAACCGGCTGGCCTCCAACTCGCTCGCCGAGTGCTTCGTGCTCGGCCGCCGTGCGGGCCTGGCGGCGACCGGCGAGCCCCCCGTCGCGGCGACCGCCGGCGTCCACGCCGCCCCGCTGCCCGACCCGCCTGCGGCTGCGACGCGTGCCGCGCTGTGGCGGGGCGCCGGCTTGCGGCGCGATGCCGCCGGGCTGCGGTCGCTGCTCGACGACCCGTTTCCCGTCGCGCGGCTGATCGCCGCCGCGTGCCTGGCGCGCGAGGAGAGCCGCGGCGCCCACCAGC
>DATABO010000009.1:0-19846 GCA_036259535.1 Thermoleophilaceae bacterium
GTCTTCGGCCAGATGAACGAGCCGCCCGGCGCGCGCATGCGCGTCGCGCTGTCCGGCCTGACGATGGCGGAGTACTTCCGCGACCAGGGCGGCCAGGACGTGCTGCTGTTCATCGACAACATCTTCCGCTTCGTCCAGGCGGGCTCCGAGGTCTCGGCGCTGCTCGGCCGGATGCCGTCGCAGGTCGGCTACCAGCCGACGCTGGAGACCGAGATGGGCCAGCTGCAGGAGCGGATCACATCGACCCGCCAGGGCTCGGTGACCTCGGTGCAGGCGATCTACGTCCCCGCCGACGACCTCACCGACCCGGCGCCCGCGTCGGTGTTCGCCCACCTCAACGCGACGACCGTGCTCTCGCGGTCGATCTCGGAGAAGGGCATCTATCCGGCGGTCGACCCGCTCGACTCGACCTCGACGATTCTCAAGCCCGACGTCGTCGGCGCCGAGCACTACGAGGTCGCGACGCGCGTCCAGGAGATCCTGCAGCGCTACAAGGAGCTCCAGGACATCATCGCGATCCTCGGCATCGACGAGCTCTCGGACGAGGACAAGGTCGTCGTCCAGCGCGCACGCAAGGTCGAGCGCTTCCTCTCGCAGCCGTTCTTCGTCGCGGAGGCCTTCACCGGCACCCCCGGCCAGTACGTGCCGATCGAGGAGACGGTCCGCTCGTTCAAGGAGATCGTCGACGGACAGCACGACGACGTGCCGGAGCGGGCCTTCCTGCTCAAGGGCACGATCGAGGACGTGCTGGAGGCGGCGAAGAAGGATGGCTAGGGCGACCTTCCCCGTCGAGGTCCTCACTCCTGAGGGCAAGGCCTGGGAGGGGGAGGTCGAGATGATCTCGACGCGCACGACGATCGGCTCGATCGGCGTGCTGGCCAACCACGCGCCGCTGATGGCGATGCTCGAGCCGACCGAGCTGAAGCTCTACGAGAGCGGCTCGGAGAACGCGCCGAACGCCGACGCCGTCCGCTTCGCGCAGGGCGAGGGCTACCTGCAGGTCGTCGACAACTCGGCACTGTTGATCGTCGAGGACGCGATCCGTCCCGAGGACCTCGACCGACCTGCGCTAGAGGCGCGGCTGAAGGAGGCCCAGGACGGCCTTGCCGCTGCCGAGGACGGCAGCGAGGAGCAGAATCGCCTCAGGCGGGAGGTCGCGCGCTGCGAGGCTTTTCTGAGCGTCGAGCGCTGATTGCAGTGGACTGAGCGCAGATGAGGGACGACGGGCGTGTCGTCGTTGCGCTCAGTGGTCGCACCAGGGCCGGGAAGACGACGCTTGCCATGGGGCTGGGCCAGGCTTTCGACTGGCCCGTCGGGTCCTTCAGCCGGTACGTTCGCCGCGAAGCCGCACGCCGCGGGATCCCGGAGTCTCGGAGTCGCCTGCAGGACCTGGGCGCGCAGCTGATCGTCGAGCTGGGATGGGAGCCGTTCGCCGCGGCGACGCTGACGAACGCAGGACTGGATCGCGCGTCGATTCCTTGCGTAGTGGAGGGCGTTCGCCACGTAGGCACGTTGGAGGGCCTGCGTTCGGTCTTCTCGCCTGTGCCGGTTCGGCTCGTGCATCTCGCCGTCTCGGACGCCGAGCGCAATCGACGTCTCGCCGCCGAGGGCGTGGATGCCGCCACTGGCGCTCGCTGGGAGCAGCACTCCACCGAGCGCGAGGTGTTGGCTGAGCTCCCGGCGATCGCCGATCTCGTCGTCTGCGCCGACCAGCCGCGGGAGCAGGTCCTCGCAGAGGTCTCGAGCTGGCTCGGTCGGGTCTAGTCCAGCCAGTCTGTCCGCGGTGGACAAGACAATGCCGTAATGGGAAATGCTCTCACCCCGCTACGGAAGGGTCAGCCAACCGCGCTGTCGACCGTGCAAGCCGCCATGGACACCTTCGTGGCCGAGCGCGGATGGTACGGCGCAGGCAGCCCCAAGCCGCAGACCGCGCGAAACCTCGCCTCCTCCATCGCGATCGAGGCCGCGGAGGTCGTCGAATGCTTCCAATGGGCCGAGGACGCTGATCCCGACGAGGTCGCTGCGGAGCTAGCCGACGTCGTCCTCTATGCCGCGCAGCTGGCCAACGTGATCGACGTGGACCTCGGCGCCGCAGTGGCAGCGAAGATGGCATTGAACGAGACGCGCTGGGCCGTCGTCGGAGGGAATGCCCAATGGCCGAAGCTTCAGGCGTCCTAACGCATCAGGAGATCATTCGGCTGTGCGGCTTCGCTGGGGACAGCGAGCGTGAGTCGCCCGGGACCCAAGGGCCGGTTCGTCCCTGTCTAAGGGACAACGTGCGGTCTGCGAGCTATGACCTTCGGCTCGGTGACGAGTACTACTTGCGCAACGCCTCGGGCAAGCACTGGCGCTGGGGCCAGAAGACGAGGACGAGGAAGCTCGACGAGCAGTGCAGCCGCCGACTGACCGTCGAGCCCAACCGTGTGGCGATCGTCACCGCCAAGGAGATGGTGTGCCTTGGGCCTGACATGGTCGGGCACCTCTCTCTGAAGCAGGACGTCCTGCTTCAAGGGCTGATCATGGCCAGCCAGAGCCAGATCGACGCCGGCTACGAGGGGCGGATCTTCGCTCTTCTCTACAACCTCTCAGACAACGAGGTGACGCTGGAGTACGGCGACTCGGTGCTCAGGCTCGAGCTCGTGCGGCTTGCCGAGCGCACCGAGAAGCCCTACGAAGGCGACTTCCAGGGGATCACGCTGGCCAAGGCCCTGCAGCGGCCGGTTGGGAGCAGCCTCGAGGGTCTCCGTCATGAGGTCGACCGCATCAGGAAGCTCTTGCTGGGCATTCCGGTGGCGACGCTCCTCGCGATCGTGATTGCGATCGTCTTGGCCTCCGTCACCGGTTTCATCGGATGGGCTTCGAACCTGAATGAGCGAATCGTCAGGCTCGAGGAGAAGGCGGCGCAACGGGACAGCAGCGCGGCGGGACGCATCGGAGCGGTGAATCGAGACATCGCTAAGTTGCGCTGTGAGATTCGCCGCCAGGGCAGCGCTGGCGAGCAGGATCGATCGTTCCCATGCTGAAGGCCCAACACACCACAGCGCCTCGGCTCACTCCAGCTTCGGAGGTGTGGGACGCCTTGATCGTGGGCGCCGGTCCCGCCGGCATGTTCGCTGCGCTTTCGTTGGCCGCCGCCGGGTTGAGGCGGACGCTGCTCATCGATGCAGGGCCCGACGTCCATGAGCGGCGACTTCCGACCAAGGCGCGGACGCATGCCAGCTACGAGCGAGGAGTCGGCGGCGCAGGCCTCTTCTCGGACGGGAAGCTCTGCCTCTCCCTCGACGTCGGCGGCCATCTGGAGGAGGCGCTCGACGACGATCGTCGCGACAGGCTGCTCGGAGACGTCAGAGACGTCTTCGCCAGCCTGATCGAGGACATCGCTCCGCGCAAGGCCGATATGCAAGCGCTCGCGAGCGCGGATCGAGCGGCCGCGAAGGCCGGCCTCGGCTTCAAGTACTACCCCGTGGCGCACATCGGGACCGATCGCTGCCACGAGGTCATAGTCGATCTCAGGGATGCGGTCGAACGCGGCGGGACGACGATCATGGCCAACGCGGAGCTGACCGAGCTGCGCATCGGCGAGGGCGGCGACAAGACCGCAATCGTGCGGACGCCGTCAGCTGGGCGCGAAGGCGTTCACGCGAAGCATGTCGTGCTGGCGATGGGCAAGGTCGGGGCGGCCCGGCAGGCGGAGCTGTGCGCGCGCCTTGGCATCACGCTCAAGCCGCAGCCGATCTACGCCGGGGTCCGTTTCGAGGCGCCGGCCGGCGCGGTCGCGCCGCTGTTCTCCGTGACCAAGGACCCGAAGTACAACCTGCGCCTTTCGACGGGAGACAAGGTCAAGACGCACTGCGCAAGTGAGAACGGCGAGGTCTTGACCTTGCGTTACTCGGACCTCCCACTGGCAGGTGGGCACAACTACTTCCATGCGAAGACGGGCCGCAGCGGCTTCTCGATCTTGTGGGATGGCTTCGACGGGGAGCCGGACTCCTACGAGTTCGCGCTCGGTCTGATGCGGCGGACACACGAGCGGACGGGAGGGAAGCTGCTCGTCCAGCGCATGGCCGACTATCGAGCGGGTCGGGCGTCGACGCCCCGATCGGTGGCTGGCATCCCGTTGACGTGCGAGGACAGCGTGCCGGGAGATGTCAGGGATGTGCTGCCAGCGGACTACTTCCCCCGGATGGACGCGTTCCTCGATCGCATGGAGGCGCTGACACCGGGATTGGTGGATCGGCAAGCCGTGATCTATGCGCCCGCCATCGAGTGGTGGATGAAGCAGATCGACGTAGGTGGCGCTCAGATGGAGACCGCCGTCCCGGGCCTTCACGTCTGCGGCGATGGCAGCGGCTGGTCTCAGGGAATCGTTCACGCCGCCGCCACCGGCCTGCTAGCCGCCGAGGGAATCCACGCGACGAAGGTGGACCTCGGCGGCTGGGTCGCGCGGCTTGTGTCACATCGCCGCAGGTCGGCCGCGTGACCGCCGCCGTGGGGCCGCTGCCGCGCGCTGCCCTACGCGGCGTCGCGTAGGGCAGCCAGCTCACCGTCGTCGGCGAGCTTGCGCAGGGCGCGGTCCTCGATCTGGCGGACGCGCTCGGCGGAGATGCCGAGCCGGCGGCCGGTCTCTCGCAGAGCGACCGCCTCGGTGCCGCCAAGGCCGTAGCGGAGGGTCAGCACGTCGCGCTCGGGACTCGGCAGGCCGCCGACTACCTGGCGGACGGTGCTGTCGCCCTGCTCCTGCTGGACCTCCTCGTCCGGCGTGGCCGAGTCGTCGGCGATCAGATCGCCGAGCGCCGTCTCCTCGGCATCGCCGACGCCGCGGTCGAGGCTCGTCGGGGTGCGGTCGGCCGCCCGGATGTCCTCGATCTCCTGTGGCGTCAGCCCGACGAGGTCGGACAGCTCGTCCGGGGTCGGCTCGCGCTCGAGCTTCGCGGCGAGCTCGCGCTCGGCATCGCGGATCTTGCGCGCTTGACTGGCGATGTGGACGGGCAGGCGGACGGTACGGCTCGAGTTCGCGAGGCCGCGGCCGATCGCCTGGCGGATCCAGAGGGTGCCGTAGGTCGAGAACTTGAAGCCCTTGCGCCAGTCGAACTTCTCGACCGCGCGAATCAGGCCGAGCATGCCCTCCTGGATCAGGTCGCCCAGCGGCAGTCCCTGGCCCTGGTACTTGCGTGCGATCGAGATCACGAGGCGGAGGTTGGCGTTGATCATGCGCTCCTTGGCCGCGAGGTCGCCGCGCTCGATGCGCTTGCTGAGCTCGACCTCCTCCTCGGCTGTGAGCAGGGGATGACGTGCCGCCTCGTTCATGAACTGCTGGATCGAGTCGGTGGTGATGTCCGAGGTGCTTGTGCGCTCTGGCGTGATGGTTCCTTTCATGTCGTCGCTCCGATCTCCCCGGAGTATAGCTTACGATTAGTAAGTTTGCAGTCCGGGGCGCACGCCCCCGGGGCCTGATGGCGCTGGAGCGCCGCATGAGTCGCCCTGGGACTACACGGGTACCCCAAAACCGTGGAAGCAATTCACGACCATCCGTCCAGCGATACGCCTCTACGAAGGGCTATCTCGACACGGATGCTGCTCATCTTCGTGGTCGGGGACGTGCTCGGGGCGGGGATCTACGCCCTGGTCGGCGAGGTCGGAGCCGAGGTCGGAGGCGCCATCTGGACCGCCTTCACGGCTGCCTTGGTGCTCGCGGTGCTGACCGCGTTCGCATATGCCGAGCTGGTCACGAAGTATCCGCAGGCCGCCGGCTCCGCGCTCTACGTGGACCGCGCCTACAAGGTGCCATTCCTCACGTTCATGGTCGGCTTCGCCGTCATGTGCTCCGGAATCGCCTCGGCGAGCACGCTGTCGCGGGCGTTCGCCGGCGACTACCTCGACCAGTTCATCGACCTGCCGCTGGTCGCCGCGGCGGTCGGGTTCATCCTCGTCGTGGCGGCCGTCAACCTGCGCGGCATCGCCGAGTCGGTCAAGACCAACGTGGCGCTCACCTGCGTCGAGGTCGTCGGCCTGCTGCTGATCGTCGCGGTCGGGATCGCGGCGCTGGGCGACGGCGACGCCGACTTCGGGCGCAACTTCGAGTTCAAGGAGGGCGAGAGCGTCGTCCTGGCGATCATCGGTGGCGCCTCCCTGGCGTTCTACGCCTTGATCGGCTTCGAGGACTCCGTCAACGTCGCCGAGGAGACCCGCGATCCGGCACGGGCCTTCCCGCGCGCCCTGTTCGTCGGGCTCGCCATCGCCGGAGTCATCTACCTGCTGGTGACGCTGACGGCGTCGATGGTGGTGCCGACCGGGGCGTTGAGCGATTCCAGCGGCCCGCTGCTCGAGGTCGTCGAGCGCGGCCCGCTCGACATCCCGTTGAAGCTGTTCGCGTTCATCGCCCTGCTCGCCGTGGCGAACGGGGCCTTGATCAACATGATCATGGCGTCGCGCCTGGTCTACGGGATGGCGCGGCGCGACATCATCCCGTCGGCCTTCGCCAGGGTGCTCAGCAACCGCCGCACGCCGCACATCGCGATCGCGCTGACGACGCTGATCGCCGTCGTCCTGATCTCGACGGGCGACATCAGCGACCTCGCGGACACGACGGTCCTGCTGCTCCTGAGCGTCTTCGCGATCGTCAACGTGTCGGTGCTGGTGCTGCGCCGCGACGAGGTCGAGGGGCCGCACTTCACCGCGCCGTCGATCCTCCCGATCCTCGGCGCCGTGGTCTCGCTCGTCCTGATCTACGACAAGCTCGCCGACGATGCCGACGTCGGGCTGCGCGCCGGCCTGCTGCTGGCGCTGGGCGTGGTGCTGTGGCTGGTCAACCGCTTGATCCTGAGACGAGGGGAGGCGAGGGGCGCGTGAAGCGGATCCTGTTGGTCTCGACCGCCGGCGCCGACGAGCCGTGGCTCGTGAGCCCGGCTGCCCAGCTCGCCGAGGAGACCGGCGCCGAGATCACCGTCCTGGCCGTCGACGACGTCGAGAGCCAGCGCTTCGCGGCACTGCCGCGGGCGGAGCTGGTCAAGCAGGCGCAGGAGACGGCACAGCGGATCGTCGACCGCCTCGCGGAGACGGGAGTCGCCGCCACGCCAATCGCTCGCTCCGGTGCCGCGACCGCGACCGCGATCGAGTTCGCCGACGAGATCGACGCCGACCTGATCGTCGTCGGATCGAGCCGACGCGGCGGCGTCGTCAAGCGCCTCCTGGGCAGCCTGCCGCTCGATCTCGTCCAGCGGTCGGGGCGGCAGGTGCTGGTCGTCACCGAGCCCGGATGAACACCGGGGGCTCGCGCCCCCGGACCCCCGGGGCACTTGGCCGGCCGTGGGGCTAAGGCAGCGCCCGGCTGACGATCGCGCCGGCGTCGACGCCGGCCGGCAGGCTGCCGAAGGCGTAGCCGTGCCCGTCGCCGGTGAGGCGGCTGGCGCAGAAGGCGTCGGCGACTGCCGGCGGGGCGTGGCGGACGAGCAAGGAGCCCTGCAGGGCGAGTCCGAGGTCCTCGACGATGCGGCGGGCCTGCCACTGGGGGTCCGCGCCGTCCGCCGCAAGGCCGACGAGGCGCTGCTCGAGCGCCGCGACGTGACCATCGAGGCGGGCGTCCGCGCCCGCGGCGAGCTTGACCTCGTCGAGGAACGCGGGAAGGCCCTCGGGCTCCTTGGCCATCGCGCGCAGGACGTCGAGCGCGGCGACGTTGCCCGAGCCCTCCCAGATCGAGTTGAGCGGGCTGTCGCGCAGCAGGCGCGGCATGCCGGACTCCTCGACGTAGCCGTTGCCGCCCAGGCACTCGAGCGCCTCGAGCGCATGCTGCGGCGCGCGCTTGCAGATCCAGTACTTCGTCACGGCCGTCGCGAAGCGGCGGAACGGGGCGTCGGCGTCGTCATAGGAGCGCGCGATCCGCAGCGCGTTGGCGGTCGCGGCCTCCGACTCGAGCTGCAGATCCGCGAGCACGTTGCGCATCGCCGGCTGATCGGCGAGCAGCTTGCCGAACGCCGAGCGGTTGCGCGCGTGGTGGACGGCTTGGGCAGTGCCCCAGCGGATCGAGGCGGTCGAGCCGATCAGGCAGTCGAGCCGCGTGTGATTGACCATTCGGATGATCGTCTGGATGCCGCGTCCCTCCTCGCCGACCAGCTGCGCCGGAACGGCGTTGAGCTCGACCTCCGAGGACGGCAGCGAGCGCGTGCCCAGCTTGTCCTTGAGGCGCTGGATGCGGAACCCCGGCTGACCGCCCTCGCGGCCGGGGCCCTCGATCAGGAAGCAGGACAGGCCCTCGTCGGTCTGGGCAAGGGTCAGGAAGACGTCGCACGGGGGGTAGGAGCAGAACCACTTGTGGCCGGTGATCTCCCACCAGCCGTCACCGACCGGAGTGGCCGTCGTAGTGTTGGCGCGCACGTCGGACCCACCTTGCTTCTCGGTCATCGCCATGCCGGCGAGCGCGCCGCCGTCGTAGCTGGCCGCCACGAGGCGCGGCTCCCACTCGGCTGCCAGCTCCGGGCTCTCGCGCAGTGCCGGGACGATCGCGTGGGTCATCGAGACCGGGCACATCACACCTGCGTTGACCTGCGACCAGACCATGAAAAGCGCGGCGCGGGCCGCGTGGGCGCCCGGCTGTGGGTCGCGCCACGGGAGGCCGTGGCACTCGCGCTCGATCGCCTGGCGCAGCAGCCAGTGCCACGACGGGTCGAGCTCGACCTCGTCGACGCGGTTGCCGTAGCGGTCGTGGCTGCGCAGGATCGGCTCGTTGCGCTCGGCGCGCTCGGAGTGCGCGATCGCCTCGGGGCTGCCGGCCAGCGCGCCGGCGTCACGCAGGCGGTCGATCGCCCAGCCGCCGCCCTCGCGCTCGACGGCCTCACGCAGCGCGGTGTCGGCCTCGAAGACGTTGTAGGGCGCGAGCGGCGGCGCCTGGTTGAAGACCTCGTGGGTCGAGTAGCCGGGGGCAGACGAGACGCTCATCTGCCCCCGAACGCTACTTGAGCTTCAGCTTCGCTACCACCCCTCCGTGGTCAGAGGCCCAGAGGCCCGACCGCGTGCGGCTCCTCGCCGGGTCGGTACCGACGATCTTGGCGTTGAGCGGCCTGACGTCGCCCCTCACGAAGATCTGGTCGATCCGGTGGTCGAACGGGCTCGGCGACGGCGGATCGGTCAGGGAGTCGGTCCGCAGGCAGCACTCGTAGCCCGGGTCCCCGGGGTAGAGCGCCGGCCAGACATCGATCAGGCCGGCGGCCGTCAGCACGAGCCAGGCGGTCGGCGGCGACCCGCCGGCGCCGTTGGGATCGGAGTTCATGTCGCCCACGACGATCAATCGGTCGCCGGCGAGCGGTCCTCCGGGAGCGACCAGCTCCTGCGCCTGCCCGACGCGAATCGGGTCCGCGAAGGCCTCGAGATGGGTGTTGACGAACCGGAAGTCCCGTCCGCGCAGCTCGAGGTCAGCGTAGGCATAGCCGCGCAGCACCGTGAAGACGCCGGCGACGGTCGGCAGCGGCAACCTGGTCGCGTAGTTCGCGCCGCCGCTGCCCTCGACGTCCAGGCCCTTGGTGTCGTCGTCGACCAGCACTACGTCGCGCATCGTCAGGCGAACGTCGAAGTCGCCGCTCGTCGGTCCCTCGATGTCGGCCTCGTCGGTGCTGTGGGCGACCTCGTAGTCGAGACCGATCCGTCGCAGCGCTCGCAGCAAGATCCGCACGTAGTCGTACTCGACCTCCATCGCGGGGGTTGCCGTCCCGTCCTTGGGGCCTGTGCGCCAGAGCGCTGCCTCCTGGAGCCCGATGACATCCGGGTTCGTGCGCCGGATCTCGCGCGCGATCAGCCTCGCGCGGGCGGGGAAGTCGGTCGCTCGAACCTGCTCGAAGCCGGCGGTGGCCCGCGCCTCGAACTCCGCCAGCGTCGGCGCGGTAGCGATCCGAATCAAGTCTGTGCCGAGGTAGAGGTTGCGCGTCATCACGGTGACGACGGCCTTGCCGTGCTTGCCATGCCAGTGACCCTGGTGGCCGTGGTCGCGGTGCTTGCCGTGACGGTCGCCATGGTCATGCTCCGAGTCACTGGCCTGGACGGCTGGCGCCACCATGGCGAGGGCGGTCAGCGAGAGCAACGTCGCGACCGAGCGGCGCGCGAGCGTGCGGTTCATGTCGTGCTTCCTTCCTGCGTCGGGGTCGGCAGGCGCCTCCACGGCCGACGTACCCAGGCGGGCCCACGCTCTATCCTCCGCCCGCAGTGGACGAGCGCTCCCTCACCGAGCGCCTGATCACCTACGACACGGCGACCCTCGAGGGAATGCACGCCGGCGCCGCCTTCATCAAGGGGTGGCTCGAGTCCAACGACGTCGAGGTGAACGGCGAGCTGCACAACGGACGCCCGGTGCTGGCGGCTACCGTCGGCGCGGAAAGCGGGCCGACGGTGATCCTGCACGGTCACATCGACGTCGTCCCGGGCGACAAGGGCCAGTTCACCCCGCACGTCGATGGCGATCGCCTCTACGGCCGCGGCGCCTACGACATGAAGGGCGGTCTGGCGGCGATGATGGCCGCCACCTGCCGGCTCGCCCGCCAGAGCGCCGTCAAGGTCCATTTCGTCTGCGTGTCGGACGAGGAGACCAGCGAGGAGGACGGCATTCGCGCCTCCGACCACGTCGTCGCGCAAGGCTACGTCGGCGACTTCGCGATCACCGGCGAGCCGACAAACCTGCACATCGGCATCCAGGCGAAGGGCGTCCTGGCGATCCGGATCGAGGTCGAGGGCCGCTCCGCGCACGGCTCGACGCCGTGGCTCGGCGACAACGCCGTGCTGAAGGCCGTCGACGCCTTCCGCGGCATCGAGACGCTGCCGTTCACGCGCGAGTCCTCGGACATGTTCGACCGGCCGTCGATCAGCCTCGGCCGGATTCTCGGCGGCGACGCGATCAACCGCGTGCCCGATCACTGCGCCGTCGACGTCGACATCCGCTACCTGCCGGGCCAGGACGCCGACGAGATCCTCGCGGGGATCGGCGCGCTCGACGGCGTCGAGGTGACCCATGTCTTCCACCGCGAGCCGATCGTCGTCGAGCGCGAGAACCCGTACGTCCAGCTGCTGGCCGAAGCGGTGCTGGACGTGACCACGCTCGACGAGAGCATCGCCGTTGGCCGCGACGGCACCTCCGACGTCATCTCGTTCCTCAAGGCCGGCATGCCAGGTGTCGAGTTCGGGCCGGCGGGGGAGGGCCACCACGGCCCGGAGGAGTGGGTCTCGATCGATTCGCTCGGGCGCTACCGCGACGCCCTGGTCCAGTTCGTCGAGTCGATCCCTCAACATGATCGTCAGGCGGACCTGAGGATCGCCTGAACCCGGACACGCTCGGCATGACTCCCTTCGACGACAGCGCGCGCCCCGGCCTCTGGAAGAAGCTGCTGCTCGGCGCCTTCCTGGTGGTCTTCGCGACCGCTTCCGCCACCTCGGTCGCCGCCTTCCGCGAGATCGACAAGGTGGTCGATGCGCTCGACCAGAACGAGGACCTCGAGCTCGGCAGCCAGCTCGCCAAGAGTGACCCCGGCAAGCCCCAGACGATCCTGTTGCTGGGCTCCGACAAGCGCCCCGACAATGCGACGGACGGCGGCGCCGGGACTGGCGCGCGCTCGGACACCATCATCCTCGTGCGGCTCGACCCGGAGAATCAGGCAACGGCGATGATGTCGCTGCCGCGCGATTTGAAGGTCGAGATCCCCGGCTACGGCGTCGGCAAGATCAACGAGGCCTACTCGATGGGCGGGCCGAGGCTGACGCTGCGCACGGTCAAGCACCTGACAGGGCTTGCGATCAACCACGTCATCAACGTCGACTTCAACGGCTTCCAGAAGGCGATCGACGCGATCGGCTGCATCTACACCGACGTCGACCGGCGCTACTACAACGACACCGCCGAGTTCGCCTACATCAACATCCCCGCCGGCTACCAGCAGATGTGCGGCGACAAGGCGCTCCAGTACGCCCGCTTCCGCCACGAGGACTCCGACCTCGTGCGCGGCATCCGCCAGCAGGACCTGCTGCGCGACGCCAAGCAGCAGGTCGGCGTCGGCGCGCTCGTCGACGACCGCGACAAGCTGCTGGAGATCTTCGGCAAGTACACGACCTCCGACGCGGAGCTGAAGGATCGTGCCGAGCTGCTGCGACTGCTCAAGCTGGCCGTGTTCTCGGTCGGCCAGCCGATTCGCCACGTGAAGTTCGAGGGCGGCGACGTCGGGATCACGTCGGGCGACGTCGACGCGGGCGTTCCCAGCTACGTCACCGCCAGCGATGCGACTGTGAAGCGGCTCGCGCAGCAGTTCCTCGGCGTCGAGGGCACCAAGGGCCCGCGCGGCGCGCTGAAGCCAAAGGGCCGCAAGCGCGCGCCACCCCCCGATACCGACGCCGGGGGTCTCGAGAAGGAGACGCAGTTCGGCAAGGACCAGGCGATCCAAGCGATCCAGCAGGGGGCCGGAGGCAACTTCCCCGTCTACTACCCGACGGTCCGTGTCGCCGACTCCGAGTACATCGGTCCGCCGCGCTACTACAAGCTCGTAACGCCCGACGGAAAGCGCAAGAAGAGCTATCGGATGGTCCTCAAGCGGCCGTACGTTGGCGAGTACTACGGGATCCAGGGCACCCGCTGGATGGACCCCCCGATCCTCGACAGCCCGTCCGAGAAGCGAACGATGAAGGGCCGCGAGTTCGAGCTCCATTACGAGGGCGACCGCCTGCGCCTGGTCGCCTGGCGGACCCCCAGGGCCGTCTACTGGGTCTCGAACACCCTGCTGCAGACGCTGAGCGAGCGCCAGATGCTCGCCATCGCCCGCTCGACGCGGCTCCCGTAGCGGCGGCCCAGGTCTGTAGCCTGCGCGCTTCGCATGGCTGAGAAGGAACCGATCGGCGTCATCGGCGTCGGCTGGGTCGGGCTCTGCACGGCGGCGTGCTTCGCCGAGCTGGGCCACCCGGTCTACGCGCGCGACATCCTGCCCGAGAAGGTGGAGGCGCTGGCGCGTGGCGAGGTGCCGATGCATGAGCCCGGCCTCTCGGAGATGGTGCGCCGCAACGCCGAGCGGCTGCGCTTCACGACCGACATGCGCGAGGTGCTCGACAATGCAGAGTTGCTGTTCTGCTGCGTCGACACGCCGCCGACCTACTCGGGCGACGCCGATTTGTCGCGCGTCGAAGCGGTCATCGCCGAGTTGGGCGACTCCAGCTCACACGCGATCGTGATGAAGAGCACCGTGCCGGTCGGCACCGGACGCTCCATCCAGCGCCGCCGCGAGGGCCTCGGCTACGTCTCGAACCCCGAGTTCCTCAAGGAGGGCACGGCGGTCGAGGACTTCATGCACCCCGACCGCGTCGTCGTCGGCGCCGGCGACGGGTCGAACGGCTTCGCGGCCAGGGTCGCTGCGTTGTACGAGCCGCTCGGCGCTCCGATCGTCAGCACAGACGTCGCCAGCGCCGAGATGATCAAGCTCGCCTCGAACGCCTTCCTCGCGACGAAGATCTCGTTCATCAACGAGATCGCCAACGTCTCCGAGGAGCTCGGCGCCGACGTCGGCGAGGTCGCGCGCGGAATGGGGCTCGACGACCGCATCGGCGACAAGTTCCTCAAGGCCGGGCTGGGCTATGGCGGGAGCTGTCTCGTCGGCGACGAGACTGTTCTCGTCCGCCACCGCGGCCGGACCCAGATGCTGACATTGGAGAGGTTGTGGGAGCGGCTCGCGGCGGAGGAGTCGCCAATCGACGGCATGGTCGCGTCGGCGAGCCTCGAGGTCATGTCATGGCTGCCCGGCGGCGAGGCGCCCGTGTTCCTTCCGGTCATGTGCGTGACCCGCCGTGACCACGACGGGACGTTGATCGAGGTCAGCACGAAGATGGGACGCCGCGTCCGCTGCACGCCGGATCACCCATGGGTCGTCGCCGACGGTCAGGATGGCGAGCTCGAGGTGAAGCTGGCTTCGGAGCTGACGCGCGAGGACTGGATCCCGCTGGCTCAGGGAGTCGAGCGCCCGGCTGACGGCGCCGCAGTGGCCTCGCTCGTAGGCGCGGCCGAGGCGGCGGGACTGTCGCCCAGCCAGGTCATCGTCAGACCTCGCCGGGAGCACCTGGACGATGTCTTGGCGCGCTCGATCGAGGAGCGGCGGCAGGTCCTCGGCGAGCGGGTGCCCGTGGCGCAGCGCGCGGGAGACGTGAAGCGAACCGGCCTTCTGAGGCTCGACGAGGTAGCCCGGGCGGGCATGTCCGTCGATCGCTGCAAGCTCAACACGGCGAAGAACGGCGCCGAGATCGCCAGCGAGATCTGCCTGGACCGGCACTTCTGGCGGGTCGCCGGCCTCTACATCGCCGAGGGCCACGCCACTGTGGCGCACCCGCACCACCGGCTGAGCTGGTTCTTCCATCGTGAGCGTGAGGACCACCTCGTCGACGAGGTGGCGGCTTTCTGGCTGCGGCACGGGCTCCGGGTGACCACGCCGAAGCTGGCCACTTCCCGCGCCGTGAAGGTGTCGTCGCGACTGCTGACAGCGTGGTGGACGCAGGTGCTCGGCATGGGCCGCAACGGCTACGAGCAGCGCCTGCCGGACCTCATCTGGGATCGGCCCGACGGCGACAAGTGGGCGCTGCTGTCTGGCCTCTTCGAGGGCGACGGGTCGTGGTCGCTGATCAACGGCGGGCCCAGCGTGATCATCGAGATGGGCACGGTAAGCGACGAGTTGGCCGACGGGGTGCTGCGCTTGCTCGGCGATCTCGGGATCGCCGCCTCGCGCAGGACCAGCCGGACCGCGAAGTCGACCAAGGACACCCACTGGATACGGATCAGCGGGGCCGAGCAGGTCGAGCGGGCGATCGAGCTCGTGCCGGTACGCGATCGTCTCGGCGTCCTGACGTCCATCGGGCGCCAGGCGAAGCGCATCGCCGCGACCGGCTATCGCCAGGTGGGCGATGACGGCCCGGCGCTCCTGCGTGTCACGTCGACCAGGCGGGAGCGGTTCTCCGGTCCGGTGTACTCGCTCGAGGTTCCCCTCGCTCACACCTTCGTCACGAGCGGCGGCCTGATCTCGCACAACTGCTTTCCCAAGGACGTCAGCGCGCTCAAGCAGCTGGCGGGGAACAGCGGCTACCACTTCCAGCTGCTGACGTCGGTGATCGAGGTCAACGACCTGCAGAAGCGGCGAGCGGTCGGCAAGCTGCAGAAGCATCTCGGGTCGCTGGTCGGCAAGGAGATTGCGCTGCTCGGCGTCTCGTTCAAGCCCGATACCGACGACGTGCGTGAGGCGACGAGCCTCGTGCTCGCGGCGCGGCTGCAAGGGGAGGGAGCCCACGTGCGCGTCTACGACCCGGTCGCCCTCGACAACGCGGAGGAGATGCTCGGCGGGGCGCGCGTCTGCGCGTCCGCGCTCGACGCGGTAGACGGCGCGGACGCCGTCGTGCTCGTCACGGAGTGGCCTGAGTTCGCCGAGCTCGACTGGGCCGGCGAGGTCCGCGGACGGATGGCTCAGCCGGTCGTCGTCGACGGGCGCAACTTCCTCGATCGCGAGGCGCTGCGCGCCGCCGGGTTCACCTACGAGGGCATCGGCCGCTGACGTGCAGGCGCTGGTGCTCGCGGGTGGTCAGGGCACGCGGCTGCGGCCGCTGACCTACACCACCCCGAAGCCGGTGATGCCGCTCGCGGGGCGCCCGTTCCTGACCTTCATGCTCGATTGGCTGCGCGGCCACGGCGTCGGCGAGGCGATCCTCTCCTGCGGCCACATGTCGGACGGCGTCCACTCGGTGCTCGGCGACGTCTATGGGGGCATGCGCCTGCGCTATGTGATCGAGGAGGAGCCGCTCGGCACGGCCGGTCCCGTGCGGCTCGCGCTCGACGAAGGGGTGCTCGAGGAGCGGCTGTTGGTGCTCAACGGCGACGTCCTGACCGACATCGACCTGACTGCCGAGATCCACCGGCACGTCGAGACCGGGGCACGCTGCACGCTCGCGCTGATCGCGGTCGAGGACACGGCCAGCTACGGCGTCGTGCCGACCTTGCCCGACGGACGCGTCGAGGCGTTCCTCGAGAAGAGCAGCGGCGAGGTTCCGACGAACCGCATCAACGCCGGCGCCTACGTGCTGGAGCGCGAGGTGATCGAGGCGCTCGTTCCTCCCAAACAGGCGGTCTCGTTCGAGCGCGAGGTCTTTCCCGAGCTGGTCGGCGACGGCCTCTACGGCTGGGCCGCCGACGGCTACTGGATCGACATCGGGACGCCCGAGCGCTACCTCGAGTCGACCTACGACCTGCTCGCCGGTGCCGTCGACTCGACGCTGCCACCCCGTGACGAGACCGGCTCGCTGATCGGCGACGGCTGCCTGACCAGCGGCGCGCACATCGGTCCGCAGACCGTTCTCGGAGCGCACTGCTCGGTCGGCAGCGACTCGTCGGTCGAGCGCTCGGTGCTGCACGACCGCGTGGTCGTCGGCGCCGACTGCGTGGTCCGCGAGGCGGTCCTCGCCGAGCGCGTCCAGGTCGGCGACGGAGCCCGGATCGAGCCGGGAGCGATGCTCGGCGCCGGCGCGCGCGTCGCCCCGGGCGCGCTCGTGGCGGGCGGATCGCGGATCGAGCCCGCCGCCGTCGTCGGGACGGGGGAGACAGTCGGATGATCGAGGACGTCCTCGCCCAATCGCACCAGATCGGCGACTCGCTGTGGCGCGTCGAGGCGGCCGGCATCCCTCCACGCGACCTTCCGGGGGGCCTGGTGATCTGCGGCATGGGCGGCTCCGCCGTCGGCGGCGACCTCGCCGCCGCGGCGATCGGCAGTCGCGCGCGCCGCGCGATCCGGACTGTGCGCGGCTACGAGCTCCCGCCCGACGTCGGGCCCGACACGCTCGTCCTCTGCGCCAGCTACTCCGGCTCGACCGAGGAGACGCTCGCCTGCTTCGACGCCGCCGCGGCAGCCGGCGCGCCGCTCGTCGCTCTGACCACCGGCGGCCCCCTCGCCGAGCGCGCCCGCGCGGCCGGCGTTCCGGTAGCCGGCGTCCCGTCCGGGATGCAGCCGCGCGCAGCCGTCGTCTACATGACGATCGGAGCGCTCGAGTGCGCCGCGCTCTGCGGCGCAGCCCCATCCCTGCGCGACGAGATCGAGGGCGCCCGCGAGGTCCTCGAGCAGCTCGCCGAGGACAGCGGCGCCGACTCGATCGCCCGCGCGCTCGAGGACACGATCCCGATCGTCCACGGGGCCGGCCCGACCGGTGCCATCGCCCGTCGCTGGAAGACCCAGCTCAACGAGAACTCCAAGCTCCCCGCCTTCGCCAGCGAGCTGCCCGAGGCCAACCACAACGAGATCGAGGGCTGGCGCCGCGGCCTCGACCTCGCCCCGCTCTCCGCCCTCTTCCTCCACACCCCAGACCTCCACCCGCGCCTCGAGCGCCGCATGGAGCTCACCGCCGACCGCCTTTCCGACATCGGCGCCCCGGTCGTCCGTGTCGACGCTCGCGGCGAGACCCCAGTCGCCCATGTGATGTCCCTCGTGATGGCCGGCGACCTCGTCAGCGTCTCGCTCGCCGAGCTCGAGGACATCGACCCCACGCCGGTCGACGCGATCCAGGGCTTCAAGGCCGCTCTGGGGTCTTAGAGCTAGGGATCAGCCGCCTGGCCGCGGGGCCCGTCTCCGGTGGCGGTTTCCGTGCTCGGCTCCGCGGCGACTGCGCCCCGTCTCTGGCGCGCGACCTCGGTGGAGGGCTCTGTCGCTGGTCGACGAGAGGGGCTCCGCGCCTGCTGCGCCTGCGCGCGCAATCCCGCCACCGTCGCCACCCGCGGAAGACACGTCTACGGCATTGACGTTGATCCGCGGGTGGTGACGATTTTGCGTTTGGGCGCGCAGCTTGCGAGCACCCAAACCAAAATCGGAGACAGGACCCGCGGCCTGCAACGCCGATCCCTAGCCCGAACCGCCTCGCCCACAAAACCTTGACACAACCTTGGTAAGGTTGGCCGTCGAATGGCGGCGTTGACGATCAACGAGGCGGCCGAGACGACCGGGTGGTCGGCTCGGATGCTGCGCTACATCGAGCGGGAGGGGCTGATCGAGCCGTCGCGCTCGGCGGCTGGCTATCGGCTCTATGGACCTGAGGAGCTGCAGCGTCTGCGGACGCTGCGCGAGCTGCTGGCCGAGCATGAGCTCAGCCTGGGCGACGTTGGGTTTGCGCTGCGGATGAGCCGGGACGGGGATCTGCGCGGCGCCGTCGAGGCGTGGCTGGCCGCCGAGCCGAAGCGGCCGGAGGGCGTTGCGGCGTCCGACTGGCTGCGCTTCGAGCAGCAGAAGCACGAGCGGCTGCTCGCCGGGGCATCCAAGGCCGCCTGAGCGGGCGAACGACTTTGACGAACATCACAGGAATCAAGGAGAACGAGTGACCACCAGCACCGCCACCCAGGACTACAAGGTCGCCGACATCGGCCTGGCCGACTTCGGCCGCAAGGAGATCTCGCTGGCCGAGGTCGAGATGCCGGGCCTGATGAAGATGCGCGAGGAGTTCGGCGCGAGTCAGCCGTTGAAGGGCGCGCGGATCATGGGCTCGCTGCACATGACGATCCAGACGGCGGTGCTGATCGAGACGCTGACGGCGCTCGGGGCCGAGGTGCGCTGGGTGTCGTGCAACATCTTCTCGACCCAGGACCACGCGGCCGCGGCGATCGCCGCCAGCGGGGTCCCGGTCTTCGCCTGGAAGGGCGAGACGCTGGAGGAGTACTGGTGGTGCACCGAGCAGGCGCTGAACTGGCCTGACGGCGACGGGCCGAACATGATCCTCGACGACGGCGGCGACGCGACGCTGCTGGTCCACAAGGGACGGGAGTTCGAGCAGGCCGGCGCGGTGCCGGACCCGGCCTCGGCCGACTCGGAGGAGTTCCGGATCATCCTCGAGACGCTGCAGCGCTCGCTGAGCGAGGACCCGCAGCGCTGGACGCGGATCGCCGCCGGCATAAAGGGCGTCACCGAGGAGACGACGACCGGCGTTCATCGGCTCTACCAGTTCGCCGAGACCGGCGACCTGCTGTTCCCGGCGATCAACGTCAACGACTCGGTGACCAAGTCGAAGTTCGACAATCTCTACGGCTGCCGGCACTCGCTGGTCGACGGCATCAACCGCGGCACCGACGTGATGATCGGCGGCAAGGTCGCCGTGATCTGCGGCTACGGCGACGTCGGCAAGGGCTGCGCGGACTCGCTGCGCGGTCAGGGCGCGCGCGTGATCGTCACCGAGATCGACCCGATCTGCGCGCTGCAGGCGGCGATGGAGGGCTACGAGGTCGCCACGCTCGAGGACGTCGTCGAGACCGCCGACATCTTCGTCACCGCGACCGGCAACAAGGACATCATCACCGCCGATCACATGGCGCGGATGAAGCACAACGCGATCGTCGGCAACATCGGCCACTTCGACAACGAGATCGACATGGCGGGCCTCGAGAGCCGTCAGGGCGTCGAGCGGATCAACATCAAGCCGCAGGTCGACGAGTTCGCCTTCCCCGACGGCCACTCGATCATCGTCCTCTCCGAGGGCCGCCTGCTCAACCTCGGCAACGCGACCGGCCATCCGAGCTTCGTGATGTCGAACTCGTTCACCAACCAGACGATCGCCCAGATCGAGCTGTTCACGAAGAACGACCAGTACGAGAAGAAGGTCTACGTCCTTCCCAAGCACCTCGACGAGAAGGTCGCCCGGCTGCACCTCGAGGCGCTCGGCGTGAAGCTGACCGAGCTCTCCGGGGACCAGGCCTCCTACATCGGCGTCCCGGTCGAGGGCCCGTACAAGCCCGACCATTACCGCTACTAGCCACATCGCCGACCCGGGTCTCGCCGCCGCCGGCGCGGCCCGGGTCGCGTGGGCGGACGGGCAGATGCCCGTCCTGCGGCTGATC
>DATABO010000010.1:0-16605 GCA_036259535.1 Thermoleophilaceae bacterium
AGCACAGCCATCGCCGCGTCGCTGTCCAGATCGGGGTCCTCGAGCCAGGCGTCGGGAAAGGCCTCCGCCACGGCGCGGTAGAGCTCGGGGTCCGTCTCGACGTCGACCGGCGTGCCCTTGTAGCGGCCCTTGAGGTCGAGCGAGTCGACCGCCCCGGTATCGACGAGCTGGGCGATCAGCTGGGGCGTCCAGCCGTGGGTGGGATCGAGCTTGAAGCGGGTCGTGGGGTAGAGCTCGAGCACGCGCAGCAGCCGATCGGCGCTCTCGCTGCCCTCGCTGCCCATCGGCGCGAGCCGCATCGAGACGACGTACTTGAGCGGCTGCGGCTCGCGGCCGAGCACCTCGCCGAGCGACCTGCCGGCCTGGCGCAGCGCGAGGTCGAGCGCGGCCGACTCGAACGCCCAGCGGCGGTAGTCGCGGTAGTCCTCGCGGTCCGGCGGCGCCGGGAACAGGTCGAGCCCGTCGAGCAGCGCGCTGAACGACCCGATCGTGTGGTCGCCCGCGAGGTCGTGGACGGGTCCCGCCTCCTGGAGCCGCCGCTGGTCGTCGGGCTCGTAGGTGACGTCCTCGCCACGGCCCTGCTCGCCCGCCCCGCTCAGCACGATCTCGGTGGTCAGGCGCTCGAACTCTGGCGAGAACGACTGCCGCAAACCCTCCAGCTCGTACGACTCGATCGTCAGCGGAAGGTCGCGCAGCAGCTCGTAGGTAGCCATGCGGCCATCCTATTCGGGCCGTTCGGCGCCGTCGGCTCGGTCGCCGCCGCCTATCCCGCCGATGCCGCCATCTTCTCCGCCCGGCGCTGCTGCCAGAGGACGAGCGCTATCGCGACGACCGTGACCATGAAGAGCAGGGTGGCGAGCACGTTGACCTGGACCGGGATGCCGCGCAGGCTGACGCCGAAGATGTAGAGCGGGAACGTCTCGGTGGTCCCGGAGTTGAAGTTCGAGATCACGAAGTCGTCGATCGACAGCGCGAAGGCGAGCAGTGCCGCGGCGACGATCCCGGGCGCGAGCAGCGGGAGCGTGATCGTCCGGAACGTCGTCAGCGGCCGGGCGCCGAGGTCGGCGGCGGCCTCCTCGAGGCTGCGGTCGAATCCGATCAGGCGCGACCGCACGACGACCACGACGAAGCTGATCGAGAACATCACGTGGGCGAGGAAGAGCGTCTGGAAGCCGAGCTCGAGCCCGTAGATCAGGAACATCGAGAGCAGCGCCGCGCCGATCACGATCTCCGGCGTCGCCATCGGCAGGACGATCAGCAGGTTCGAGGCCTTGCGACCGCGGAACTCGTGGCGCACCAGCGCCAGCGCCATCAGCGTTCCGATCGCGGTCGAGACGAGCATCGACAGGCCGGCCAGCTGGATGCTCGTGATCATCGCCTCGTTGACCGACTCGTCGGCGAAGGCCTCGCGCCAGTAGTCGAGCGTGAGGCCGCTCCAGCGATAGTCGAGCTTGCCGGTCGAGGTCTGGTCGAAGGAGAAGAGCCCGATCACGATGATCGGCGCCAGCATGTAGAGGACGGCCAGCGCCGCGTAGAGCAGCAGCGCGTTGCGGCGCAGCCAGCGCCAGGCGCCGCTCACGCGCGCTCCTCCTCGTCGCCGATGAAGGCACCGCTGCCGGCGACGCGCAGGTACACGACGACCACCGCCAGGATCGCGAGCATCATCACGAACGAGAGCGCCGCCGCCTCGGGATAGTCGCGCTGCTGGAGGTAGAGCGACTGGATCACGTTGCCGACCATCGACTGGCCCGTGCCGCCGAGCAGCAGCGCGTTGACGTAGTCGCCGACCGCGGGGATGAACGTCAGCAGGATGCCGGCGACGATCCCGGGCGCGCTGATCGGCAAGGTGACCTTCAGGAAGGCCTTCGCGCTGGACGCGTAGAGGTCCTTCGCCGCCTCGATCAGCCGCACGTCCATCCGCTCGAGCGACGCGTAGATCGGCAGGATCATGAAAGGCAGGAAGTTGTAGGTCAGGCCCGCCACGACCGCGCCGCCGGTCGCCAGCACGCGGCCGTCCTGCGGGACGAGCTGCAGGAGCTGCAGGACGTCGACCGCCGGGCTGGCGTCGGCGAGGATTGTCTTCCAGGCGATCGTGCGGATCAGGTAAGTGGTGAAGAACGGGGCCACGACCGCGAACAGCAGCAGCAGCTTCCAGCGCCCGGCGCGCAGGGCGATCGCATACGCGAGCGGGTAGGCGATCGCCAGCGCGATGACCGTGGCGAGGCCCGCGTAGACGAACGAGCGCACGATCTGCTCGTCGCTGCCCGAGAGCGCGTCGGCGAAGTTCGCCCACTCCCAGGTCAGCGCGAAGCCGCCGGTGTCCAGCGACCCCGACCGCAGCGCCATCTCGCCCATGAAGTACATGGGCACTACGAAGAAGAGGATCAGCCAGATCGCCCCTGGGCCGAGCAGGCCGTAGGGGACGAGGCGGCGGCGGAGAGCCGTCAACCAGACGCCTTTCCGCCGCCGGCCGCCGGCACTAGCCCTGCCCGGTGATCATGTCCTGGAACGCCTCGGTCACCTCCTGCTGGTCCTCCTCGGAGCCGGGTGGGTCCGGCTGGGTCGAGCAGTCGGCGGTGAACTGCTCGTCCGGGAAGATCAGCTGGTTGTCGGCCAGCTCGGGATCGCGCTGGCGCAAGACCTCGTCGACGCCCGCCACCGGCGTCACGTACTGGACGTACTCGGCGATGTCGGCCTGAACCCGCGGGCGGTAGACGAAGTTCATCCACGCGAGAGCGGCGGCCGTGTTCGGCGCCCCCTTCGGGATCACCATGTTGTCCGACCAGAGGATGCAGCCCTCGGCCGGCATCCGCCACTTGACGTCCGGGTTCTCGATGATCGACGTGTCGCCTGACCAGCCGATCGCAGCGACGACGTTCTCGTTGGTCATGTCCTGGTTGTAGTCGTTGCCGGTGAAGCGGCGGATCTGTCCCGACTCGGCCGCCTCACGCAGCTTGTCGATCGCGTCGAGCCAGTCCTGCTTGTCGGCCTCGGCGGGGTCGACTCCGTCGGCCTTCATGACCAGCGGCACGGTGTCGCGCATCTCGGAGAGCATCGTGACCTTGCCCTTGTACTTCGGGTCGAAGAGGTCGTTGACCGACCTGATGTCGGGCGCGAGCTTCTCGTTGACCATGATCCCGGTCATCCCGCTCTGCCACGGCACCGAGAACTTCCGCTCCGGGTCGAACGACGGGCTCTCGAGGCTCGGCAGGATGTTGTCGAAGACCGTCGTCAGGTCGGCGTGGTCGAGCTCCTGGAGGTAGCCGAGGTCGTACATCTGCTTCGCCATCCAGTCGGTCACGACGAAGATGCTGCGGCCGCCCGACTGGCCGCGCTCGAGCTGCGGGCGCAGCTTGCCGAAGAACTCGGCGTTGTCGTTGACGTCCTCGACGTAGTCGACCTTGACGCCGGTCGCGTCCTCGAACTCGGCGACCGTGTTCTCCTTGCCGGTGTCCATGTAGGCCGGCCAGTTCGAGATCGTCAGCTCGCCGCGCACGGGGCCGGCCTTCGCGACCTCGGCCTCGCCGCCGCCACCCCCGCCGCCGACGGTGTCGTCGTCGCCGCAGGCGGCGAGCGCGAGCATCGCCACGAGCGCCAGCAGCAGCGCGAGCGCCGGCCGCCGCCGATGTGCACTGGTGTTCTCAAACGAGTTGCTCATGGCGTTCCTCCTGAAGGGATGTGTGCTCCGACTCGCGCACGACGTGGATGTGCTCGGGCGACCAGCTCAGCCGTACCCGCGCGCCGCCTCCGGGCAACCGCCGACGCTGTGACTCATCGGCGTTGGGCACCAGCACGGTCATGCGCACCTCGCCCGCGAGCCGCACGACGATCTGGGTGGCGCTGCCGAGGTAGACAGAGCTCTCGACCTGGCCCTCGACGCTGGGAGCGCCGTTCGGGCTGGCCACCCCGCCCTCCTCGATCTGAAGCTTCTCCGGACGCACGACCGCGTGGCAGCGCTCGCCGACCGCCAACCCGTCGGCGATCGCAGCGTCGACCTCCGGCCCGACGTCGAGCCGCAGGCGTCCGTTGGCCCCGGTCGCCTCGACGACGCCGGGCATCAGGTTCGAGACGCCGATGAAGCCGGCGACGAAGGTCGTCTCCGGTCGCGCGTAGACCTCCTCGGGCCCCGCCACCTGCTCGACCAGGCCGCGGTTCATCACCGCGATCCGGTCGGACATCGTCAACGCCTCCTCCTGGTCGTGGGTGACGTAGACGAAGGTGATGCCGACGTCGCGCTGGATGCCCTTGAGCTCGAGCTGGAGGCGCTTGCGCAGCTTGAGGTCGAGCGCGCCGAGCGGCTCGTCGAGCAGCAGGACCGCCGGCCGATTGACGAGCGCGCGGGCCAGCGCCACGCGCTGCTGCTGGCCGCCGGAGAGCTGGCGCGGCTTGCGCTTGGCCTCGCCGCCGAGGCCGACGCGCTCGAGCTCCTCGCCGACGCGGCGGCGGATCTCGGCCTTGGCGAGCTTCTTGCGCTCGAGCCCGAAGGCGACGTTGCGCTCGACGCTGAGATGGGGAAACAACGCGTAGCTCTGGAAGACGGTGTTCGTCGGGCGGCGGTAGGGCGGCAGGCCCGACACGTCCTCGCCGTCGATCAGCACCCGTCCTTCGGTCGGGTCCTCGAAGCCGGCGATCATGCGCAGCGTCGTCGTCTTGCCGCAGCCGCTCGGCCCGAGCAGCGTGAAGAACTCGCCGCTCTCGATGGCCAGGTCGACGCCGTCGACGGCCGCGAAGTCGCCGAAGCGCTTGACGACCTTCTCCAGTCTGACTCCGCCGCGGCTCATTCCCCTCCCACGTTATGTCCGTTCGGTAGCCGCGGCAACCTGCGCGCGGCCCAAATCGAACGGTCTCGGTTCTCCTAACTGTACAAGTCCAGGTCGACTCGATTTCACGTTCGGTGGGTTGCTCGTCGCCGTTCGCGCGGGTACGGTTGTCCACAGCGTCTAGTCTCGAGGGAGAACAATGGCGACCACACCGCAGACCGTCAAGCAGGACCCGCAGGGCCCCGGCAGCTCACTGCAGGAGATGGCGAAGGACCACCTGTGGATGCACTTCACGCGAATGAGCGCCTACAGCGACGCCGAGGTCCCGATCATCGTGCGCGGCGACGGCTGCTACGTCTACGACGAGCACGGCAAGCGCTACCTCGACGGCCTCTCGGCGCTGTTCTGCGTCAATGCCGGCCACGGCCGGATCGAGATCGGCGAGGCGATGGCCGAGCAGGTCTCCGAGCTCGGCTTCTACACCAACTGGAGCTACGCCCACCCGCGCTCGATCGAGCTCGCCGACCGGATCTCCGGCTATGCGCCCGACGGGCTCGACCGCGTCTTCTTCACCTCGGGCGGCAGCGAGGCGGTCGAGTCGGCGCTCAAGCTCGCACGGATCTTCCACCGCCACAACGGCGAGGCCGGCCGCTACAAGACGATCGCCCGCGAGATCGCCTACCACGGCACGACGATGGGCGCGCTGGGCGCGACGGGGATCCCCGACCTGCGGGCGCCCTTCGAGCCGCTCGTCCCGGGCGGTCGGCACGTGCCGAACACCAACAGCTACCGCTGGCCGGAGGGCCGCGACGAGCTCTGGGCGGCGGATCAGATCGAGGAGCGGATCCTCTTCGAGGGGCCCGAGACGGTGTCGGCGGTGATCCTCGAGCCGGTCCAGAACGCCGGCGGCTGCTTCACCCCGCAGGACGGCTACTGGCAGCGCGTGCGCGAGATCTGCGATCGCTACGGCGTGCTGCTGATCTCCGACGAGGTGATCTGCTCGTGGGGCCGGCTCGGCCACTGGTTCGGCTGTGACCGCTACGGCTACGTGCCGGACATCATCACGACGGCAAAGGCGCTGACCTCGGCCTACGCGCCGATGGGCGCGGTGATCGCGTCGGACCGCGTCGCGGCGCCGTTCCTCGAGGGCACGAACATGTTCACGCACGGATTCACGTTCGGCGGGCATCCGGTCTGCGCGGCGGCGGCGCTGACCAACCTCGACATCTTCGAGCGCGAGGACCTCTGCGGCCACGTGCTCGCCAAGGAGGACGAGCTCCGCGCGACGCTCGAGGACCTGCGCGACATCCCGATCGTCGGCGACGTGCGCGGCGCCGGCTTCTTCCACGCGATCGAGCTGGTCAAGGATCAGGAGACCAAGGAGACCTTCGACGACGACGAGTCGGAGTGGCTGCTGCGCGGCTTCCTGTCCGGAGCGCTGTACGAGAACGGGCTGATCTGCCGCGCCGACGACCGTGGCGACCCCGTGATCCAGCTGTCGCCGCCGCTGATCTCCGACAGCGAGCAGTTCGAGGAGATCGGCGAGGTCCTGCGCAACGTGCTGACCGAGGCCTCGGACCGCCTGGTGAAGCGATAGAGCGGCGTGGCGAACCCGGCATGCTGACCGTCCGCGACCTGACCGACGAGCTGGGTCTCGAGCTGCTCAGCGGCGCCGACGCGGCCGAGGCGCCGGTGCGCTGGGTGCACATCAGCGAGCTGCCGGACCCGACGCCGTGGCTGTCGGGCGGCGAGATGATCCTGACCACCGGCCTCCAGCTGACGACCGCCAAGCGCCAGCGCGAGTTCGCCCGACTGCTCTGCGACCACCACCTCGCGGGCGTCGGCTTCGGCACCGGCTTCACGCACGAGCGGGTCCCGGACGCGCTGCTCGAGGAGGCGCGCGCCGTCGGACTGCCGGTCTTCGAGATTCCGTACGAGCTGCCGTTCATAGCGATCACCGAGAAGGCGTTCGGCCGACTGGTCAACGAGCAGTACGAGGTGCTGCAACGCGGCATCGCGATCCACAAGCGACTCGAGCGGCTGGTGCTCGAGGAGCGCGGGCTCGACGAGCTGGTCGGCGCCGTCTCGGCCGCGATCGGCGGCGTCGTGATGGTGCTCGACGCGCGCGGCGAGACGCTCGCGTCCAAGACGTTCCGCCGCGAGCTGACCGACGCCGCGGTCGACGCACTGCGAGCGAGCGTGCGCGAGCGCGGCGGCAACCGCGTCGCGCGCGACTTCGCTCCCGAGCACCCCGACGTCGCCGGCCGGTCGCTGGCGCTGCCGGTCTCGACGCGGGGCCGCGGCGCGCCGCAGGCGTGGCTGGTCGCCAGCCGCGACGCCGGCAGCCTGGGCGACTTCGAGCGACTGATCCTGCAGCAGGCGGCGACCGTCGTCGCGCTCGAGCTCATGCGACAGCGCGTGATGCGCGACACCGAGCGCCGGCTGGCCGGCGACGTCCTGGCCCAGGCGCTGACCGGCCGGCTGGCGGAGAGCGAGATCGAGTCGCGCCTGCGGCCATTCGGAGTCGGCGAGCGGGCGGCGGTGCTCGTCTTCGCCACCGACGATCCCGGCGCCGCCGAGCCCGACCTCGAGACGGCGCTGGCAGACGCCGACGTCGGGGCGCTGGTCGCCTGCCGCGAGCGGCTGCTGTGCGCGGTCGTCGACGCCGGCGGGCGCGAGCTCGACCCGGTCGAGCTCGCGCGCTCGATGCGCGGAGCGCTGCTCGCCGGGCATGGCGGGGACCACGTGCGCGCGGCGGCGAGCCGCGTCGCGCCCGTCGGGCTGGTGCGACGCAGCTTCCACGAGGCGCGCTGCGCGCTCGAGGCGACCGGGCTCGCCAACGGAGCGGCGCCCGAGGTCGCCTCGCACGAGGACCTCGGCGCGTTCCGGCTGCTGCTGGCCGTCCAGGACGACGACGCGCTGCGCGTCTACACCGAGAGCGTGCTCGGCCCGCTCGAAGACGGCGGCGGCGAGTACGGCGACGAGCTGCTGCGCTCGCTCGAGGCGTTCATCGAGCAGAACGGGCAGTGGGAGAAGGCGGCGCGCCAGCTCTACTGCCACCGCCACACCCTCCGCTATCGGATCAAGCGGATCGAGGAGCTGACCGGCCGCGACCTGAAGTCGGCGCGCGACCGGATCGAGCTGTGGCTCGCACTGCGCGCGCGGGAGCTGATCGCTTGAACGCCGCAGTGTTGGGTGCGGGCGGGATCATCGCGCCGGCGATCGTGCGCGACCTGGCCGAGTCCGAGGAGGTCGCCGACCTGCTGCTGCTCGACCTCGACCTCGAGCGGGCCGAGCGGGTGGCCGTCGAGCACGGCGGGCCGCGCGCGCGGGCGGCGGAGGTCGATGCGCGCGGCGGTCTCGCGGACGCCCTCGGCGATGTCGACGTGCTGGTCAACGCGGCCAGCTACCGCGTCAACCTCGACGCGATGCGCGCGTGCCTGAAGGCCGGCTGCCACTACGTCGACCTCGGCGGGCTCTACTGGATGACCGGCAATCAGCTCGAGCTCTCAGGGGACTTCGAGCAGGCGGGATTGCTGGCGCTGCTCGGAATGGGCTCGAGCCCGGGCAAGACCAACGTCATGGCGGCGCGCGCGGTCCGCGAGCTCGGCAAGACGCCACGGCGGATCGACGTGGTGGCAGCCGGCCGCGACCTCGACCCGCCCGACGGCGCGAGCTTCCCCTACGCGCTCCAGACGCTGGTCGACGAGCTGACGATGGAGCCGATGACCCAGCAGGGCGGCCAGCCGACGGCGCTCCAGCCGATGCAGTCCGGCGGCGCGGTCGAGCTGCCCGCCCCGATCGGGCGCGCCGAGACGATCTACACGCTGCACTCCGAGGTGCGCACCTTCCCGTCGAGCTTCGGTTGCACCGAGTGCAGCTTCCGCCTGTCGCTGCACCCGGCAACGCTCGAGCGCGTGCGCGCGCTGGCCGAGGCGGATGAGCTCGAGATCGCCGCCGCCTCGCAAGCGGCTATGCCGGCCTCGCCCGAGACGATCTCCATCCACCGCGTCGTCGTCGAGGGGATCCAGGGAGACACGGTCACGGTGACGGCGACGACCATACCGACGGAGGAGTGGGGAATCGGCGGCAGCATCGTCTCGACAGCCGCGCCCGCCGCCGCGGCGGTGCGACTGCTGGCACGCGGGCAGATCTCCCGTCGCGGCGCGCTGCCTCCGGAGCTGTGCGTGGAGCCCGACGACCTCTTCCCCGAGCTCGAGCGGCGAGGTTGCGCCTTCGAGGTCGAGGCTCGTCGCGCGGCCGGCGACCGGACCGACGAGGAGGGCAACTCGGAAGCCGAGGCGGTCCGGTGAGGGTCGGGGTCCCGACCGAGGTCAAGCCCGACGAGTATCGGGTGGCGCTGACCCCGGCCGGCGCCCGCGAGCTCGGCGAGCGTGGCCACGAGGTGATCGTCCAGGCGGGCGCGGGCGAGGGCTCGGGCGTCGCCGACGCCGACTACGCGGCGCAGGGCGCCCGCATCGCACCCGACGCCGAGGCCGTGTTCGGTGAGGCCGAGCTGGTGCTCGGCGTGAAGGAGCCACAGCCGGAGGAGGTCGGGCTGCTGCGGCCCTACCACACGCTGTTCACCTACCTCCACCTCGCGCCCGCGCCAGAGCTGACGCGCGGCCTCCGCGACTCCGGCGCGACCTGCGTCGCCTACGAGACCGTCGAGGACGCCCGCGGCCGGCTGCCGCTGCTGGCGCCGATGAGCGAGGTCGCCGGAAAGATCGCCACCCAGGCCGGGGCGTTCATGCTCGAGCGCCCGCTCGGCGGGCGCGGCGTGCTGCTCGGCGGCGTGCCGGGCGTCGCGGCGGCGAACGTGATGGTGATCGGCGGCGGGGTCGTCGGCTTCAACGCCGCGAAGATCGCGATCGGGATGGACGCCGACGTGTTCGTCTACGACCGCGACGTCGACCGCCTGCGCGATCTCGACGTCGCGTTCGCCGGTCGCGCCTCGACCGTCTACTCGTCGACGCTCGCCGTCGAGGAGATGCTGCCGCGCGCCGACCTCGTCATCGGCGCCGTGCTGATCCATGGCGCCCGCGCGCCGTATGTGATCAAGCGCGAGCAGCTCGCCCTGATGAAGCCGCGCTCGGTGCTCGTCGACGTGTCGATCGACCAGGGCGGCTGCTTCGAGACCTCGCGCCCGACGACCCACTCCGACCCGACCTACGAGGTCGACGGAATCACCCACTACTGCGTGACCAACATGCCCGGCGCGGTCCCGATCACCTCGACCTACGCGCTGACCAATGCGACGCTGCCCTACGTGCTCGCGCTGGCCGACCACGGGCTGAAGGGCGCGATCGATTTGCTCCCCGGCCTGGCGCCGGGCGTTAACGTGATCGGCGGGCGAGTCACTCTCGCCGCCGTGGCGGAGGGCACGGGCCTCGAGCACACGCCGCTCGAGGAGGTTCTCGGAGAGCTGGAGCCCGCCTAGGGCCCACCGCATCAATTGGCAAGAGGAAGAGGAGCTGCGAGGGACACATGGCCACCACCACCGTCAAGCTGAAGAACTTCATCGGCGGCGAGCTCGTCGAGCCGGCCGAGGGACAGACCGAGGAGGTGCTCGATCCCGCCACGCTCGAGGTGATCGGCGAGGCGCCGCTGTCGAGCGAGGAGGACGTCGATCGCGCCGTGGCCGCCGCCCGCAAGGCCTTCGACGGCTGGTGGGCGACCACCCCGGGTGAGCGCGCGAACTGCCTGTACAGGCTCGCCGAGGTCTTCGAGGAGCACGCCGAGGAGATCGCCGACCTCGAGTCCGCGGACGCCGGCAAGCCGCGCCACGAGGTGGACGGAGAGGTCGAGTCGATGGTCGACAACCTGCGCTTCTTCGCGGGCGCGGGCCGCACGATGGGCGGCCTCGCCGCGGGCGAGTACATGGACGGCAAGACCTCGATCATCCGTCGCGAGCCGGTCGGCGTCGTCGGCCAGATCACGCCCTGGAACTACCCGCTGATGATGGCCGTCTGGAAGATCGGCCCGGCGCTCGCGACCGGCAACACGGTCGTGCTCAAGCCCGCCGAGACGACGCCGGTCACGACGCTGAAGATGGCCGAGTGGGCGGCCGACGTCTTCCCGCCCGGCGTCCTGAACGTGATCGGCGGCCACGGCGAGCCCGCCGGCGCGCCGCTGGTCCGCCACCCCGACGTCGACATGGTCTCGCTCACCGGCTCGCCTCCCACCGGCAAGTGGATCGCCGCGGCGGCCGCCGAGACGCTGAAGAAGGTCCATCTCGAGCTCGGCGGCAAGGCGCCGGTCGTCGTCTTCGACGACGTCGACATGGAGACCGCGCTCGAGACGATCGCCGAGGCGGGCTACTACAACGCCGGACAGGACTGCACCGCTGCGACGCGCGTGCTGGCGTCGAAGAAGGTCTACGACGACGTCGTCAACGGGCTGGCTGCCGAGGCCGGCAAGCAGGTCGTCGGGCTGACGCGCTCGGAGGACACGACGCTGGGGCCGCTGAACAGCCAGCGCCAGCGCGAGCGCGTCGAGGGCTTCCTCGAGCGCAAGCGCGACGGCGTCGAGATCGTGACCGGCGGCAAGCGCAGCGGCGACCTGCCCGGCTACTACCTCGAGCCGGCCGTGGTCGCCGGCGTCTCCCAGGACGACGAGCTGGCCCAGAAGGAGATCTTCGGGCCGGTGATCACCGTCCAGCCGTTCGACGACGAGGCGACGGCGATCGAGTGGGCCAACGGCACTCGCTACGGCCTCTCGGCGTCGGTCTGGACGCGCGACGTCGGCCGCGCCATGCGCGTCTCACGCGCGCTGCGCTTCGGCTGCGTCTGGATCAACGACCACTTCTCGATCACGCCCGAGATGCCGCACGGCGGCTACAAGGAGTCCGGCTACGGCAAGGACATGTCGATGTACTCGCTCGAGGACTACACGCAGGTCAAGCACATAGTCGCCAGCCTCGACTGACGACGCCGAGGCGACTCGCGTCAGGCGTCCTGGGGCTCACGCTCGGGCGTGGGCTGTGCGGAGTCGAGCAGCTCGACGCGGTTGCGGCCCTTGGCCTTGGCGGCATAGAGGGCGCGGTCGGCCATCCGGACGAGGCCGTCGGCGTCGAGCGCGTCGAGCGGATAGGTGGCGATGCCGAAGCTGGCGGTGACCGTCAAGTCGGGCTGCTGGAACTCGAGCGCCTCGATCGCGGCGCGCAGCTTCTCGGTGAGCTGGAGGGCGCCCGACTGGTCAGTCCCCGGGAGCAGCAGCAGGAACTCCTCGCCGCCGTAGCGGCCGCCGAAGTCGCTGTCGCGCAGGGTCGCGCGCAGGGTCTCGCCGACGGCGGCCAGCACGTCGTCGCCGGCGCCGTGACCGAAGCGGTCGTTGACGCGCTTGAAGTGGTCGAGGTCGAACATCGCCGCCGTCAGCGGCGAGACCGTGCGGCCGGCGTGGGCGACCATCCGCTTGAGGTTGTCGCGACAGGAGCGCGAGTTCGGCAGGCCGGTGAGCGCGTCGGTGGCCGCGCGGGCCTCGGCGATCGCGAGGTTGCGCAGGTTGGCGAGCACGGGCGCGGCCTGGGAGACCGACTCCTCGATCCGCTGGCAGTCCTGTCGGGCGAGTGGGCCGTCCGAGCGCACGAGCACCGAGCCGATCACCTCGCCGCCGACCAGCGACGGGGTGCAGACGACCTCCGCGGCGGAGGCCCCGCACAGATCGCAGGTCAGCAACGGCGAGTCGCCCGGGTGCTGGCGGTACTCGCGCCCGAGGCGAACCGCCAGGCACGACTCCGGCTCCGCGTCGACCAATCGCTCGGCGATCTCGGAGTCGTCGGTCACGGTCGTCGCCGCCACGAGACGGTTGTCGGAGTTGTTGCGCGTCAGCACCAGTGCCTCGCTGCCGTCGATCGAGCGCTCGAGATGCTGCTTGACGAGCGCGTGCGCCTCGAGCTCGTCGCGCATGATCTGCATCGTCTCGATGAACTCCGACTGGGTGCGACGGTAATCGCGCTCGGCCGCCCGCCGTGCACGCGATCGGCGGACCTGGCGCTCGAGCAGTGCGAAGCCGATCCCGCCGAAGAGCAGGCTGAGCACGACGATCACGGCCACGGAGATCAGGCCCGCGCGCCCGAGCTTGTCGCGCCGCTCCCGGGCGAGCCGCTCCGCGAGGTCGGTGCTCTGGCGCCGGAAGCTGTCGAAGAGGGCCTTGCGCTGGAGGGTGGTGGGGCGATCGAAGCGCACGTTGCGCTGGAGCCCCACGCGCGCGACCTCCTGCTCGGCGCTCGCGCGCCAGCGGTTCGCGGTCCGCTCCATGCGGTCGATCGCCGGCCGCGTGTCGTCGTCGGCGTAGGAGCGCGCGTCGTCGGCCGCGAGGCTGAAGTCGCGCACGCCGTCTGCGAACGGCTGCAGGAACGGGCGCTCGCGCGTGATCACGAACCCGCGCAACCCGGTCTCCTGGTCGAGCATCGCGGTCAGCATGCGATCGGCCGCCTGGCTCTCGTTGTAGATCCGCTCGGCGGTCGCCCGCTGCGTCTCCGACACCGCCCACACGGCGGTCGCGACGACGACGACCGCGGCGACCAGGACGAGACGGGTGCGGTTGGGGCCGGACATCCGTCTTCGAATCGGCCATCCGGCCAGCGAACTTGAGCCTCCTGGCAGGGGGCCCTCGCCTAGCGACTCGGCCGCCCTAGGCTGCTCGTGTGGCCGGCTACGCATTCCTGACCACCTGGCTGCTGCGGGCGCCGCGGACGGCCGTCTGGAACGCGATCGAGGATGCGCCGGCGTGGCCGCAGTGGTGGCACGGAGTCGAGGCCGTCACCGAGCTCGACGGCGGCGACGACCGACGCGTCGGCAGCCGCTACCGCGTTCGATGGCGCAGCTTCGTCCCCTACTCGATCGAGTTCGACTTCGAGGTCGAGCGCGTCGAGCCGCCCGGGGCGATGAGCGGCCACGCGACCGGCGACCTCGAGGGCGTCGGCACCTGGCGCCTCTACGAGCAGGACGACGTCACCGCCGTCACCTACGACTGGCGCGTTCGGACGACCAAGCGATGGATGAACGCCGTCGCCCCGCTGGCCCGTCCCGTCTTCGAGTGGAACCACGACTGGGTCATGGCCCGCGGCGGCGAGGGGCTGGCGCGGCGGCTGGGAGTGGAGCTGCTGGCCGCCGGCTAGCGGGCGCGACACCTACTTCGAGTCGTCGGCGCAGCCCGCGGCGGCCGAATAGCCCTTGCGGCACGCGGTGCGATCCTGCCAGCGCTTCTGGAAGTCGGTCTGGAACTGCGCGACCGCCTTGGCGCCCGCCTTGCCGCCACCGGCCTCCTCGCTCACCTGCTCGTGGATTCGCTCGGTGAGGACTTGGAGGCGCAGCTGGTCGAGCAGGTCCTGCTCGGTCTGGCCGCCGAGGAAGCGGCGCAGTGCCTTCTTCGTCTTGAACTGACCCTTGCTGGCGGCCTCCCAGCGCCGGCGGACCTCGGCGTCGTCGACCTCGATGCCACGGTCCTTGGCCTCCTGCTCGAGCGCCTGGCGCTGGAGCAAGACCGAGAGCGCCTGGGTCTCGAGCTGCTCGCGTAGCTGGTCGTCTGGCGGCGAGCCGCCGGGGGTCGAGCCACCGGACGCACCCGAGCCTGAGCGGCGCTGCGCACGAGCAAGCTCCTCGACCTCCTCGTTGAGCTGCTCCTCGCTGATCTCGACGTCGCCGACGGTGGCGACCGCGCCCGACGGGACGTCGTCCGAGCTCGGCTTGTCGCCGTCGCCGTCGTCGCTGCAGCCGGCGCTGGCGATTGCGAGCAGCGTCGTGGCCAAGAGCAGGGCTACGCGGCGCGACACGGCTACTGATCACCTCCGCCCGAGGGTGAGGCGGCGAGCTTCCACTCGCCGTCCTCCTTGACGAGCGGCACCGACGAGATCGGCCCCTTGCCGCCGAAGCGGACGGAGGCCGTCGCGCGGTCGCCGTCGACGTTCACGCCCACGACCTCGGCCTGCAGCGACCGCTTCAGGCCGCCGGTCTGGCGCGCGCGCCGCAGCAGCAGACCGGTCGCCTTCTCGCACGTCCACTCGACGTCGGCGAGACCCGCGCTGCGCTTGGCATAGACGATCGTCTGGCGCTTGGCCTCCTCGGACATCAGATCGCAGACGTTCGTGAGGCTCTCGTTCTCGTCGGCCGTCTCGAGCGTCTGGAGCGCCGGCACGTCGACCGCGGCCACCCCGGCCTCGGCGGCGGCGTCGAAGCCCTCGTAGACCTCGTCGACGGCAGCGACGCCCTGGCGGGCCTCCTGCGGGTCGCCGGTCAGTGCGGGCTCGCCCGCTGGCTCGGCGTTCCGCGCCTTCTTGCCGGCTGCCTTGGACCGGGGCTTGTCGACTGCCGTGTCGTCGCCGGCACCGGGCTCGGTGCGCGCCTCGCTCGCCGGGCTGCCGGAATCCTGCGGCTCGTCGTCATCGCCGCCGCAGGCGCCCAGGCCCGCGACCAGGAGCGAGAGGGCGGCGAGAACGGCGAGCAGCCGTAGGAAGCGACGCATCTGGAGGGTGTGCGGATCGTCGGCCACGGGCGAGAATTCGGACACTAACGTCTGACTTCGCTTCGCGCGTCGGTTCTGGGGCTCCCGGGCATAGAGTCCCAGCGGTGGCGAGACGCGTCGTGGCAGCGCTGGGGGTGGTGGCGGTCGCCGCGGCGGCGCTGACATGGGTCGCGGTCCGGGCCGACCGCGACGCCGAGGCCGCCGGCAAGGGCCGGCCGCCGGTCGTGCTGCTGATGTTCGACGAGTTCCCGACCGACCTGCTGCTGGGCCCGGGCGGGCGGATCGACGCCGGGCGCTATCCGGCGTTCGCCGACTTGGCTCGCGCCGGCTACTGGTTCCCGAACGCGACGACGACCTACGACTCGACGACGAAGGCGATCCCCCAGATCATCGACGGCCGATTGCCCCAGCCGGGCGGCTCGCCGGATTTCCGCGGCCATCCGCAGAGCCTCTACGACGTCTTCGGCCGCCGGGGCTACGAGATCCGCCGCGTCGAGGCGGCGACCTCGGTCTGTCCGCCGCGCTGGTGCCCCGGCGCACGGCGCGGCCGGCCGGCGATCCTGCCCCAGCTCCAGGAGGGCCGGCGCGAGCGGCTGGCGCGACTCCTCGGATCGATCCGCCCGACCGACGAGCCGACGTTCTGGCTTGGCCACATCCTCCTGCCGCACGGGCCGTACATGTTCCTGCCGTCGGGCAAGCAGACCCGCCGGAGCTGGCAGGACCCGATCCCCGGGATGAACAGCACACCGGGGTTCCACTCCGATTACCTGACACTGCACGCGCAGCAGCGGCTGCAGCTGCAGATCGGCTTCGTCGATCTGCAGCTGGGTCGCCTGCTGGAGCGGATGCGGCGCGAGGGCACGTTCGACCGGTCGCTGATCGTCGTGACCGCCGATCACGGGATCTCGTCGGAGTCGGGAGTGGCGACGCGGCGCAGCACCACGATGCGCAACATCGACGAGCTCGCGCCGGTGCCGCTGTTCGTCAAGGCGCCGCGCCAGCGGCGCGGGCGGACGCTGCCGTGGTACGTCCGCACGACAGACGTCGCGCCGACGATCGCCGACCTGGTCGGCGCGCGGCTGCCGTATCGCGCCGATGGCCGGTCGGCGTTCTCGCACGCCGTGCGGGCGCGACGCGGTGCGATGGTCATCCGGCGCGACTTCCGCGGCCGCCTGCGGATCTCCGCCCGACAGCTCGAGCGGCGTCGGGCCGCGCTGCTGCGCACGCGGCTGCGCCGCTTCGGTCACGGCGACTGGGACAGCCTCTACACCGGCATCGGGCCGCGCCGCGAGCTGATCGGGCGACCGGTCGCGAAGCTGGAGCGGGCGCCCCGGGCGAGCGGGCTGCAGGCGCGGATCGCCGGCGCAGCGGCGATCCGCGC
>DATABO010000011.1:0-10626 GCA_036259535.1 Thermoleophilaceae bacterium
ATCGCGTCCGCGGCTTCATGGCCGAGCACGTGATGCCGGTCGAGGACGAGGCGATGCGCGCGCTCGACGACGAGGTCGGTCCGGGCGTCGCCTATCCGCGAATCGTCGTCGAGCTGCGCGAGCGGGCGCGGGGGGAGGGGCTATGGAACCTCTTCATGCCGGACGAGGAGCACGGTCCCGGCCTCGCGAACTGGGAGTACGGGCTGCTCTGCGAGGAGATCGGGCGCTCGCCGGTGGCGCCGATGGTCTTCAACTGCGCGGCGCCCGATACCGGCAACATGGAGATCCTCGCCGAGTACGGCACGCCCGAGCAGAAGCGGCGCTGGCTCGCGCCGCTGCTCTCCGACCACTCGCGCAGCTGCTTCTCGATGACCGAGCCCGAGACCGCGGGCTCCGACCCGACCGGTCTGGCGGCGCGCGCGGTGCTCGAGGACGGCGAGTGGGTGATCGACGGCCACAAGTGGTTCACCTCCGGCTACAACGGCGCGGACGTCGCGATCGCGATGGTCGTGACCGACCCCGACGCGGCGCCGCACCGGCGCGCGAGCATGGTCCTCGTCCCGATCGACGCGCCCGGCTTCACCGGCGTCCGCCCCGTGCCGGTGATGGGGCACAGCGACGGTCCCGGCCACTGGGAGGTCCGCTACGAGGGCGTCCGCGTCCCGGAGGCCAACCTGCTCGGGCCGCGCGGCGACGGCTTCGCGATCGCCCAGGCGCGGCTCGGCCCTGGGCGCATCCACCACTGCATGCGCGCGATCGGGTCGGCCGAGCGCGCCTTCGAGCTGATGTGCCGGCGCGCCAACGAGCGCGAGGCCTTCGGCGCGCCACTGGCGGACAAGCAGTTCGTCCAGGAGTTCGTCGCGACGTCGCGGATCGAGATCGACGCCGCCCGCCTGATGGTCCTGCACGCCGCCTGGAAGATGGACACCGAGGGCAAGCGCGCCGCGCGCCAGCAGATCTCGATGATCAAGGTCGTCGCCGCCCAGATGCACCAGGCGGTCTGCGACCGCGCGATGCAGGTGCACGGCGCTCTCGGGATGTCCGACGACGTGCCGCTGGCGCTGATGTGGCGCCAGGGCCGCTGGCTGCGGATCGCCGACGGGCCCGACGAGGTCCACAAGCAGTCGATCGCCCGCCGCGAGCTGAGCCGCTTCAAGCAATAGGGAGGAAACACCAGCGATGGCAACCGCAGCGCCCACCAGTCCGGCCGACCACGGCCTGAGCGACGAGCAGCGCGACTTCGTCGCGGCGATCCGCGACTTCTGCGCGCGCGAGGTCACGCCCGAGAAGCTCGACGCGCTCACCGACGGCGGCAAGGACCCTCACAACCACGAGGTCGCCGAGCGGATGGGCGAGCTCGGCTGGTACGGCCTGACGATCCCGGAGCAGTACGGCGGCTCCGGCGGGACCTTCTTCGACGCGACGCTGTTCCTCGAGGAGATCGCGCGCGGGCAGGCGCCGGTCGGCGCCTACGGCGTCACGCTGATCTGCGTCGGAGCGCTCAACCGCTTCGGCAGCGAGGAGCAGAAGCGGGACCTGCTCGGCAGGGTGGCCCGGGGCGGCACGCTGGCGATCGCGATGTCGGAGCCCGACGCGGGGTCCGACGTCGCCGCGCTGAAGTGCCGCGCGCGCCTCGAGGGCGATACCCGATCGGGCACAGGCGAGTGGGTGCTGAGCGGATCGAAGATGTGGTGCTCGTTCGCGCACAAGGCGAGCCACGTGCTGATCGTCTGCCGCACCGGCGAGGGCTCTGAGCGCCACGAGGGCCTGTCGATGATCTGGGTCCCGCGCGACGCCGAAGGCTTCACGATGCGCCCGATCGACACGCTCGGCGGCGAGGACACCAACGAGCTGCATCTCGACGACGTGCGCGTGCCCGCCGGCAACCTGCTCGGCAACGAGGGGGGCGGCTGGATCCAGCTGATGGCCGGCCTCAACAACGAGCGCGTTATCCTCGCCGCGCTGGCGCTCGGGCTGGCCCAGCGGGCCTTCGACGACACGCTCGCCTACGTCAAGGAGCGGCGTCAGTTCGGCCGCCCCGTCGGCTCCTTCCAGGCGCTCCAGCACCGGCTCGCCGACCTCGCGACCGATCTCGCGCAGGCGCGCCTGCTGATCCGCTGGGTCGCTCGGCTGACCGACGAGGACCCGGGCCGGATGCTTCCCCAGGAGGCCTCGATGGCGAAGCTCGCCGCCACCGAGCTGGCGAAGCGCTGCGGGCTCGAGGCGGTCCAGATGGCCGGCGGCTACGGCTACGCCAAGGAGTACCCGATGGAGCGCCACCTGCGCTCGGCCGTCGTGACCACCATCTACGGTGGCACGTCGGAGATCCAGCGCAACATCATCGCGAAGACCCTAGGCCTCTGAGCGCGGCTGGACGGATCGCTCACAGCCGGTTGGCATAGCTGCGCTAAAGGCGCAGGAGCGCACGGCCGATCTCTCGTTCGTGGGCACCCCTCGCCCTGTCACCCGACTGGCCCCTGTAGGCGAAGGCGACGCTCGCGTCGGCTCGGCCACGGACGCCATGCGGGCGGTCACCCGCCTGCTGAGCGCCGCCGCCGACCTGCAGGGGCCGGACGTGGTGCGCCACCGGCTGGTCGCCGAGGCACGCGACTTCTTCGGAGTCGCGCGCGCCGTGCTGCTCGAGATCCACGAGAGCGAGGGGCGCGCCGAACCGGTCGTCGCGAACCCCACGATCGGCGTGACGCGCCGCCCGCTGGCGATCGCCGAGCTTCCGCCGCTCGAGCTGCTGCTGCGCCAGGGCCTGCCGGCGCTGCTGGCACAGCGTGACGAGGCGCACGAGATCGACCGCCTGCTCGGCTCCGACGGCAGCGCCGGAACCGCGCTGCTGCTGCCGATGCGCGCCGGCAGCGCCGTCCGCAACGTCCTGCTGCTGCTCGACGACGAGGGACGCGCCTTCAGCGAAGTCGAGATCGGCGTCGCCGGCTCCTTCGCCGCGGCCGCCGCTGCGAGCCTCGCGCAGATGCGGCTGGCCGAGGAGCACGCGGCCCAGGTAGCCCAGCAGGCCGCCCTCGCCCGGGCGGCGAAGACGCTCAACGAGAGTCTCGACCTCAACCGCGTGCTGGCGCACATCTGCAGCGAGGCCGCGAGCATCCTCGACGGCGACAACGCGGCGATCTTCCGCGGCGACGCGAGCGGCATCACGATCGAGGCCGTCCACGGCATCGTGCCCGAGGCGATCGGCTACCGCCTGGCGCCGGGGGTCGGCTTGTCGGGACGCGTCGCCGAGCTCGACAAGCCGCTGATCACCAACGACTACCAGGCCCTGCTGCCGAAGCCCGATGCGGACTTCTTCGGTGACGTGCGCAGCTGCGTCGCCGTGCCGATGCACTGGGACGGCAAGCTGCGCGGCGTTCTCGCGGTCGGCTTCCACCGTCGCCGCGAGCTCACGCGCGAGGACATGAACCTGCTCGAGGCATTCGGCGAGCTGGCCGCGGCAGCCTGTCGCAACGCGAGCGCCCACGCCGGGCTGGCGCAGGTCGCCCGGACCGACGGCCTCACCGGCTGCCTCAACCACACCGCGATGCAGCACATGCTGCGGCGCGAGATCGAGCGCGGCGAGCGGACCGGCCACCGGCTGTCGCTGATCCTGATCGACCTCGACGACTTCAAGCAGGTCAACGAGGAGCACGGTCATCTCGTCGGCGACGAGGTGCTGCGCCGCGTCGGCGCGGCGCTGCGCGCAGCCGTGCGCCCCTACGACCTGGTCGCCCGCTACGGCGGCGACGAGTTCGCGATCGTCGCGATCGAGGCCGACGAGCGGGCCGCCGCTGAGCTGGCCCGGCGAACGCTCGACGGAATCGACCGCGCTTTCGAGGGCGAGGATGGCGTGCCCGATGGCTGCGCCGCCAGCGCCGGCGTCGCCGAGTGGGAGCCGGATCAGACCCCGGCGGCGCTGATCGACAACGCAGATCGTGCGCTGCTACACGGCAAGCAGCACCGCGGTCGCGGCTCGGTCGTCGTCTACTCGGACCTGCCCGCCGGGCTGCGCCCGCTGCCGGCCCGCCGGCCCGAGGCGGCCCAGCCGGCGCTCGCGCCGATCGCGCCCGTCGACGCGGCCTGGCCGGACCAGGGGCGCGAGCAGACCGAGCGGCTGCGCCTGCGGACGCGCCAGCTCTCGCTCGCCAACGCGATCGGCACGCGCCTGTCGGCGATGACCGATCCGGAGGAGATCATCGACGCGGCCGTCGACGAGCTCAACCGCGCCTTCGGCTACTTCCTCTGCGCGATCGTCCGGATCCGCGAGGACAACTACGTCGAGTCGGTGGCGTCGCGCGGCAGCGCTCAGTCGCACGAGGAGAGCCGCCCGGCGATGCCGCGCGCCGCAGGCGTGATCGGTCGCTGCCTGCGCGAGCGCCGGCCCGTGATCGTCGGCGACGTGCGCGACGAGCCCGACTACGTCGCCCAGCCCAAGGCGGCCGGCGTGCGGTCCGAGCTGGCGGTTCCGATCTGGGTCGGCGACGACCTCTGGGGCGCGATCGACATCGAGGAGGAGCGCCCCGACGCCTTCGACGACGACGACGCGCGGCTGGTCCAGACGGTCGCCGGCCAGGTCGGCTCGGCCCTACGGTCGGCGATGCTCTACGAGCAGCTCGACGGCGCCTACATCGGCACGGCCCAGGCGCTCGCCGCGGCGCTCGAGGCTGGCGAGCGCGGCCAGGGAGCGGCCGGTCCGCTGATCGAGCTCGCGACGGCGGTCGGACGCCGGCTCGACATGACCGACGATGCGATCCGCTCGTTGCGCCTGGCGGCGATCTTCCACGACATCGGCAAGGTCTCGGTCTCCCAGGACGTGCTCAACAAGCGCGGTCCGCTGACCGACAGCGAGCGGCTCCAGGTCGAGCGCCACACGGTGGTCGGAGAGAGCATCCTGTCCTCGGTCGAGTTCCTCGAGGACGTTCGGCCGCTGGTCCGCCATGCTCACGAGCGCTGGGATGGCGGCGGCTATCCGGACGGGCTCGCCGCCGAGGCGATCCCGCTCGGCGCCCGGATCGTCCATGCCTGCGACGCCTACGACGCGATGACGGCCGCACGGCCCTACCGCGAGCCTTTGTCCGACGCCGAGGCCCGCTCGCAGCTGGTCGCCGGCGCCGGCAGCCAGTTCGACCCGGGGGTCGTCGCCGCGCTGCTGGCGGTGCTCGACGCCGATATCGCTGCTACGGCCTAGGCCAGGACTGGGACCGCGTCCGAGGCGATCGCCTCGATCTCCGCGGCGGCGCGATCGAACTCCTCGTCGGAGAGCACGGGCGTGCCCTCGAACGGGAGATCGCGGTGTAGCTCGATCCACGAGCGACAGCCGTGGTACTCCGGGCGCACCTTGACCGTGACCGGGCGCGGGATGCGGTAGGTGCGCAGCAGGATGACGTGCATCGGATGCCGCCGCTTCCACTCGAGCCGCTTCTCGGCGTAGTCGGTCGTCCACACGTAGTACGGCGACAGGGCGTCGACGGCGCGCGGATCGGTGATCAGGTAGCTCGCGGCGACCTCGGCCCAGGCGCGGATGCGAACCCGGTCGGGCTGGGGGATGCCGCCGTCCTGCAGCAGCGCGCGGGCCGGCGGGTCGCCGTCGGGCCAGACGCCCTCCTCGAGCGCGCGTCCGAGCTCGGGCAGGTGCGAGTCGCGCACGAGGTTGTTGCGCTGATGGTCGAAGGTCGGGTAGAGGAAGAACTGATCGTGCTCGATCTCGAAGTGCTTGTTCTCCTCGCGGATCCCGCCCTTGCGCAGGGTCAGCAGCTGCTCGCCCTCCGCTAGAGCGCGCACGGTCACAGCCCATTCCTTCAAAGCAACTGGCATGAAAAAGGGATTCCTTCCGACCCCGTGCGCAGGACGTTGACTCAGTGCTGGCGCGGCACGGGCGACGGATTGTGACGCAGCCGCACTAGGAAATCAAGAGAACTGTGACCACGGTCACAGTCGGCCCTCGTCGGGGTTGCCGTAGCCGCCGCCGCCCGGCGTCTCGATCCGCAGGCGGTCGCCGGGCGCGAGGGTGCCGGAAATCTTCGACGGGACGTCGGCGCCGTTGAGCAGGTTGCGTCCCGGTTTGCCTGGATCGCCGCCTGCTACGCCGGGCGGGGCGTGGCGGCGACGCTCGGCGATCAGCGAGAAGCGCATCTCGGCCAGCGCCTCGAGCTCGCGGGTCACGCCGTCGCCACCGCGGTGACGCCCGGCGCCTCCGGAGCCGCGGCGCAGCGAGTACTCGACGGCGCGTAGCGGGAACTCGAGCTCGAGCGCCTCGATCGGGGTGTTGAGCGTGTTGCTCATCGCGACGTGGACGGCGCTCGGACCGTCGGCGTCGGCGCAAGCCCCCTGGCCGCCGCCGAGCGTCTCGTAGTAGGTGAAGTCGTCGTTTCCGAGCGTGACGTTGTTCATCGTGCCCTGTCCGAGGGCGTGCCCGAAGGCGGCCAGCACGAGGTCCGCGACGCGCGAGGAGGTCTCGACGTTGCCGCCCGCCACGGCCGCCGGCGGGGCGGCGTTCAGCAGGCAGCCGTCCGGAACGCTGACACGCAATGGCCGATAGGCGCCCGCGCACGGCGGCACGTCAGGGTCGGCGATCACGCGCAGCGCGAAGTAGCAGGCGGAGAGCGTGACCGCGAGCGGGCAGTTGAGGTTTCCGTCGTGCTGATCGGCGCTGCCGGAGAAGTCGAGCTCGACCTCGTCGCCGCGGACGACCGCGCGCAGCCGCAGCTCGAGGTCGCCGCCGATCGCCTCGAGGACGTCTGTCGCGCCGCGCTCGCCGTCGGGCAGCGCCGCGATCTTGGCGCGCGTCCGACGCTCCGCGTAGTCGAGCGTCTCGGCCATGCCGGCGCGCAGGGCCGCGACGCCCTCGCGGTGCGCCAGCTCCCGCAGCCGCGACGCGCCGGCCCGGTTGGCGGCGAGCTGGGCGCGCAGGTCGGCCTCCCGCTCGCGCGGGTTGCGCATCCGGGCGGTCAAGGCGTCGAGCAGGTCGCGGTCGGGCTCCCCGTCCCGTGCCAGCCTGGTCGGCGGGATCACGACGCCCTCGTCGGCGAGCGTGCGCGAGCCCGCCGGCATGCTTCCCGGCTCGGCCGCGCCGACGTCGGCATGGTGCGCGCGGCTCGCCGCGAAGCCGATCAGCTCGTCGTCGACGAACACCGGCGAGACGACGGTGATGTCGGGCAGGTGCGTGCCGCCGGCGAAGGGGTCATTGAGGATCCAGGCGTCGCCTGGCGCCTGCGGCCGGCCGAGCACTGCCGCGACGGCGCTCGGCATCGCGCCGAGGTGGACCGGAATGTGCTCGGCCTGCATGACCATCTGGCCGTCCCGGTCGAAGAGGGCCGTCGATGCGTCGCGACGCTCCTTGATGTTCGCCGAGTGGGCGGAGCGGACCAGCACCGCGCCCATCTCGTCGCACGCCGAGCGCAGCGAGCCGACCATCACCTGGAGCGAGATCGGGGAGAGCCTCGGGGTGCTCGCGCCGCCCGGGCCCGCCGCTGTCCCGGGGCCGGTCGAACGCGTCATGCCCGTGCGGCCTCCAGGGTCACGGCGGTGGCGTTGGCGGTCCCGGACCAGCCGGGAGGGACGACGAGCGTCGACCCGGGCAGCTCGACGATCGCCGGTCCGGCGACCTCGCCGGAGCCGGGGCCGAGGACGACCGCGTCGTGCCACTCGTCGCCGAAGCGGGCACGGCGGGTCCCGCGCCGCTCGGCAGGCTCGACCTCCGTGACGGGCAGGTCTGGGCCGGGCATTGCTGCGGCGACGCGGATCGTCACCAGCTCGAGCCCGGCGTCGGGGTCGGCGTAGCCGTAACGGTCGGCGTGCGCGCGATCGAAGGCCGTGCGCAGCTCGGCGGGATCTGGCGCAGGACCGGCGACGATCGACAGCTCGAAGGCCTGGCCCGCGTAGCGCAGGTCGTAGGTGACGCGCAGCTCGGCCGTCGCGGCGCCGAGCTCCTCACGGCCGCGAGCGCCCAGGCGCTCCACGGCGGCCGCGATCGCCTCGGCAGTCAGGGTCTCTCCGCTCAGCAGCAAAGACTCGACGATGTCGCGCCGGCGCTCCGAGACCGCCAGGCCGAGCGCCGACAGCACCCCGGACGCGGTCGGCGCGACGATCCGCTCGATGCCGAGCTCGGCGGCGATCGCGGCGGCGTGCAGGGGCCCGGCGCCGCCGAAGGCGACGAGCGCGAGTCCGCGCGGGTCGATCCCGCGCTCGACCGTGACGACGCGCACCGCCTGCGCCATCTCCACGGCCGCGACGCGCAGCGTGCCGGCGACAGCCTCCTCGAGCGTGGTCTCGAGGTCTCCGGCGAGCCGCCCGAGCACCGCCTCGGCGGCCGCGCGGTCGAGCTCGATGCCGCCGGCGAGCGGCGACCCGGGGTCGAGGTGCCCGGCCAGCAGGGAGGCGTCGGTGACCGTCGGGTCGCTGCCGCCGTGGCCGTAGCAGGCCGGTCCCGGGCGGGCGCCCGCCGACCGGGGCCCGACGCGCAGCGCGCCCCCGGCGTCGCGCCAGGCGAGGCTGCCGCCTCCGGCGCCCACCGTGTGGACGTCGACCATCGGCAGGGCTAGCGCCCGTCCGGCGATCTCGCGTCCGCCGGTGACGGTGACGTGGCCGTCGAGCAGCAGCGACACGTCGCACGACGTGCCGCCCATGTCGAGCGCCACCGCGCCGTCGGCCGCCGCCGCCCGCGCCGCCTCGGCGGCCGCTACGGCTCCCCCGGCCGGTCCTGACAGCACCGTCCAGGAGCCGTGTCGTGCCGCCGTCGCCGCGTCGACGACGCCGCCGCTCGAGAGCATGATCTCGGGTTCCGGCAGGCCAGCCGAACGCGCACGCCGTCCGAGGCGCTCCAGGTAGCGGCCGAGCAGCGGCGAGACCGCGGCGTCGACGACGGTCGTCACGCAGCGCTCGTGCTCGCGAAAGATCGCCGCGGTCTCGTGCGACGTGGAGACGTGGACCTCGCCGAGCGACTCCCTGGCGACGCGCGCGACCGCCCGCTCGTGGTCGGGATGGCGAAAGCCCCACAGCAGGCAGATCGCGACCGCCTCGACGTCGTCGGGCAGCGCCGCGAGTCGACGGCGCAGCTCCGCCTCGTCGAGCGGACGCAGGACGCCCGTAGGGGTGCAGCGCTCGGGCGCTTCGACCCGCAGCTCGGCCGGCACGAGTGGAGGCGGGCCGCTGGCGCAGAGCCGGTAGAGCTCGGGCCGGGCCTGGCGGCCGAGCTCCTCGATGTCGGCGAAGCGCTCGGTCGCGATCAGCGCCGTGCGCGCCGTCCGGCCCTCGAGCAGCGCGTTCGTGCCCACGGTCATCCCGTGTACCAGCCGCTCTACGGCTGCGGCGCCGCTGTCGCCGAGGGCCTGCTCGACGGCTGCCAGCACGCCGAGCGACTGGTCCTCGGGCGTCGTCGGCGCCTTGCCGGTGCGGACGCCGTCGGCGGAGACCGCGACGGCGTCCGTGAAGGTCCCGCCTACATCGACCCCGAGGATCACCCGGGGGACGCTATCTCGCGTCCCCCCAAGCAGATCAGGCGGCTGCGGCGGTCAGCTCCTCGCGCTGCGACTCGTCGAGGTGCTTGTGCGACGGGCAGTACTTGCTGGCCGGCAGCGGGACGCGCTGACAGGAGGTGCCCTTGCGCGTGGTCGCGTGGCAGCAGAGCGGGCTGCCGTCGAACGTCACGCCGTCACGGGCCTGGCTGTCGACGTAGGCGACTGCCTCGAGCATGTGCTGCTCGATCGTCCGGTACACGCGCAGCTGACCGGTGATCGGGAACAGGCTGCGAACGTCGTTGAAAAGGGTCTTGACGGGATGGGCGAAGTAGTGCCGGTCGGTTGCGAGCCGCTCCATCGCAGACTCGCACTCGCTGAGCAGCCGCGCCTGCGCGACGGCCCGGCCCCCCGAAGGCTGGGGAGTGACGTCCATCGCCAGCTCCCTGTAGATCGCCCGGCTGAATTGGTACATACAGGCCTCCCTGCCGCTAGGGCGACGTGACCGTCGCCGTCTCTCCCACGTAGCCGATTAGACCAACGGCTCATGTAGTGGGAACGAATCCGAAGTTAAGTTCGGGTTAACGATTTCCGGCCCTACCAGCCGGCTCAACGGCGGTGCGGGTGCAACAGCCAGTCCATCCGCCGGCGCGCGTAGAGCAGCGGCTCCCCATGCTCGAGCCGGCCGCCCTCGATGGCGCCGATCAGGATCGTGTGGTCGTAGCGCGACAGGCTCTCGACACGACGGCAGCGCAGGTAGGCGAGCGATCCGGCCAGCTCGGGCACGTCGCCGTCCCAGCGCCAGTCGAGGCCCGCGAACTTGTCGTCGGCCCGGCTCGCGAAGACGCGCGCGATCCGCTCCTCGCCGGCGTGCAGGATGTGCACGCCGAAGCGCTCACAGCCGGCGAGCGCGTCGTGGCAGCGCGACTCGTGCGCGACCGCGAGCAGCAGCGACGGCGGATTGGCGCTGTACGACGACACCGACGTCGCGGCCAGGCCGCACGGCTCCCCGCCCGTCCCCTCGCCGCTGTCGGGGCGCCGCGCGGTGATCACCGACACCCCGGAGGCCAGCGAGGCCATCGACTCGTTGAACAGGGCGTCGACGTCGCTCACTCCCAGCGCTCCAGGGTGGCGTTGCCGTCGGCGTCGACGACGGTGTGGCTGCGGTCGAGCGCGG
>DATABO010000012.1:0-19704 GCA_036259535.1 Thermoleophilaceae bacterium
GGCGGGACGAGCTCCTCGAAGCCCTCGCCGAGCGCGATCAGGCGCGCCATGTTGACGGCCGAGGCCGCCATGCTCGGGTTGTAGAGGAAGGTGGCGCGGTAGAGGCCGCCCTCCTTGATCTGGGCCATCGCGTCCTGCGAGCCGCCGACGCCGGTCAGGAACATCTCGTCGTCGCGACCGGAGTTGCGGATCGCCTGCACGACGCCCTGGGCCATGTCGTCGTCATGGGTGTAGACGGCGTCGATCTGGTCATGGGCCTGGAGGATGTTCTCCATGACCTTGAGGCCGGTGTCCGGGTTGAAGTCGCCCGGCTGCTTGGCGACGACCTCGATGCCGCCGTCCGGGCAGGCCTTGCGCAGCTGGTCGGTGAAGCCCTGGCTGCGCTCCTCGGTGACCGAGATGCCGGCCAGCCCTTGGATCTCGACCACGTTGCCCTCGCAGTTGAGCTCCTGGGCGATGTAGTCGGCCGCCGATACCCCGATCTGGTAGTTGTCGCCGAGGATCGTCGCCGTCGCGGCGTCGGGCGACGAGAACGTCCGGTCGACGTTGATCACCGGGATTCCGCCTCCTCGGCCTTGCGGGCGACCGGCGTCAGCGCCTCGCCGTCCTGAGGCAGCACGACCAGCGCGTCGGGCTTCTCGGAGATCACCTGCTCGATCTGCTGGGCCTGCGAGTCCGAGTCGGCGGCCTCGAGCAGCCGGAACTCGACGTCGTCGTACTGGTCTGCCGCCTCCTGCGCGTTCTTGGAGATCGCGCCGAGCCAGCCGTGGTCGGTCGGCGGCACGCTGGCGACGATCGTCACCGGCCCGTCGTTCGAGCCGCCCTGGTCGGCGCTCTGCGCCGGCGCGCCTCCGCCGCCGTTGGCGTTGCCGCCGTCGTCCTCGTCGTCCCCACCGCACGCGGCGCCGCCTAGCGCCAGCATGGCGGTGGCCATCACCACCATCAGTAGTCGCTTGAGCGACATGGGTCCACCCCTCTTCCTTTGTTGAACATCTCTCAAAGCCGCGCCTCCGGCCTCTGGAGCAGGACCGCCCCGAGGACGATCGCCCCCTTCACGACCTGCTGGACCTCGGTCGAGAGGTCGAGCTGCGTCATCAAGCTGAAGATCAGCGCGAACGTCAGCACGCCGAGGAACGTGCCCCCGATCCGCGCCTTGCCGCCCGCGAGGCTCGTCCCGCCGATCACCACGGCGCCGATCGCGTCGAGCTCGTAGAGGTTGCCGCTGACCGGCGAGGCGCTTCCCAGCCGCGCGCAGAGCAGGACGGCGGCGATCCCAACGAGGAAGCCGGACAGGACGTAGACGCTCATGATCGTCCGTCGCACCGGCACGCCGGCGATCCTCGCCGCCTCGCGGTTGCCGCCGACGGCGACGACGTAGCGGCCGTAGCGCGTCCGGTTGAGGACCAGCCAGCCGGCGATCGTGATCCCGAGGAAGACGTAGACCGAGACCGGAATCCCTGCGATCCGTCCCGTTCCGAACCAGAGCAGCGAGAAGGCGGCCGGGTCGCCGAACGACCCGCCGTTGAGCTCGAGCAGCCCGACGGGCAGCTTGTCGTTGAGCAGCAGGGCGATCCCGCGCGCGATCGAGAACATCGCGAGCGTCGCGATGAACGGCACCACGCGCCCGTAGGCGACGGCGATCGCGTTGATCGAGCCGAGCAGCGTCGCGAAGAAGACGGCGCCGAGGATGAAGACGAGCGTCGAGCCCTCGGGATCGACGAGCACGCCGCCGAACAACCCGGCGGCGGCGAGCATCGAGCCGACCGAGAGATCGATGCCGGCCGTCGCGATCACGAACGTCATGCCGATCGCGATCACCCCTACGACGCTCGCCTGAGTCAGCATGTTGCGCACGTTGTCGACGGTCGGGAAGCTGTCCGGCCGCAGCACCGCGCCTATCACGAAGAGCAGGATCACGGCGATCAGCAGCGCGTACTCCTGGATCCTGAAGGCGCCCAGCCGGCGCTCGGTCAGCGGCTCCTCGGCGGTTGCCGGGGCGGCTCCCTCGGTCGGCGACGTCGTCATCTGACCTCCTCGATCAGGTCGGCGGAATCGGTCGGCGCGACGGCGTGGCGCAGCAGCTCGCGCTCGCTGGCCTGGGCGCCGTCGACCTCGAAGACGAGCTCGCCCTCGCGCATCACGAGGATCCGGCTGCAGATCCCGACCAGCTCGCCGAGCTCGGACGAGACGACCAGCACGGCGACGCCGTTGCGCGCGAGGTCGGTGATCACCCGGTAGAGCTGCGCCTTGGTCGCGACGTCGACGCCGCGCGTCGGCTCGTCGAGCAGCAGGACGCGGCAGTGGTGCAGCAGCCAGCGCGCGAGCACGACCTTCTGCTGGTTGCCGCCCGAGAGCTCGCGCACGATCCGCTCCTCGTCGTCGGGCACCGTCTTCAGCGCCCGCAGCTGCTCGCGCACCGCGGCGCGCTCGGCGCGGACGTCGAGCAGGCCGCGCCCGAAGCGGCCGAGGTCGGAGAGGCTCACGTTCTTGGTCAGGCTCCACTCGAGCAGCAGCCCCTGTGACTTGCGGTCCTCGGGCGCAAAGCCGAGCCCCGCCGCGATCGCCGCGCCCGGGCGGCCGGGCTGGAGTCGCTTGCCCTCGACCCAGACCTCGCCGGCGTCAGGACGCTCGAGGCCGTAGATCAGGTGCAGCAGCTCGCTGCGCCCGGATCCGACGAGGCCGCCGAGGCCGAGCACCTCGCCCGCGTGGACGTCGAACGTCGCCCCGCGGACCTCGGGCAGCCGGCGCAGGCCCCGTACCGAGAGCGCGACGTCGCCGGTAGGACGCGGTCGCTCGGGATACAGCTGCTCGACCGCGCTGCCGACCATCAGCTCGACGAGCCGGTCGGTCGGCGTCGAGGCCGCGATGCCGGTCGCGACTGTGCGGCCGTCGCTGAGGACGGTGACGCGGTCGCCGATCCGCCTGATCTCGTCGAGGCGGTGGCTGATGTAGACGACCGCCACGCCGTCGGCGGTCAGACGGCGGACGACGTCGAAGAGCGTCTCGACCTCGCCCTCGTCGAGAATCGCCGAGGGCTCGTCCATGATCAGCAGCCGCACGTCGCGCGAGAGGGCGCGGGCGATCGAGACGACCTGCTGGGCGGCGGGCCGCAGCGCGCCGATCTTCGTCCGCGGCGAGATCCCGTCGTGGCCGAGCCGCGAGAGCAGCGCCGCCGTGTCGCGGCGCATCCGGTCGAGATCGAGCAGCGGGCCGCGGCGCGGCTCGTGCGCCAGGTAGACGCTCTCGGCGACGCTGAGGTCCTCGACCAGGTCGAGCTCCTGGTAGATCGTCGCAATCCCGCGCTCGAGCGAAGCCGCCGGGTCCCCGACCGGCAGCGGCTCGCCGTGCAGCAGGATCTGACCGGCGGTCGGCTCGACGACACCGGACACGCACTTGATCAACGTCGACTTGCCGGCGCCGTTGGGACCGAGCAGGCAGTGCACCTCGCCCGCGCGGACGTCGAAGTCGACGCCCTTCAGCGCGCGCACGCCCGGGTACTCCTTGGTCAGGCCGCGGACCTCGAGCGTCGGGGCGACGACCGCCATCAGCCGACCACCAGCGGTCGCAGGTTGCGCTGCGCGATCTCGAGGCCCTGCTCGACCTTCGCCGGACTGCCGCCCCAGACGGGGTCCTCGTGCTCGACCGACAGGACGCCGTCGAAGCCGCCCTCGTAGAGCGCGTCGACGTAGCGCGCGAAGTCAACCTCGCCGAGGCCGGGGATCCGGTACCGCCACCAGCCCATGTCCCAGGGATCGTCCTTGCGCGTCGAGGTGCGGCCGAAGAAGCCGTAGCGGTTGCGCTGGGCGGCGAACGTCTCGGCGTCCTTGGCGTGCGCGTGGGCGACCCGGTCGACGTAGGGCCTCAGCGCCTCGACCGGGTCGATTCCGAGCCACAGCAGGTGCGACGGGTCGAAGTTGAGGTACAGGCCCAGGCCGAACATCCACTCCCACAGCTCGGGCGAGTAGGCGAGATTGCCCGGGTAGCCGTCGGGATGCCAGCCCTCCATCACGCAGTTCTCGATCATCAGCTTGACGCCCCGCTCGTCCGCGTAGTCGACGAGTGGCGGCAGCACGCGCTCGGCCTCGCGCAGGTTCTCGGCGACGCTGCGGCTCGGGTCCCGGCCGACGAAGGTCCCGACCGGCACGCCCCCAAGCGCCGCCGCGACGTCGATGCAGGCGCGAACGTGGGCGTGGTTGGCCGCGCGCGCCGCAGGGTCCGGGTCGAGGTTGTTGTCGTAGTAGGCGAGCGCGGAGAGCGTCAAGCCGTTGGACTCCAGCGCCGACCGCACGCGGTCCGCCTCGGCGTCGTCGAACGCGTCCGCCGCGACGTGGGACGCGGTGAACGGCCGGTCGCCGATCGTCGGCCAGGCCGCCAGCTCGAGCGCCTCGTAGCCGTGGGCGCCGGCCCACGCGGCGACCTCCTCGAGCGAGCGCTCGGGCATGCAGGCGGTCAGGAGGCCGAGCTTCACGAGCGGGCCTCCGTCAGGTCGGTCGCGACGTCGGTCCACGCACCGTCGGCCGCGGTGGAGGCCAGCACCGCCTCGGTGATCTGCACCGCGCGCCGGCCGTCGGCGAAGGCCGGCAGGCCGGTCGGCGAAGCTTCGCCCGCGACGGTCGCGTAGACGTCGCCGACGAAGGCGTCGAAGCAGTCGGCGTAGCCCTGGGGGTGGCCGGCGGGAAGCTTCGCGAGCCTTGCCGCGTCGGGGCTCAGGACGTCTCGATCGCGTTGGGTCAGCGCCACCCCGTCGCGACGGCCGCGCCAGAGCAGCTCGGGGCTCTCCTGGTCGAATGCCAGCGCCTCGTCGGCGGCGTCGAACTCGATCCAGAGCCGGTTCTTGCGGCCGGGCGAGACCTGGCTCACGACGACCGACCCGAGCGCGCCACGGTCGGTCTCGAACGCGACCACCGCGACGTCCTCGGTGTCGACAGGGCGCGGCGGGCCGCTGCCATCCCCGCTCTCGAACGCCGGACGACCGGCGTCTTGCTCGCGCTGGTCGACGACCGTCGCGGTGCGCGCCGACAGGCGCACGATCCACTGGCCGGAGACGAACTCGGCGAGGTCGCACCAGTGCGAGCCGATGTCGGCGAACGCGCGTGACGCCCCGCCCAAGGACCGGTCGACGCGCCAGTTGTCGTCGGCCGGTCGTGAGAGCCAGTCCTGGAGGTAGGTTCCATGCAGCAACCGCAGTGGACCGCTGCGACCGCTGGTCAGGCGCTCCCGTGCCTCGCGGACCATCGGGTAGTAGCGATAGACGAACGGCACCGCGCCGATCAGGCCACGCCGGTCCGCGAGCTCGACCAGCTGCGCCGCGCCATCGTCGTCGAGCGCCAGCGGCTTCTCGCAGATCACGTGCTTGCCCGCGTGCAGTGCCGCTTGGGCGAGCGGGACGTGGAGGTGGTTGGGCGTGCAGACGTGCACGACGTCGACGTCGTCGGACTCGACGAGCGCCTCGGCGCTCTCGAACGGACGCTCCGCACGCAGCCGCTCTGCCGCCTCGCGACTGCTCGCCGGTGACGAAGCGGCCACTCCAGCGACCCTCGCGCCGGCCAGCACGACCGACCGTGCGTGGACTGCTCCGATGAAGCCCGTCCCGACGATTCCGGCGCGTAGCTGGGCTCTCTCACCCACAGTGCCACGTTTGCACACCCTTTTGCTCGCTGTCAAGCAAAAGTTGAGCGATCGTCGGACACTGTCCGTGCCATAACGCCACTCAACACCCAAAAGCGCCTTGCCAGGCGTGCTTTACTCCCTGCCTTGACCAGCCGTGACCACCGTCAAGCGCCCCCGCGACCACTCGCCGGCGAGGCCGCTAGCGCCGGCGCGGTGCTGCGGGTGATCCGCGACGCCGGGACCCTCACGCGCGCCGAGCTCGCCCGACGTACCGGACTCGCGCGCTCGACCGTGGCGCAGCGGGTCGACACGCTCCTGCGCCACGAGCTGGTGCATGAGGTCGGCGCCAGCGACTCGACAGGGGGCCGACCACCGACGGCGCTCGCATTCAACGACGGCTCAGGGGTCGTGCTCTGCGCCGACCTCGGCGTCACGCACTCCCGTCTCGCCGTCTGCGACCTCGGTGGAGCGCCGCTGGCGGAGGTCTTCGAGGACATCGACATCTCCGCCGGCCCGGAGGCGGTCCTGTCGGTCGTCGACGACCTGTTCGGCGAGCTGCTCGGCGACAGTGCGCGGGAGGCCGGCCAAGTGCGCGGGATCGGGATCGGAGTGCCCGGACCGGTCGCCTTCGACCGCGGCGAGCCGACCAACCCGCCAATCATGCCGGGCTGGGACGGCTTCTCGATCCCGCGCTGGTTCGCGGGGCGCTACGCGGCCGAGGTGCTCGTCGACAACGACGTCAACATCATGGCGCTCGGCGAGCACTGGGCCCACTGGCGCGACCGCGGCCACCTGCTGTTCATCAAGGTCGGCACCGGCATCGGCTGTGGCATCGTCGCGAAGGGACGGATCCACCGCGGTGCGAAGGGCGCGGCGGGCGACATCGGCCACATCCGTCTGGCTGGCCACGAGGAGGTCTGTCGCTGCGGCAACGTCGGCTGCCTCGAGGCGGTCTCGGGCGGCGCCGCGCTCGCCCGCCGCCTGTCCGAGCAGGGGATCGAGGCGACGACGAGCCGCGACGTCGTCCGGCTCGTCAAGGCCGGCGACGGAACCGCCACTCAGCTCGTCCGCGAGGCCGGCCGCGACCTCGGCGAGGTGCTCGCCGGCTGCGTCAACTTCTTCAACCCGGAGGTCATCGTGATCGGCGGCGACGTCGGCCAGGCCTCCCAGCAGCTGCTCGCCGGCGTTCGCGAGACGGTCTTCCAGCGCTCGTTGCCGCTCGCGACCGAGGAGCTGCGCGTGGTCCCGAGTCAGCTCGGCGACCGCGCCGGCGTGATCGGAGCGGCGATCATGGCGATCGAGAGCGTCCTGGCGCCAGACGCCGTCGACCAGGCCATCTCCTCAGCCGCGCTCGTCCGCTAGACCGTGCCCTCGGAGCCGCAGCGCACGCCGCCAACGCGCCGCCCGATCGCTCGCGGAGGCGAGGAGTTCTCGCGCGTGCTGGCCTTCAGCGACGGGCTGTTCGCGATCGCCATGACGCTGCTGGTCGTCGGAATCGCCGTGCCGACGCTGAGCAGCCCCGGCGACGAGCGCGAGCTCTGGGACGCGCTCGGGGAGCTCGAGTCCGCCTACATCAGCTTCTTCATCAGCTTCCTCGTGATCGGCCGCTACTGGATCGCCCATCACCAGTTCTTCAAGCAGCTGCGTGAGCTCGACTACGGCCTCATCTGGCTCAACCTCGTCTATCTCGCCTTCGTCGCCTTCCTCCCCTTTCCCACCGCCCTGCTCGGCACCTACTTCGAGAACCCGATCTCGATCGTCGCCTACGCGCTGTCGATCGCGCTGGTCAGCGGCCTGGAGGTCGTGATGCTGCGCCACGCCCACCGCAATCGCCTCTTCGAGCAGCGCCTACCGGAGGACGTGTACCGCTGGGGCGTGCTGCTCTCCACCCTGCCGGTCGTCTTCTTCGTCGGCTCGATCCCGGTCGCCTTCCTCTCCACCACCCTGGCCGTCCTGTTCTGGTTCGCCGGCGTCCCGGCGCACATGCTGCTGGCTCGCTGGGAGCCTGCGCATGTGGACGAGTACTTCGGCTGAGCCGCCCTCGGCCACATAGCTTTACTTTGTAAAGTAAGAAGCGATGCGCGTCTTCCGCCGCCTGCTCGGGTTCCTCCGCCCCTACCGCCGCGGCGTGGTGATCTCGTTCGTCCTGGCCGCGCTGGCGATGGGAACCGGCATCCTGATCCCCGCGCTCGTCGGGCGCACGGTCGACGACATCGACAACGGCGGCGTTTCGCTGTGGCCGCTCGCCGGAGCGATCGCCGCGGCGGGGCTGCTGCGGCTGTCCTTCAGCGTCGTTCGCCGCCTCGTCGCCGGCCGCGTCTCGCTCGGCGTCGAGTTCGACCTGCGCAACCTGCTCTACAGGCACCTCCAGTCGCTCGAGCTGGGGTTTTTCGACAGCCAGCAGACCGGGCAGCTGATGTCGCGTGCGACGGTCGATCTCCAGTCGGTCCGCTTCTTCCTCGGCTATGGGCTGATCTTCATGGCCCAGGCCGCGCTGACGATCGTGATCGCGGCGACGGTGATGATCGCCGTCAACCCCTTTCTGGCACTTGTCGCGCTGATGCCCACGCCGGTGGTGATCTGGGTCGCCACGCGCTACGGGCGCCTCAACCGCCCCGCGTCGCAGGAGGTCCAACAGCGGATCGCCGAGCTGACCGCGGCGGCCGAGGAGAACGTCTCCGGCGTGCGCGTCGTCAAGGGCTTCGCGCAGGAGCACCGCCAGCAGCGCCGCTTCCACCACTCGGTCCGCAGGGTCTTCGACCAGTCGATGGTCTCGACACGACTGCGCGCCTTCTACAACCCCTACATCGGCTTCCTGCCGCAGCTCGGCCTGGCCGCGATCGTGGTCGTCGGCGGACGACAGGCGATCGAGGGCACGATCAGCCTCGGCGACTTCGTCGCCTTCTTCGGCTACGTCGTGATGCTGACCGGGCCGATGCGCATGCTCGGCATGTCGCTCGGCATGGCTCAGCGCGCCGTCGCCTCGGGCAACCGGATCTTCGAGATCCTCGACCGCGAGCCGCGGCTGACCTCTCCGCCCGGCGCACCGGCGCTCCCGGCCGCCGATGACGTCCATCGGTTGGGCAGGGTGGAGATGCGCGGCGTCACGTTCGCCTACGAGGGGGCCGAGCCGGTGCTGCGCGACATCGACCTCGACGTCGAGGCCGGCCGGACGGTCGCGATCGTCGGCGCCACCGGCGCGGGCAAGACCACGCTCGTCAACCTGATCCCGCGCCTCTATGACCCCACGGCCGGCGCCGTGCTCGTCGACGGGGTCGACCTGCGCACGGTCGACCTGCCGTCGCTGCGGCGGGAGGTCGCGCTGGTCTCCGACGACGCCTTCCTGTTCTCCGCCACGCTGCGCGAGAACATCGCCTACGCGCGGCCCGACGCCAGCGACGAGGCGGTCGCCGACGCCGCCCGCCGCGCGGGGCTCGCGGAGGTCGTCGCCGAGCTGCCCGACGGCTACGACACGCTGGTCGGCGAGCGCGGCCTGACGCTCTCCGGCGGTCAGCGTCAGCGTGTCGCGATCGCCCGCGCGCTGCTCGCCCAGCCGCGCATCCTGATCCTCGACGACGCGACATCGAGCGTCGACGCGACGACCGAGCGCGGCATCAAGGACGCGCTGCGCGAGGTCATGGCGGGCCGGACGACCTTCGTGATCGCCCACCGCCTGTCCACTCTGGCGCTGGCGGACGAGGTCGTGGTGCTCGAGGGCGGCCGGATCGCCGCCCGCGGCGACCACGACGAGCTGCTCGAGGCGTCAGAGCTCTACCGCGAGATCGCCGAGCGCGGCCTGCCCGACCAGGTCTTCCTGACCCGCGTGGACGAGGAGCGCGAGGTGGCCGGGCTGTGACGCGCGCAGGCAAGACGTGGACGATCCTTCGCGGCGAGCGCGGACGCACGCGCAAGCTGCGCAAGCTGCTGGCGCTGCTGAGGCCCTACCGCGGCCGCGTGATCATGATGTTCGTGGCGCTGTTCGTCGCGACCGGCGCCGCGTTGGCGCCGCCCTACCTCCTCGGCCGGGCGATCGACGACGGGATCCGCGCCGGCGACGTCGATGCCCTGACCTGGATCACGGTCGCCTTCCTAGTCGCCGCCGCGCTGAACTTCGGCGCGACCTACGCCCAGACCTACCTGACCGGCTGGGTCGGACAGCGCGCGCTCGCCGACCTGAGGCGGCGGATCTTCGCCCACCTCCAGACGCTGTCGATCGGCTTCTACTCGCGCAACCGCTCCGGCGTCCTGATCTCGCGCCTGACCAACGACGTGCAGGCGCTCGACTCGCTGGTGACCGACGGGATCGTCACGCTGTTCGCCGCCACGCTGACCCTCGGCGGGACGGCGGCGATCCTCGTCTGGCTCGATCCCGGGCTGGCGCTGGTGACCTTCCTCGTCTTCCCCGTCCTGTTCGCCGGCAGCATCGCCTTCCGGATCGCCTCGGCCGACGCATACCGGCTGACGCGCGAGAAGATCGCGCTGGTCACCGCGTACCTGCAGGAGACGCTGTCGGGAGTGCGGATCGTCCGGGCGTTCGGGCAGGAGCCGCGCCACGAGCGCCAGTTCTCGGGCCTCAACGGCGAGAACCGCGACGCTCACATGAAGACCGTCTACCTCAACGCGGCCTACTTCCCGTCGGTCGAGCTGCTGTCGGCGGTCGCGACGGCGGCGATCCTGCTCTACGGCGGCAACCAGGTCCTCGACGGGGCGATCCAGATCGGCGTGCTGGCCTCGTTCGTCTTCTACCTGCAGAGCTTCTTCGACCCGATCCAGCAGCTGTCGCAGCTCTACACGACCTACCAGTCGGGGATGGCGGCGCTCGACAAGATCTTCGAGCTGCTCGACGAGCGGCCCGACGTCCGCGACGCCGAGCACGCGATCGACCTGCCGCCGATCGGCGGCGCGATCCGCTTCGAGAACGTGTCGTTCGCCTACGGACCGTCGGCGCTGGCCCTCGACCGGGTCTCGCTCGACATCCCGCCCGGCCAGACCGTCGCGCTCGTCGGCTCGACCGGGGCGGGCAAGTCGACCCTGGCCAAGCTGGTCGCCCGCTTCTACGACCCGAGCGAGGGGCGGGTGCTGATCGACGGCCACGACCTGCGCGACGTCCGCGAGCGTTCGCTGCGCTCCCAGCTCGGGATCGTCCCGCAGGAGAGCTTCCTCTTCTCGGGCACGATCCGCGACAACATCGCCTTCGGAGCCGACGACGACGCGGCGGCCGAGACGATCGAGGCCGCGGCTCGCGCCGTCGGCGCCCACGACTTCATCGAGCGGCTGCCCGACGGCTACGACACCGAGGTCGGCGAGCGCGGCGCCCAGCTCTCGGCTGGCCAGCGCCAGCTCGTCGCCTTCGCTCGGGCCGCCGCCGCCGACCCGCGCATCCTGATCCTCGACGAGGCGACCTCGAACGTCGACGTCCACACCGAGGCCGGCATCGAGCGCGGCCTGCGGCGCCTGCTCGCTGGCCGCACGGCGATCGTCATCGCCCACCGCCTCTCGACCATCCGCGACGCCTGCCGCATCGTCGTCCTCGACCACGGCCGCATCGCCGAGCAGGGAACCCACTCCGAGCTCCTCGCCGCCAACGGCGCCTACGCCCGCCTCTACCGCGACTGGGCCGAGCAGGCCGCCGCGTAGCAAGCGGTCGTCCTCAGCTGGCCGTGCCGCGTACCGGCAACCGGCGATGCGGCATGTTCTTGATCCAGACCGCGCCCGGCGGCAGCTTCGGCCGGCCTTTGTTCCTCCCCGAGAAGTTCGGCGTCTGACTGTGGCAGTTCCCGCACAGCAACTGCAGGTTCTCGAGCCGGTTGTCGTCCCCATCCCCGTTGACGTGATGCAACGCCAGTGACAGAGGCCTGCCGCGCCATTCGTCCAATCCGCACTCTTCACATCGCCCCTCCTTCAATCCCTCCGCTAGCAGCCGCCGCTTGAGATGCCCGCGGCCGACCGCTCGCCCTTTGACGAGGTAGGTCTCGATCGAGGCGCGGGCAGAACGAGTCCGCAGCGCGCCTCGGCCCCGTGCCTCGTGCCAGGTCTGTGAGCTGAAGCCAAAGCGCTCCATGCACTCGCGCGCGCTGTGACCTTTGTCGTAGAAGCGCTGTACTTCGGTCCAGTCGTAGCGACGCGCACAGCGCTCATCGATGTCGAGCCCGAGTTGGCGCACGTAGTACGCGACCATGCTGATCGAGACGCCGAGCCGTCGGGCGATCTCGACTCGCGGGAGCCCCTCACCGACCAGGCCGAGAACGGCCTCGCGCCGCTCCTCGTTGACGAGTCCTCGACCACCACGTCGTGGCCGGATGTCGCCTCGCTTGACCGCCCGGTCCCAGGAGCTTCCGCCGAAGCCGAACCGCTTTCTGCACTCAGCGGAACTGTGACCGGCCTCGTAGAAACGACGGATCTCATCCCAGTCCCGATGTGCCCTCTGACCGGTCATGTCTGCATATATACTAGGCGACACTCCAGACGGAACCGCCCCCTTTCCCGCTATGCTGAATGGCCGTCTTACCCGCATTGGGGAGTCGTCTAATGGCAAGACGCCACCCTCTGGAGGTGGTTATCGGGGTTCGAGTCCCTGCTCCCCAGCTAACTCTCGCTCGCGTTCGACCCATTCCTCTCGCTGGGCCAAGACGCCCAACTAGAGAGCCGATAGGTCGCTAGCCTGGTCGGCAAGCGCGCCGGGATCCGGCTTCGACTTCTCGCGGATCAAGCGCCGCGCGTGCTCCATGTCGTCTGACCGCCCGACGGTCAAGGCGGCGGTCACGACGCCGTCGTCGGCGAGGTAGAAGGCGGTGAAGTCGCCGTCGTCGAGCGAGCCGCGGATGACGGGGGCGCCGCGGCCGGGGCCGACGTACTCGAGCGAGGCCCAGTCGGCGATGTCGGAGAAGAAGTAGGGGATGACGTCATGGTCGACGTCCTGGCCGAGCATGTTCAGCGCGGCGGTCTTGCCCTGGTTGAAGGCGACGTCCCAGTGCTCGACGCGCAGCGGGCGGCCGTGGACGATGCTGTCGTACTCGCAGATGTCGCCGGCGGCGTAGATGCCGGGAACGGAGGTCTCGAGCTTCGACGAGCAGCGCACACCCCCGCTGTCGCCGATCTCGAGGCCGGCGCCGCGCGCGAGCATCACGTCGGGGATCACGCCCGCGCCGATGATCACGGCGTCGCAGTCGAGCTCGAGCCCGCCCTTGGTGTGGACGTGCGTCACCTTGCCGTCGGCGCCCTCGAAGCGGTCGAGCTCGTCGCTCCCGTGGATCTCCACCCCGTGCCGCTCGAGCACGCGGCCGAAGAAGGCGCCCACCTCGGCGCCGAACTGGCGGTCGAAGGTCTCGCGCTCCTGCATCACGATCGTGCACTTCGCTCCGAAGGCGGCCGTGATCGACGCCGCGCACTCGCAGCCGATGAAGCTGCCGCCGACCAGCACGACCCGCTCGGCGCCCTCGACGTCCAAGCGGATCGAGTCCGAGTTGGCGAACGCGCGCAGGTAGTGGATGCCGGCGAGCTCGGCGCCCTCGACGCGCAGCCGGCGCACGTTGGCTCCGGTCGCCAGCAGCGCCTTGTCGAAGCGCACCGTGTCCTTGTTAGAGAGTGTCGCCACGCGCTCAGTGGCGTCCAGCTTCATCACGCTCGTCCGCGTCAGCAGCTCGATGCCCTGCTCCTCCCACCACTCGTTGGGGCGGAAAAGCGCGTCCTGCTTCGACTCGGCGCCGCGCAGGTAGCCCTTCGACAGCGGCGGCCGGTTGTAGGGCGGGTCGGGCTCACGGCCGACGAGCATGATCGAGCCGTCGCGACCACCCGCCTCGCGCAGCCAGCGAGCGCAGTTCGCGGCAGCGAGGCCACCCCCGATCAGCAGGTGGTCGACCTCGTGCTCGGCCACGGCTCAGGCGGCCTCGGAGCGACCGAGGAAGCGCCCCGTGACGGCGTCCTCGAGCCCGATGTCGAGCACGAGCAGCACCTCGTCGCCGGCGCGCACGACAGAGTCGCCGGCGGGCACGAAGCCGCCGCCGTCGCGCAAGATCGAGATGACGAGCGACCCGTCGGGCAGGCCGAGGTCCGCAACGCTCACCCCGTCGGCCGGCGAGCCCTCCCCGACCTCCATCTCGATGATCTCGAGTCGCTCCTCCTTGAGGTCGAGCAGGTGGACCAGGCCGTACTTGGGCACCTCGTGCTCGATCAGGCGCAGGATCAGATCGGTCGCGGAGACGGCCGGCTTGATGCCGAGCAGCTCGAAGTGCTGGAGGTTGCGCGGGTTGTTGCAGCGCGCGACGACGCGGTCGACCCCGTACTTCTCGGTCGCCATCTGGCAAATCAGGATGTTGTCCTCGTCGTCGCCGGTGACGGCCACGACCAGGTCCGCGCGCTCGATCCCCGCCCGCTCGAGCACCCACAGCTCGGTGCCGTCGCCGTACTGAATCGCGTGCTCGAGCTCCTCCTCCACGGTCTCGTAGCGCCGCCGGCTGGCCTCCACGACTGTGACCTCATGGTCCTTGTCGAGCAGCTCGCGCGCGAGGTTCCAGCCCACCTTGCCAGCGCCGACGATCAACGCGTACATCAGCCGGCCACGCCCTCGAAGCGGATCTGCCCGCGGACCGCGGCCTCGAGCAGCTCGATCGCCGTCTGGGTCGGGCAGATCGTCTGCAGCCCCTGCTCGGCGTACCACTTGGCGCGGCCCGGGTCGAGCACGCGCACGACGACCCGCTCGACCTCGAACCGCCGCTGGGCGATCTGCGCGATGACGAGGTTCGTGTTGTCGCCATCGGTCGACGCGACGAACGCATCGGCCCGGTCGATGCCGGCCTGCAGCAGCGCGTCGATCTCCAGCGCAGTGCCAACCGTGTACGACCCGCCGAGGTCCTCCCAGCTCTGGTCCTGACCGCGGTTGAGCAGCGCGATCGCCTCCGGGTTCTCGTCGAGCACCGACACCTCGTGCCCATCGGCGAGCATCGACTTGGCGATCGACGAGCCGACGCGCCCACAACCAACGATCAAGACGTACATCTGGCGCACAATAGCGCTGAGCGCGCCGCCTCAGGCCGGCTCGGAGGCGACTCTCTGCTCACCCGTCTCGGCCGTCTCGTCGGCCGGCGGCGCCGTCAGGATCACCTTGCACGGCGCCTTCTCGATCACATAGCGCGTGAAGTCGCCCGCGAAGCGGTCGCTGCCGATTGCGCGCCCCCCGAGGACGGCGCCGCCGCGAATGCGGGTGGGGGCCTCGGCGGCGAGCACGATCGCCTCCACCCCGCGCCGCTTCGCCTCCGCGACGACGGCGGCGCCGAGCGACCGGCCGCGCACCATCGCGGTGGCCACCTCGACGTCCTCGTACTCCTCGCCGACCTCCTTCGCGCGCGCCAGCGCCCGCCGTGCCTGCTCGAGCCGCTCCTCCGGCACGCGCGCGTCGATCGGCAGCGACATCGGGACCTGAAACACCCAGACCGCCTCGAGCATCGCGCCGCCCTCCCCCTCCTCGGCCTGCTCGGCAGCCAGCCGGCCCGCGGTTCCGACGATGTCGTCGTCGAGCCGCTCGCCGAAGACCGGCACGAGGATGCTCCCGTACTCGACCGCTCGCGCCTCGCGCAGCGCCGCCTCGGGGATCGTGAAGCGCTGGGTCAACGACTTCCCCTGCGCCTTGCGGTAGATCACGTACATCGCCAGGCCGCCGAGCAGCCAGCCGCCGCCGACGTAGCGGGCGCCCTCGTGGAGGGCGACGACCGTGACCCACGACGCCGCGCCGATGACCGCTCCCAGCACGCTCGGCAGCGGCAGGTCGCCGCCCCCGACCCGCAGGTTGAGCGGGACCCGGAACGGACGCTTGCGGTCCGGCTCGCGGTAGCGCAGGACCACCACCGAGAGATGCGCGAGCGTGAAGGCCAGCGCCGCCCCGAAGGCGAAGATCCCGGCAAGCCACTCCGCGTTCGCCGAGCAGCTCAGCGCGAATGCGATCGCCGCGGCGATCGCGATCGCCACGTACGGCGTGCCGCGCGTCGCGTCGAGCCGCGCCGCGAGGCTCGGGATTTGGCGATTCGTCCCAAGCGAGTAGGTCAGCCGCCCGATCCCCAGCATCTGCCCGTTCACCGCCTGAAGCAGGACGACGACCCCGGCGGCCCCGACGACGTAGCGCAGGACGTCGGCGATCCACGCCGGATCGAACTGGCTCGCGACGCCGACGAGGGGCGCCTCGACGAACTCCTCGCTGAGAGCCGTCGCCCCATGCTCGACCGGCAGCGCCAGCACCGCGACGAGCGACATCCCGACGTAGAGGGCCAGGACCCCCACGCCGGCAACCGCGCCGACTCGCCGCAGGCCGCGGCGCCCGACCCGCAGCTCACCCGCTAGGCCCGACGCGGACTCGATCCCGGTCAGGGCCACGCCCGCAACGATCGCTCCGAGCGCCAGGTCGCCCCACGCCGGCATCGTGCCGAGGTCGACCGAGTCGACCAGCGCGCCATAGTCGCGGAACTCCAACAGCCCGACGACGATGATCCCCGCCGACAGCGCCCCGGTGCCCAACACCACCCAGAGCACGTGCCTGTAGCGCTCGGCCGTCTGCCCGCGCACGTTCGACCAAGCGACCCAGGCAAGCACCACGGCCGCCACCACCAGCTCGACTCCCGGCTCCGTCGGCAGCCCCCAGAAGACGCCCAGGTAGCCCGACACCGCCAGCGAGCCGAGCGCCATCACGATCAGGAAGTCGAGCAGGATCGCCCAACCCGCCACGAAGCTCCACAGCTCGTTGAAGGCATAGCGCGCGAACATCGACGCGCCGCCGCGCTCCGGATGCAGCGAGCTCGCCTCGAGATAGCTGAAGGTCGTCAGGACGAAGAACACGCCGGCGGCCGCGAACGCGAACGGCGTCAGCGCAAGCGCGTCCTGCGCGACGATGCCGAGCGCGAAGTAGAGCGACGACCCGACCGCCCCCGCCGCGATCGCGAACAGCGCTGGCGCTCCGAGCCCTCGCTCGATCCGCGCCTCCGCCCCCTCCGATCCCGTCCGCAGCCTGGCTCGGACCCGTCCCCGGCCGCGTTCGCCCGCGCCGTCGGTCGAGCTCACTGCGCGACGCCCGCTTCCGCCGCCATCGCCTTCACCGCGGCGCCCGCCTCGCACGCGCCTGAGCGCGCGCCAGCCAGACCCGCGCGGTGCCGAGCAGCGCGAACAGCACGCCGAGCACCACGCCGAGCGCCAACGGGCCGCCCCCACGCGTCAGCGCCGAGACCACCATCGCCACGCCGACCAGCGCGACCAGCACTCCTAGGGCCTGCGGCACGACCGTTCCCGAGCCGTTCACGGGGCCGATGCTACGCCGCCGCCCTGGCCGGCACCGACGGCGACGAATCGATGATCACCCGGCACGGCCGCTCGGCCAGCACCGTCTCCAGCGTCCGGCCGAAGACCGACGACCCGGTCCGCTTCGGCGGCAGCGACATCACGATCGCCCGCGCCCTGATTTCGCGCGCCTCCAGCACGATGCGCCGGCCGGCCTCGCCGGCTCGCACCTTCTCCCAATGTCCCGTGACCCGTCGCCCGCCGCGCACCCGAGCCGCGTCGATCGCCTGCTGGGCGCGCGCCTCCTGGGCAGGCATCGAGGCCCCGACGGGCAGGTTCGCCGGCACAGTGATCGTGACGAGGACGTGGACCCCGCGCCGTCGCCGCGCCGCCAGCTTCACCGCGGTTCCTACCGCCTCGGGCGAGTAGCGGCCGTCCTCGAAGGCCACCAGGACCGACTCGTACTCGACCTCGTGCTCGACCACCGGCTTCGGCATCACGATCTTGCGCGTCTCGGTCAACGTGAGCCCCTGGTTGCGCCGGTAGAGCACATACAGCGTCATCCCGAGCACCAGCCAGATCATCCCGGCAATCAGAGTCTCGAGGTTCAGCAGGCTGACCGCGACGAACGCCGCGCCGGTGCCGAAGCCACCGAGCAGCGCGTACAGCGGGACCTCGACCCCACTGATGCGGACGTTGCCCCGACCCCTGTACGGCCGCTCGCGGTCCGGCTCCTTGAAGCGCAGCGCGATCACCGACGCATGCGCCATCGTGAACGACAGCATCGCCCCGAACGCGTAGATCGTCCCGAGGAACGTCGCCTCGCCCGGCAGGATCGTCAGGCAGGCGATCGCACCGAAGACCAAGATCGCCACATAGGGCGTCCGAAAGCGCGGGTGCAACCGCCGCAGCAACGACGGAAGCTGACGGTACTGGCCCATCGAGTAGCTCAACCGCGACAGACCGATCAGGCCGGCGTTCGTCGCAACGAACAGGATCGTCGCCGCGAGCAGCCCGACATAGATCTCGGCAGCGCCCTGCAGCGACCCCAGGCCCAGGTTCTGGACCACGCCCAAGATCGGGTTGTCGGAGAACCCGCCCTCCTCCGGCGGCAACGCGAGCGCGGTCGTACCGTCCTGCACCGGCATCGCCGACAGCGCCACCGCCGGCAGCGTCAGAGAGATCGTCATCACCGCCGCCACCACTGCCTTCATCGCGCGCGGGATCGTGTGCCCATAGTCGCGCGCCTCCTCGGCCATGTTCGAGATCGTGTCGATCCCGGTGAATGCCACCATCCCGACCGGGATCGCGATCAGGAAGTCCGACACCGTCGGCGCCGTGCCGAAGTCGACGTTCGAGACCAGCGTGTCGGGCGACAGCACGAGCGCCACGCCCAGCACCACCAGGCCCACTTGGGTGACGAAGTCCGCCAGCGCGAGGAACACGTTCAGGCCCGCCGCCTCCTTGACGCCGACGACGTTGAGCGCCCCGAGGAAGACGACCACGCCGACCGCGAAGAGGATGTCCCCCGGCGAGGACATCAACGGCTCCCAGACGACGCCCAGGTAGTGCGGCAGGAAATAGGCCGAGATCGCGACCGTGATGATGTAGTTGAGCATCTGGCCCCACGCCGTCAGCGACGACCAGAACTCGTTGAAGGCCCGCCGCGCGAACGACGACGACCCGCCCGCCTCCGGGTACATCGTCGTCGCCTCGGTGTAGCTCGCCGCGGTGCAGACGAAGATCAGCCCGGCGATCAGGAAGACGATCGGCGTCATGCCGAGCGCGAAGACCGCCACCAGGCCGAGCGCGTAGTAGATCGAGCTGCCGACGTTGCCGTAGGCGGTGCTGAACAGCGCGCCGGTTCCGAGCACCCGCTCGAGCCCGGTGACCTTCGGTCTCCACTCGGCCATGACGCGGGAAAGCTACTCCTGCGTAGGGGTGGTCGGCGGGATGGCTAGGGCCGGTGGTTGGGGGCCGCGGGTCCTGTCTCCGATTTTGGTTTACGTGCTCGCAAGCTGCGCGCGCACACGCAAAATCGTCGCCACCCGCGGAAAGCGACGTCTACGGCTGAGGGAGGGGCCACCACTCCACTTCGGGTGGTGCGAGACTCGAGGCGTGGAGCTCCCTGTGCTCGAGGGCGAGCGGCTGACGTTGCGACCGCTGAGCGATGACGACGTCGAGGCGCTGCTGCCGGCGATCCATGCCGACGGGATCCGTGAGTGGTGGGGCGATACGAGCGATGCCGGCCATCTGCGCGAGGGGCTTCGCAATGATGGTGCGGCGTTCGCCATCTACGTCGAGCGCCAGGTCGCGGGCTGGCTCGGTTTCGAGGAGGAGACGGAGCCGGACTACCGGCACGTGGCCCTGGACATCATGCTGACGCCGATCTATCAGGATCAGGGCCTCGGCCCTGGGGCGCTACGGCTTGCGATCCGCTGGTTCATCGACGAGCGTGATCATCACCGCTTCACGATCGATCCAAGCGCCGAGAACGAACGCGCCATCGCGGCCTACAGGCGCGTTGGCTTCAAGCCGGTAGGCACCCTTCGCAACTACGAGCGCGCAGCCGAGGGCCACTGGCGCGACGGTCTTCTGATGGACCTCCTCGCCGAGGATCTGCTCTAGGCCGGACGGCGGAGACGCACCCGGAGCCGAGCACGGAAATTGCCACCGGAGACGGGACCCGCGGCGGGGCGGTCTGTCCTGAGCCGGTTCAGGCACGCCGGGCCGATAGCGGCGAAATAGCGGCCGAAAGTGACCCACTGCGAGCTGGCCCGGGACGCTCGACCGCCCGGCAGGCCCCGAACGACGACGGGCCGCCTTCGGGCGGCCCGT
>DATABO010000013.1:0-6168 GCA_036259535.1 Thermoleophilaceae bacterium
CGGCCGGCTGAGCCGGCCCCGCCTCCAAGCTCGAGGGAGCGGCGACGTCGAGGGGTCGGTCGGTCGATGGATCGCCGGACGACGACATCGGCTCGCTCGGAGTCAGTGGTCGAGCTGCCTCCGCCTCGGGCCGCGTAGGCCCCACGAACCTCACCAATCGCCGCATCCTGCCCCTTCGAGTCGCTCCCTGGGCGTCCCCTACCCACACGCTGCTTTCTCGAAACGGCGATTCACCTGCTCTGGTAGAACCCGGCGGATGGACGGGCTGACGCGGCAGAGCGAGGTCTATCTCGACGGCGTCTCCGGACGCCGGCCGCGCGTGCCGACCGACCTCACGCAGTTGGAGGAGCGAGCCAAGGAGGCGATGAGCCCCGAGGCGTTCGCCTACGTAGCCGGCGGAGCAGGGACCGGCTCCACGATGCGGGCCAACCGCGCCGCCTTCGAGCGACGGCGAATCGTGCCGCGGATGCTGCGCGACGTCTCGGCCCGCGACACGAGCGTCGAGCTGTTCGGTCGCCGGCTGCCGGCCCCGTTCCTGCTCGCCCCGATCGGAGTGGCGGAGATGGCGCACCGCGACGCGGATCTCGCCACGGCCCGTGCCGCCGGGGCGGAGGGGGTTCCGATGGTCTTCTCCAACCAGGCGTCAGAGCCGATGGAGGCCTGCGCCCGCGCGCTCGGCGACGGCCCACGCTGGTTCCAGCTCTACTGGAGCAAGTCGGACGAGCTGGTGGAGAGCCTCGTGGGAAGGGCGGAGGCGTGTGGCTGCGAGGCGATCGTGGTGACAGTCGACACGACGCTGCTCGGCTGGCGCACGCACGACCTCGACCTCGGCTGGTTGCCGTTCCTGCGTGGGATGGGGATCGGTCAGTACACGAGCGACCCGGTCTTCCGCCGCCTCGTCGAGGAGGCCGAGGAGAGCCACGACCCGAACGCGCCGAGGCCGCGCCCGACGCCTGCGGCGCTGAAGACGCTCTACGCGCTGCTGCGGCGCCGCGTCTCGCGCGTTTCGGTGCAGCGCTTCGTCGAGATCTACTCGCGGCCCTCGCTGAGCTGGGACGACCTGCCGTTCCTGCGTGAGCGGACGAAGCTGCCGGTTCTGCTCAAGGGCATCTGTCATCCCGACGACGCCCGCCGCGCGCTCGACGCCGGCATCGACGGCGTGATCGTCTCCAACCACGGCGGTCGACAGGTCGATGGGGCGATCGCCACGCTCGACGCGCTGCCAGCCGTGGCCGACGCGGTCGACGGCAGGGTGCCGGTGCTGCTCGACAGCGGCGTGCGCAGCGGCGCCGACGTCTTCAAGGCGCTCGCTCTCGGCGCGCGCGCCGTCCTGCTCGGCCGTCCCTACATCTATGCGCTCGCGATCGCCGGCGAGGCGGGCGTGCGCCAGGTGCTGCGCGACGTCCGGGCCGACTTCGACCTCACGATGGGTCTCGCCGGCTGTGCCTCGGTGGAGGAGATCGGCGCTGAGGCGCTGGTCGGCGTCGAGCTGCCCGGCGCCGCTACGTCGCCTGCCCGACCGGCCTGACGAGCACGTCGTTGACGTCGACGTGCGGCGGCTGGGAGACCGCGTAGATCACGGCGCGTGCGATGTCGTCGGCCGCCAGCCGGCCCTCGCCGGGGTTGTCGAAGAACGGCGTCTCGACGGCGCCGGGCTCGACCAGCGTGGTCCTGATGCCGCTGTCGACGAGCTCCGCCCGCACCGCCTCGGCCATTGCCGTGACGGCCCACTTCGTGCACGAGTAGAGGCTGCCGGGGAGCGCGCGCCGGCCTGCGACCGAGCCCGTGAGCAGCACGTGCCCGCGCGACTCGCGCAGCGCCGGCAGCGCCGCCCGCACCGTGTAGGCCGCGCCGAGCACGTTGGTCAGGACCATCTCGCGCCAGTGCTCCGGCGTCTCCTCGAGCCAGCCGCGCTTCGCGCCGAAGCCGGCGTTGGCGAACGCGACGTCGAGCCGGCCGAACGCGTCGACCGCCGCCGCGGCCAGCGCCTCGTTGTCATCCCAGCTCGTCACGTCGGTGGCCACGGCGATCGCCCGATCGGCGCCGCCCAGCTCGCCCGCGAGCGCGGCGAGCTTGTCCTCGGAGCGGGCGGCGAGGACCAGCCGGTAGCCGGCCTCCGCCGCCCGGCGGGCTGTCGCGGCTCCGATGCCTGAGCTGGCGCCGGTGATCAGGAAGACGGGATCGGCGGGCATCGCGTCCACTCTACGCAGTGTGCGCGCCGTCACAGTCCCGGCGATCGTGGCCGCTACCGTCGTCGGACGTCCTGGCCCGAGCCGCTGAGTCTCGCGCGGCTCCCTGGCCTGCCCACGTCCCCGACTCCTCGGAGCTGAGTCCTCGATCCGCCCACTGCTGCTGTCATCTCCCCTTGCCATTTCGCTTGTCCTCGCGCCTTCCGCGCACGCGGCCGAGTGCCCGACCGAGTACAGCCGCGCCGACTTCCACCGCATCGCGGCGAAGGCCTACGACGGTCGCCAGCCGACCACTCGCCACGAGCGCGCGACGCTCTCGCGCGTCGTGCGCTGCCAGAAGCGGCCACGCGCCTCCCGGGCCTTGATCCGCGATCACCGCAGGCGCTGGCGACAGCGCCATCTGCGCCGGCTCGAGCTGCGCAGCATCGCCCCGTACAGCTGCGGCAGGCACGGCCGCTTCGCCGTACCGTGCTCGATCGTGGAGCGCGAGTCACGCTATTCGTGGAACGCCTACAACGCCTCGTCCGGGGCGCGCGGGCCGTACCAGTTCCTCGGCTGGCGTGTGCCTTGGCCGGTGCGCGGCGCGACCGATCGCCTGGCTCACCACCGCATGGCCGCTCGGCTCTGGTCCGGGGGCGCCGGTGCGAGTCACTGGGGCGGGTGAGAATTCCCTCCCGGCGTCGCGCCTCAGCCGCACTGAAAAGACGTGCCCCGCACGGCCGCACGCTGTAGGCTGAGCCAACCTGTTGCGCTAAATGGAGGGAAGACAGCATGCGCAGGATCCTTGGAGCTGGCTGCTACACGCGCGCCTTTGGGGTGGTCGTAGCCGCCACGCTCGCTGCCCTGGCCTTTGCCGCGACGCCGGCCTCCGCCCAGGGCCCAGGCGTCGAGCTCTGGGAGGAAGGCGGGTCTCACTGCGATCCATGCACCATCCACATCGTCGGGGGACACTCGGTGAGCTTCGCCGGAATACCGCTTTGGACCGACTGCGAAGACGAATTCGTGGTGCGGCTCTGGAAGGACCCTGACGTCGATGGGGAACAGGGCCATGTCTACAGCTATGAGAACAACGCCGATATCGCGTCCTGCGAATGGAAGAACTGCAATGGCGTCGGAGAGGCGACGGCTGAAACGGAATGGGAGATCGGGGACGTCGTCGAAAGCGGACCGAATGAGGTGCGCTTGCTTGCACGGGCCTGCTTCGACTGGCAGCACGATCCCAACGCCATCGGGATCCACTGCGACCTCGATATGACGTTGGTCACGTCGGGCTCGCATCGCTACGAGATCTCGACCGACACCGTGTGCGACGGGAGTCTCCAAGTCCTCGGGGACTGGGAGACCGAAGCGGCGTCAGAGAGCTACGACGAGGTCGAAATCGTTCATCTATAGGCCGTGAGGAAGGCGCGCAATCGCCGCTCGTAGAGGCGCGGGTCGACGTTCCAGGACTCGACGTGACCGGCGCGCGGAACGCGGTAATAGGTGACGCTCTGCGGTAACCGGCTGGCGAAGTCGTCGCTGAGCGAGATCGGCACGACGTCGTCCTCGAGGCCGTGGAAGAGCAGAATCGGCACGCTCAGCTGCGCGCTGTGGCGAAGTGCGTCGAGGCGGTCCCAGTCGACCGGGATGCGTAGGCCGATCGCGGCCTCGAGCGCGGTGGTCGTCAGCTTCGGCAGGCCACGCTCGCTTGCCTGGAAGTCGAAGACCGGCTTCCACGACAGCGCCGGCGCGTCGAGGACGAGTCCCGCAAGGCGCCTTGCGAGCGGGGAGCGCTGGGCGAACTGGGTGACGATCGCCCCTCCCATCGAATAGCCGATCACTACGAGTCGGCGGGCGCCCCGGCGGAGCGCGAAGCGTGCGGCCGCCTCGACGTCTCGCCACTCCGTCATGCCGAGGTGGTGCAACCCGTCGGGGGCCGGCGGGGCGCCGGGGTCGTTGCGGTAGGTGATCAGCAGCGAGGGCAACCCAGCGCGGCGCAGCGCCGGGGCGATCCGCAGCCCGGCCCGCGGTGAGCCGTTGATGCCGTGAACGAAGATCGCCCACGTGCGCCCTCGGCCTGGGATCCGCCAGGCCGGCATTGCGCCCAGCTCGCCCTCGATCGACACACGCTCGAAGGGGAGGCCCCGCGCCTGGCGCGGGTCGCCGGCGTAGACGTCGGGGTCCAGCTCGACCTTCGCTCCGGTGGGCAGGCGGCCGTCGACGCGTCGCAGCGTCCGGGTGACCGTCTCGTCGGTGGAGCTCAGGACGCGCCCGGCGATCGCGTGGCCCGTCTCCCAGTCGAGGCCGTAGACCCCGGGCCGGATCGTGTCCTCGTCGCGTTCCAGCACTACCTTCCCCGGAGCCACGGCGCGCACGTCGTCCTCGTAGAAGTGCTCGTCGTGGTCTGGGACGAGCACCAGCGACGAGTAGTTCCAGGTCACCCCGGCTGCGATCCCGACCAGCAGGGCTGCGAGAGCCAGTGCCGCGAGCAGTGCCCAGCGGCGGCGCCGACGAGGTTTCCGGGCCGCGCGCACGGGCTCGGCAGAGGGCGTCACGTCCGGCACGGCGCGAGCCTATCCGCGAGCGCTGACACGATGCGCTCCAGCTGTCCTGGCCGGTGCAGGGCGCCTAGACGGCGGCGGTCGCCCGAAGCGGGCCAGTCGCGTGCGTGGAGAGCGAGGCGGCCTCGATGCTCTCGACGTTGCGCGGCAGGACCTCGACGGCGCGGCGGCTGCCGAAGACGACGCTGAGGACCGCCCCGCCGAACCGCCTCGACGTACGCGCCGACTCGTCGAGCACCCGGGCGCGTGCGTCGGCGGGGACGCCGCACTCCGCCAGGAAGCGCTCGGGCAGCGGTCCTGCGACCTCCTCGGCCGAGACCTCGAGCTGCTCGGTGCGAAAGCCGCCCGACGTGACGCTCGCGGTCGGGGCGAGCAGGCACGCCGCCATGTCGTCGGGGACGAGGACCGCCTCGTCCGAAACGCGCTGGAGCAGCTCGCTGGCGGTGGCGCCGGGGCCGAGCTCGTCGACGAGCCGCTCCAGTCGCTCCCTGCCCAGCAGCCCGTCGCCCGTCCGGGCCTCGGCCAGGCCGTCGGTGTAGAGGCAGGCGAGCGTTCCCGGCGGAAGCGGCACGGTGGTCTGACGCAGGCCGGTGCGCTCGCCGATACCGATCGGCGGCGACGAGCCGGCGACGACCGGGTCGAACGCGGCGCCGTGGACGACGATCGGGGCCGGGTGGCCGGCACCGGCGTAGGTGAGCGATCCGTCGCGCGCATCGTGGACCGCCAGCAGGACGGTCGCGAAGTCGCCGCCGAGGCCATCGCCGATCACCCGGCCCGCCACCTGGAGCGCCGTGCGCGGCTGGAGCCCCGCCTCGAGATAGGCGCGCAGCGTGTAGCGCATGAACGCGGTGCGCTCGAGCGCCTCGCGGCCGTGGCCGGACACGTCGCCGATGACGAACCCGACGCGCTCGCCGGGCAGTCGCAGCACGTCGTAGAAGTCGCCGCCCGCCGCTGGCCCGTCCGCCGGCCGGTAGGCGACCGAGGCTCGCAACGCGCCCAGGTCGTCGGGGATCGCCGGGAGGAGCGCGCGCTGCAGCAGACCGATCTCGCCGAGCAGCTCGCCGCGCTGGCGGGCGAGCGAGCGGGCGCGCAGCGCCGAGGCCGCGTAGGCCGCCGCCAGCAGCAGCGACAGCAGGCCTAGCGCCGCGATGGCGAGCTTCACCCAGCCGGGGACGGTCTCGATGATGTCGCGAACGGTGCGGACGACCGGGGAGGTCTCGGCGCTGGCTTGGCGATCGGATCGCCCGCGCGACTTACGCCGGTCGCCGGTGGGAGCGCTCGGCGTGGATGACGACGAAGACGAGGAGCGGTCGCCCGCAGGGCCGTCAGCGAGCCGGTTCGGCGCCGCCGTCCGGCTGCGCGCGGTCGCCGGCTGCCGGTCGGCACGCGACCTGCGCTCGTCTCGCTGGGGACCGCCACGCGGCCGAGCCCCGCTTGCC
>DATABO010000014.1:0-17091 GCA_036259535.1 Thermoleophilaceae bacterium
CTGGCGTTCGGCCAGCTCGGCCAGCAGGTCGGGGTCGTCGACGGCGCCCACGCCGTGGCGGATGCGGTCGGCACCGAGGGCTTCGAGCGCTCCACGGATCGACGCGGGCCCGGCGGACTCGCCGGCGTGGGGGACGGAGGCGATTCCGCCGTCGCGGGCGATCGCGAAGGCCTCGGCGTAGGGCTCGGGCGGGTTGCCATCCTCGGGACCGCCGAGGCCGAGGCCGACGACGCCGCGATCGCGGTACCGCACGGCGTACTCGGCGGTTCGCTTCGCGGTGTCGAGGTCGCATAGGCCGCGCGTGATGTCGGGGGTCAACCGGACCTCGATGCCGACTTCCTCACGCGCCTGGGCGGCGCCGTCGCAGAATCCCTCGAAGCAGGTGTCGAGCGACACGCCCTCGGACAGCTTGTCCGTCGGCGAGAAGATCGCCTCGACGTACACGGCTCCCTGCGTCGCCGCCCGCCGCGCGTAGTCGACCACCAGCTCGCGATAGTCACGCTCGGTCGACAGCGCCGGCGTCGTCGCGAACCACGCCTTCATGAAGTGGTTGAAGTCGCGGAAACGCATGAACTCGGCCAGCTCCGCCGGCGTCGACGCCGGCAGCTCCCAGCCGTTGCGCTTCGCTGCTGCGATCAACGCCTCCGGGGAGACCGCTCCCTCGAGGTGGACGTGCAGCTCGATCTTCGGGTAGCTCACGACGGAGCTAGAGCGGGATCTGCCAGAGGGGGAACCAGCGGGTCAGCTCGGGCTCGATCGGGACCTCGTTGCCGATCTGGGCCTTGAGCCGCATCTCGCGCTCGTTGTCGCGCTGCTGCTCGCCGGGGGCGGGGACGAAGGGGTAGAAGGCGCCGCGCTTGAAGTTGTAGATCAGGTAGAGCCGCTTGCCCTGCTCCTCGAACGCGAACACCGCGGCGAGCAGGCGGTCGCCGTAGCCGCCGGCCTGGAGCTCGGTGGAGATGGTGTTGATCGAGACGACGAGGTCCTCGAAGTCGGGGTCGCGCAGGACGAGCCAGCGGTAGCCGAACTCGTCGTCTGCCGTCTCGAGCTTTGAGTCCTGCTCCTGGGCGGTGCCGTGCAGCAGCTCCTCGGCGTCCTTGAGGATCGTCGCGAAGTCGCCGGTGGCGAGCGGCTGGAAGACGATTCCGGCGGCGCCCGCGCTCTTGATGTCGAGCGAGGTCTCGAGCGTGATGTAGGCCGTCGACATCGCGAACAGCCGGTCGGGAGCGACGCCCGCGAGCTTCTTCTGCCCGCCGAATATCGAGTCGAGGAAGCCCACGCGCTAGGCGGTGAGCGACGCCGACGTGCCGGCGGCCTGCAGCTGCGCCTCGAGCTTGCTCAACGCCTCGATCCGCTTCTCCATCGGCGGGTGGGTGGCGAAGATGCTCTTGAGGCTGCCCTTGGCGCGGGCGGGGATGATGAAGAAGGCGTTGAGCTCCTCGGCCTTGCGCAGGTCCTGCGACGGGATCGCCTCCATCGCGCCGGAGATCTTCATCAGCGCGGAGCTGAGCGCGCTCGGCCGGCCGGTGATCAGGGCGGCGCCGCGGTCGGCGGTGAACTCGCGGTAGCGCGACAGCGCGAGCATCAGGAAGAAGGAGATCGCGTAGACGGCGAACGAGACGGCGAGGATCATCAGGACCGGCGCGCCGCCCTCGTCGTCGTCGCCGCCGAAGAAGAAGGCGAACTGGAGGATCATCGACGCGACGCTTGCGAAGAAGCTGACGATCGTCATGATCATCACGTCGCGGTTCTTGACGTGTGCGAGCTCGTGCGCCATCACGCCCTCGAGCTCGGCGGGCGAGAGCCGGCGCATGATGCCGGTGGTGGCGCAGACCGTCGCCTTCTTCTGCGAGCGGCCCATCGCGAAGGCGTTCGGCACGTCGGTGTCGGCGACGGCGATCTTCGGCTTAGGCAGGTCGGCCTGGATGCAGAGGCGGTCGATCATCGCGTGCAGGCCCGGGGCCTCCTCCGGCGAGACCTCCTTGGCGCCGACGGAGGCCAGCGCCAGCTTGTCGGAGAGGAACAGCTGAGAGAGCGTCAGCGCGCCGACCACGACGACCATCGTGATCGCGCCGGCCCCGGCAGAGAAGAGGACTCCGACGAACGCGACGTAGAGCAGGCCGAGCAGGAACATCGTGCCGACCATCCGGATCTGGAGGCCGGTGTCGCGTCCGAACGAGGTCTTCTGAGTCGCCATGCGAGTAAGTCTAGTGAGCAGGTGCACGATCCATTGCACCACCGGCTCGGCGCGTGGGGAGCGTGTTACCTTGGCGCAGTCCCGCCGGTCGATTTGCCTGCAGATGGCGGCATTCCAGACCGCTGCCGGGGCTGTAGTCCCTCTTTTCCATGCGCAAGTACTTCTGGATCCCAGTCGCGCTCGGCCTGTCGGCCTATGTGCTGCTGCCGCTGCCCGGGCAGTCGGCGCCCCTGACCGAGCGGATCGAGGCGAAGCGGTCGCAGGTCGAGGAGAAGAAGCAGCAGGAGGGCGTGCTGACCGAGACGATCTCCGGCTTCAACACCCGGATCAGCGGGCTGCAGGGCGAGATCGACAACACTCAGCGCCGGCTCGCGGCAGTCCAGAGCGAGCTCGACGCGCGCCGTGCCGAGCTGCTCGAGGTCCGCGACGACCTCGAGGTCGCGCGCGACAAGCTGGCTCGGGCGCGCAAGCGCCTGGAGGTCTCCCGCGACGCCCTGGCGGAGCGGCTGGTCGAGCTCTACAAGTCCGACCGTCCCGACGCGCTGACCGTGATCCTCGAGGCCGACGGCTTCTCCGACCTGCTCGACCGCACCGAGTTCCTCGAGCGGATCTCCGACCAGGACCGCGAGGTCGTCGTGCTCGTGCGCAGGCTGAAGCAGCGCTTCGAGCGCCAGGAGCGGACGCTCGCGAAGCTGGAGAAGCAGAAGGAGGCGATCGCGGTCGCGGTGCTGCGCCAGCGCGACGAGATCGCCGCCGCGCGCGACCAGCTCGCGTCGAGCCAGGGCGAGCTGAGGATGGCGCGCAACGAGCGCTCGCAGACACTGGCGCAGGTCCGCTCCAGCCGCTCCGAGCTAGAGGGCGATCTGCGGAAGCTCGAGGCGGCGCAGGCACGCGTCACCGGGCAGCTTCAGGGGACGCTCCCGGCGGGTCCGATCAAGCACGGCACCGGCCAGCTCGTCTGGCCGGTCAACGGGCCGCTGGTCTCGCCGTTCGGCATGCGCTGGGGCCGGCTGCATGCCGGCGTCGACATCGCGGTGCCGTCGGGGACGCCGATTCGCGCGGCCGACGGCGGCACGGTCGTCCTGCTGGGCTCGGTCTCGGGCTACGGCAACTACACCTGCGTTCAGCACACCGGAGCGCTTTCGACCTGCTACGCCCACCAGTCGAGCTATGCGACGTCGCAGGGCGCGTCGGTGACCCAGGGCCAGGTGATCGGCTACGTCGGCTGCACCGGCCACTGTTACGGCGACCACCTCCACTTCGAGACTCGCCTCAACGGCTCCCCCGTCGACCCCTTGGGATACCTCTAGGCCGCTAGGGTCCGGGCCGTGCTGCCGGAGATCCAGCTCGGGCCGATAACCCTGCAGACCTTCGGCATCTGCTTCGCGCTCGGGTTCCTCGCCGCGGGAGCGCTGATCGCGCGGCGGCTCGACGAGATCGGCAAGCCGCGCGACTGGGCCTACGAGATGGCGTTCGCCGCGCTGGTCGGCGGCGTCGTGGGCTCGCGGCTCGACTACGTGTTGCAGAACTGGGACCGCGCGTCCGACGACGTGGCAGGCACGCTGGTCGGAGGCACGGGCCTCGTGTGGCTCGGCGGGGTGATCGGCGGCGCGATCGCGGTGATGCTCTGGGCGCGCTGGCGCGGCTTCCTCGAGCTGCGCATGTTCGACCTCGCGGCGCCGGCGCTCGCGCTCGGCTACGCGATCGGGCGGGTCGGCTGCCAGCTGTCGGGCGACGGCGACTACGGCCGCTCCACCGAGCTGCCGTGGGGGATGGCCTATCCCGAGGGGACGGTCAGGACGCTGCAGGAGGTCCATCCGACCCCGGTCTTCGAGACGCTCGCGATGGGGCTCGTCGCGCTGGCGCTGTGGAACCTGCGCGACCGCGTGCGACCGGGCGGCCTCTTCGCGCTCTATCTCGTCTTCGCGGGTGTCGAGCGGCTGCTGATCGAGTTCATCCGTCGCAACGACGACTTCGCGCTGGGCCTCACCGAGGCCCAGCTGATCAGCTGCCTGATGCTGATCGGCGGCCTCTACTGGCTGACGCGACTGCGCAGCGGTCCGCCGGACTCGCCGGCCGCCGCCACGTGACCGTCGGGCGGGATGGCGTCGCCTCCCTCGCCGGGGGCCCTGAGAGCGACGGGCAGGCCGGCGCCGATTGCCGCGGCGGCGCAGAGCGTTAGTGCGACCGACGCGCCGGCGGCGATTCCCAGCGCGTGCGAGGCGTAGATCCCCACCACTCCCGCTAGGGCCGCTGTTGCGCCCGCAGCGACGGTCGCCCGCCCGGGCGAGGCGACGTGCCTCCTGACGGCGACGGCTGGGGCGACGAGCACGGCGAGCACCAGCAGGCTGCCGAGCCCTTGGACCGCAACCGCCAGTGCCGCCGCGAGCAACCCAAGCAGCGCGATCCGAACGGCGGTCGGCCGGACTCCGAGCGCGCGTGCTCCGTCGGCGTCGAGCGCGACTGCCGCGAGCGGGCGGTGCAGCGCGATCAGGGCTCCGGCGCCGACCAGCGCCAGCCCCGCCGCGGCGATCAGGTCGCCGTCGGTGACGCCGAGCGGGTCGCCGAACAGCAGCTCCTCGAGGCGCGCCGGCGCGTCGGGGCGCAGAGCGAGCAGGCCGCCGAGGCCGAGCATTCCCGTCACGGCGACGGCCGTCGCGGTGTCGGAGCCGATGCGCGGGTCCCGGCCGGCGACCGCGACGACGAGCGCTGCGACAGCGACGCCCGCCAGGCTGCCGAGCAGCAGCGGCAGTCCCGCGAGTGTCGCGAGCACGAGGCCGGGCAAGAGGCCGTGGGCGAGCGACTCCGCGGCGTAGCTGAGCCGGAAGGTCGTGATCCAGCAGCCGAGCGCGCCGCAGAAGCCGCCGAGCAGCACGACCTCGAGCAGCGCGCGGCGCTCGATCCCCGACTGGAGCGGCTCGAGCAGGTCCATCGGCTCAGTGGTGGTGGTGCTGGACGGTTACCGCGCGGACCGGGCCGCCGGGACCGTCCTCGTCGAGCACGACGATCTCTTGGCCGTAGGTCCGCTCGAGCACCTCGCGGGTGAGAGCCGTCGCCGGGTCGCCGAATGCGATCTGCGTTCGGTTGAGGCAGAGCACCCGGTCGAAGGCGCGGGCGCTCTGGACGTCGTGGGTCGAGACGAGCAGCGCCCGGCCCTCGCCGCGCAGCTCGCCGAACAGGGCCTCGATCCGCTCGGCGCTTGCCGGGTCGACGCCGGCGAGCGGCTCGTCGAGCAGCAGCACGCGGGCGTCCTGGACGAGCGCGCGCGCGAGCAGCACGCGCTGGCGTTGGCCGCCCGACAGCTCGCCGAAGCGGACGTCGGCGCGGTCCTCGAGCCCGACGCGCGCGAGCGCGCCGCGGGCGGCGGCGCGGTCGGCGCGCCGCGTGGGCAGCCACCAGCGCCCGCGCGCCAGCGAGCCCATCAGCGCGACGTCGAGCGCGCTCACCGGGAAGTCGAGCCGCGTCCGCTCGGTCTGGGCGAGGTAGGCGGGGCGCCCGTCGACGCGCACTCTGCCGCGTAACGGCGTCAGGTCGCCGGTCAGCGCCCGGAGGAGCGTCGTCTTGCCGCCGCCGTTGGGGCCCAGCACGCAGAGCGAGCTGCCGGCGGGGAGCGAGAAGCCCACGCCCTCGAGCACGGGGGAGGGGCCGCCGTAGCTCGCGGCCAAGTCGTCGACGGCTACGGCGACGTTCGGTCCGCCCGAAGCTGGGCCGACTTCGGCGGGTATTCCGCCGGAATCGGCCCGCGCCGCGGGCGGCGCGGATGCTGGGTCTCCTTCGGCGGGTATTTCGCCGGGATCGGCCCGCTCCGGGGACGAACCGGACGCGAGGCGGGGGTCGTCGTCGCGGTCGGTCGAGCTCATGTGGCCTCCGCGGCGAGCGGGACCGCCCGCGACCGGCGGCCGAACGCGCAGGTCCCCGCCACCAGCGCGTAGAGGCCCGAGCCGACGACGGCGACCGCGGGCCCGGGCGGCACGTCGAGCCAGAGCGAGACGTAGAGGCCGATGGCGCCCTGCGCGGCGGCGATCGCCACCGAGACGGCGAGCAGCCCGGCGACCGTGTCGGTCAGCTGGCGTGCGGTCGCCGCGGGGACGACGAACAGCGAGGCCACGAGCAGCGCCCCGACCGCCGGCAGCGCCGCCACGGCGGCGACGCCTATCAGTCCGAGCAGCAGCAGGTCGGCGGTCCGCACCGGCAGCCCGAGCGAGCCCGCGGCGGAGTCGTCGAAGCCGACCGTCGTCCAGGCTCGTCCGAGCAGCAGGGTCGCGGCGAGGGCGAGGGCGGCGACGCCGGCGGCCAACCACAGATCGCCGCCATCCAGCCCGAGCGCGGTGCCGAAGAGCAGGCGGTCGACGGCCGCGCCCGACTCGAAGACGTCGCTGGCCAGCACCACGCCGAGCGCGAGGGCGACGACGAGCGCGAGCGCCGTCGCGACGTCGCCCGGGTCGCGGTCCGCTCGTCCGGCGCGCTCGACTCCGCCCGCGTAGCCGAGCGCCACCGCGAGGCCCGCGAGCGTGGCGCTGAAGCCCGTCGCGTCGGCTACGACCAGCCCTGGAAAGGTGGCGGTCCCCACCGCGTGGGCGAAGAAGGCAAGCCGGCGCAGCACGATCCACGCCCCGAGCAAGCCGCCGGCGACCGCCAGCAGCGCGAGCTCCAGGAGCGCGGTCCGCATGAACGGCAGCTCGACGAGGTCCGTCGGCGAGGGGAGTGAGGCGACCAGGCTCACGGCCGCAGCATAACGAGAATCATTCTCGTTATTGCTTCGGCCACGCAGATTTGCTCTTGCTTCATAATCCGCACGTTCATGGGCCGAGACGACGCGGAGCAGGCGTTGGCGGATCCGGAGCGGGCCGACGCCCTACCCGGAGGGGTCGGCCACGTCTATCCGCTCGGGTCGCGGATCAACGACGCGGGGCGGCTCGAGATCGGCGGCTGCGACGTCGTCGAGCTCGCGCGCGAGCTCGGCACGCCCGCCTACGTCTACGCGGAGGACGACCTGCGCCAGCGCGCCCGCACGATCCAGGACGCCTTCGCCGCCCGCACCGACGACTTCGAGGTCCTCTACGCGAGCAAGGCGCTGCCCTGCACCCCGGCGCTGCGGATCTTCGCCGAGGCCGGCCTGTCCTGCGACGTGGCCTCCGGCGGCGAGCTGCATCTCGCGTTGCGCGCCGGCTTCGATCCCGAGCGGATCTACATGCACGGAAACAACAAGTCGCCGGGCGAGCTCGAGTACGCGCTGGACAGCGGCGTCGGCCACGTCATCGTCGACTCGCTCGACGAGATCGACCGGCTCGAGCGGGTCGCCGCCGGCCGTCGCCAGCGCGTGCTGCTGCGCGTGACCCCGGGGATCCGGCCGGAGACGCATTACAGGATCGCCACCGGGCAGGAGGACTCGAAGTTCGGCCTGCCGCTCGCGACGCTGCCCCAGGCGCTCGAGCGCTGCGCCGCAGCCGGACTCGAGGTGCGTGGGCTGCACGCCCACATCGGCTCGCAGGTCTTCGACCTCGACGTCTACGACACGCTCGCCGAGGTGCTCGCCGCGGCCGGCGACTTCCCGGTGGTCAACATGGGCGGCGGCTTCGCGGTCGCCTACACGCGCGCCCAGCGCCCGCCGTCCGCCGCCGAGTTCGCCGAGAAGATGCTCGAGCGGCTTCCGAAGGGCATCAAGGTCCTCTGCGAGCCGGGCCGCTCGCTGGTCGCCAACGGCGGCGTGACGCTCTACACCGTCGGCACGGTCAAGCGGATCGAAGGCATCAGGACCTACGTAGCCGTCGACGGTGGGATGGCCGACAACATTCGTCCGATGCTCTACGACGCCGTCTATGAGGCGGAGATCGCCGACCGCTTCGGCGACTCGACCCCCTGCCGGCTGGTCGGGATGCACTGTGAGTCGGGTGACGTGCTGATCGAGCAGGCGGCGCTCGAGAACCCGGTGCCGGGCGACATCCTCGTGACGCCGGCGACAGGCGCCTACGGCCACGCGATGGCGAGCAACTACAACGCGGTCCGCCGCCCGCCGGTGATCTTCTGCCGCGACGGCGACGCTCGTACGGTGGTCCGCCGCGAGACCTACGAGGACCTGACGGCGCGTGAGCTCGAATAGCGAGGCGTTCAAGATCGGGCTGCTGGGGCGAGGGACGGTCGGGTCCGCGTTCCATGCGCTGCTCGAGCAGCGCGCCGATGCCATTGCGGCCGAGGTCGGTCGCCGCCCGGAGATCGCCGGCGTGCTGACGCGCAGCCAGGGCGACTACGGCGACATCCTCGAGCGCAGCGACCTGATCGTCGAGGTGATGGGCGGCATCGACCCCGCGCTCGACTACGTGACCGGCGCGTTGGAGGCCGGCAAGCATGTCGTGACCGCCAACAAGCAGCTGCTCTCCCAGCACGGCGAGCAGCTCTACGCCGCTGCCGCCGCCGGCGGCGCGCAGCTCGGCTTCGAGGCCGCGGTCGCCGGCGTCGTGCCGGCGATCCGGGTCATGCGCGAGTCGCTCGCGGCGGCCCACATCGAGCGCGTCCACGGGATCGTCAACGGCACTACCAACTTCATCCTCACCGCGATGGCGCGCACCGGCGCCTCCTACGACGACGCGCTGCGTGAGGCGCAGGAGCTCGGCTTCGCCGAGGCGGACCCCACCGAGGACGTGACCGGCAAGGACGCCGCAGCGAAGATGGCGATCCTCGCGCGACTCGCGTTCGGCGCGCAGGTCCGCCTCGCCGACGTTCCCTACGAGGGGATCGAGCACGTCACCGCCGACGACATCGCCTACGCGCGCGAGCTGGGGCTGTCGCTGAAGCTGATCGGCAGCGCCGAGCGGATCGACGGCGGGATCGCGGTCGCTGTCTATCCGGCCTTCCTCTATGACGGCCACCCGCTCGCAACGGTGTCGGGCTCCTACAACGCGGTGACCATCGAGTCGCCGGCGATCACCGAGATCACGCTCTCCGGGCCGGGCGCCGGGGGCAGCCAGACCGCCTCGGCGGTGCTCGGCGACGTAGTTGCGGCGATGACGCCGCCGGCGATCCAGGCGCCGCCGGTCGCCGACCTCGCGGTCGTCACCGACGTCGAGTCGGCCTTCTACCTCTACGTCGAGGTCGCCGACCGCCCGGGCGTGCTCGCCCAGGTCGCGGAGATCCTCGGCCTCCAGGGGATCTCGGTGAAGTCGGTCGTGCAGCGCGGGATCGGCGACGACGCGCGGCTGGCGATGGTGATGCACCCGGTGCTCGAGTCGAAGTTCCGCGCTGCCGTCGACATGATCGAGCGACTCGACTTCGTTCGCTCGCGACCGCGCTCGATCCACGTGATCGAGGAGACGTTTGAGTGAGTGAGTCCTGCTGCGGTGCTCGCGGGACCTCGCTCCAGCTAGCCTCGAAGCGGGTCTCTGGGACCGGTCCCGCTGCGCTCCTGCCCTCGAGGGTTGCCGGATGAGCCTCTGGCGCTACCGCGACCGGCTGCCGGTCGAGTCGCGGGTCTCGTTGGAGGAGGGGGACACCCCGCTGGTGCCCGCGCCGTGGCTGTCGGAGCGAACGGGCTGCGAGGTCCATCTCAAGCTGGAGGGCGCCAACCCGACCGGCTCGTTCAAGGACCGCGGCATGACGGTCGCGGTCTCGGCGGCGATCGAGGAGGGGGCGAAGGCGGTGATCTGCGCGTCGACGGGCAACACCGCGGCGAGCGCCGCCGCCTACGCCGCGCGCGCGGGGCTGACCGGCGCGGTGATCGTCCCGGAGGGCAAGATCGCGACCGGCAAGCTCGCCCAGGCGCTGATGCACGGAGCGCGCGTGATTGCCCTGCGCGGCAATTTCGACCAGGCACTTGCGCTGGTTCGCGAGCTGACCGACCGCCATCCGATCGCGCTCGTCAACTCCGTCAACGACTACCGGATCGAGGGCCAGAAGACCGGCGCCTTCGAGGTCTGCGACCAGCTCGGCGAGGCGCCTGACGTACTCTGCATCCCGGTCGGCAATGCGGGCAACGTGACCGCCTGGTGGAAGGGCTTCGGCGAGTACGAAGCGGCGCCCGAGCTGCACGGCTACCAGGCCGCGGGCGCGGCGCCGCTGGTCGAGGGCGCACCGGTCGAGGCGCCTGAGACCGTCGCGTCGGCGATCCGGATCGGCAACCCAGCCCGCTGGGAGGACGCGATGAACGCCTTCACTGCATCGCGTGGGCAGGTGAGGTCGGTGACCGACGAGCAGATCCTCGACGCCTACCGCCTGCTCGCCTCGCGCGAGGGCGTCTTCTGCGAGCCGGCGTCGGCCGCGTCGGTCGCTGGGCTGCTCGCCCACGGTGCCCATGGGCGCGTCGTCTGCGTGCTGACCGGCCACGGGCTCAAGGACCCCCAGACGGCGATGGACCGCGCCGCGTCTGTCGTCCCCTGCGAGCCCGACATCGCGAGCGTCGAGGCGGCGGTCCTGGGGGACGCGTGAACCGCCGACGCACCGTTCGCGTGCCGGCATCGTCGGCCAACCTCGGGCCGGGCTACGACGTCTTCGCGGCCGCGCTGTCGCTGTCGTTGGAGCTGGAGGTCGAGGAGACCGGGACGTTCTCGGTCGAGTCGGACACGCCCGGCGTCCCGGTCGACCGCGACAACCTCTGCGTCCGGGCGTTCGAGCGGCTGCATCCCGCCGACGGCATCGCGTTCCGGATCCGCTCCGAGATTCCCGCGTCGGCCGGCCTGGGCTCGAGTGCCGCGGCGATCGTCGCCGGCCTCGCCGCCGCCGACCACCTCTACGAGCTCGACGCGCCGCTGCTCGAGCACGCCACCGCGCTCGAGGGCCATCCCGACAATGTCGCTGCGGCGCTGCTCGGCGGCTTCGTCGTCTGTGCCGACGGCGACCCGGTACGGCTGGAGCCGCCGGCGGGCCTGGAGGGCGTGCTCGTCACCCCGCCGCAGCCCGTGCCGACTGCCGAGGCGCGCGCCGCGCTGCCGCCCGAGGTGCCGCTCGGCGACGCGGTCCACAACGTCGCGCACGCCGCACTGCTGGCGCTGGGCCTCAGCAGCGGCGACCTCGGTGCGATCGCGCGCGGCCTGTCGGACCGCCTGCACCAGGACCGGCGCGCGCACCTCTATCCGCGCTCGATCGAGCTGATCGGGCGGGCGACCGAGCTGGGCGCGCTCGGCGCGACGATCTCGGGGGCGGGGCCGACCGCGCTGTTCTGGTGCCAGTGGGAGCAGACGGGCGCGGTCGTGGAGGGGCTGCGCAGGGTTGCGCCGGACTGCGACGTGCGGAGGGCCCGGTTCGTCGCGGCCGGGGCGGACGTGGAGGCGATCGAGTGACGGTGAAGCGGATTCAGGCGGCCGGCGGGGTCGTCATGCGGAGGGGCCCGGAGGAGACGGAGATCGCGGTCGTGCACCGGCCGCGCTATGACGACTGGAGCTTTCCGAAGGGCAAGCTCGACCCGGGCGAGACGTTCGAGGAGGCGGCGCTGCGCGAGGTGCGCGAGGAGACGGGCCTGATCTGCCGGCTCGGTCCCGAGCTGGCGTTCGCCCACTACGACGACAACGAAGGCCGGCCGAAGGTCGTCCGCTACTGGCTGATGGCGGTGATCGAGGACCTCGGCTTCGAGCCCAACGACGAGGTCGACGACCTGCGCTGGCTGACGCCTGCCGACGCCACCGAGCTACTGACCTACTCGCGCGACCGCAAGCTGGTCAGGACGCTGTAGGCGTAGGCACATCTGCCGGGAAGCGGTCGGCCCAGGGGGCGATCTCCTCGAGCTGACGCGAGACCTGCAGGAGCAGCGCCTCGCCCGCCTGCGGGCCGACGATCTGCGCGGCTGTCGGCAGGCCGTCGTCGCCTTGGAAGAGCGGCACCGAGACGGCCGGCTGGCCGGTCAGGTTGAACATCGGCGTGTACGGCGTGAACTCGGCCGCGCGCTGGAACTGCGCCTCGGGATCGGGGCCGCTCGGGTCGATGTCCTCGTGGCGGACCGGTCGCTGGGCGAGCGCCGGAGTGACGACGAGGTCCCACTCCGCCCACGTCGAGACGACGCCGCGCGAGAGTGCCTGGCTGGTGACGACGGCGCCGATGTAGGCCGGCGACGGAATGCTCTGACCCATCTCGTAGAGCCACATCGAGAGCGGCTCGATCGTCTCGGCCGTCGGCTGGTTGCCGCTGACGATCTGCCCGTGCATCACGCTGGCGGCGACGTTCGCGGCCCAGAGGGCGGTGAACACGCCGATGACGGCGTCTGCGTCGGGCAGCGGCGACGGGATGTGCTCGACGCGATGGCCGAGCTGCTCGAGCAGCGCCGCGGCCTCGCGGGCACCGCGCTCGCACTCGGGGTCTAGCGCGGCGTCCGCGATCGGCATGTCGGTGGCCAGCCCGATGCGCAGCTTGCCGGGGTCGCGACGGGCGAGCTCGGCGAACGGCGCCTCCGGCGGGGGCGCCCACGTCGCGTCGCCAAGCTCGTGCCCGGACATCAGGTCGAGCAGCGCGGCGACGTCCTCGGTGGTCCGGGCGAGGACGCCGTCGCTCGACAGGAAGTGGTCGCCGAGGTCGGGCGCGCGCGAGATGCGACCGCGCGCCGGCTTGAGCCCCAGCAGTCCGCAGCAGGCGGCCGGGATGCGGATCGAGCCGCCGCCGTCGCTGCCGTGGGCGATCGGGACGGCGCCCGCGGCGACCGCGCCAGCGGAGCCGCCGCTCGAGCCGCCGGTCGTCCGGTCGGGGTCCCAGGGGTTGCGCGCAGGCCCGAAGCGGCGCGGGTTGGTCACCGGCGTGATGCCGAACTCAGGGGTCTGGGTCTTGCCGACGATCACGAAGCCTGCCTCCTTGAGCCGGCGGACCTGACCGTAGTCGTAGTCCGGCGTGAACTCGCCGAGCAGCTCCGATCCCTGCGCCATGCGCAGCCCGGCGACCGGCGCGAACAGGTCCTTGATCGCGATCGGCACTCCCGCGAACGGGCGCTCGTCGCCCGGCTGGACGGCGTCAGCGGCGGCGAGCGCGTTGTCGGCGTCGACGAGCGTCCAGTGGTTCAGCTCGCTGGTCGCCTCGATCCGGTCGAGCGACGACTGCACCAGCTCGCGCGACGAGACGTCGCCGGAGCGGACCATGGAGGCCAGCTCGCTGGCCGGCTTGCGTAGGAGATCGGACATGGCGCGGACACTAGCCTGGCTGGGTGGCCAGGGGGAGGGGTTCGGCCGGATGGCGCTCCTGTTGGCGTCCTTGAGGAGCGGGCTCGCGCGGGGCGGCTCGAGGGGCGCTGTGGCGAGTTGGCCAGCCGCGCCAGGTGGCTGTACTGGCTGGGTAGGGCGGCGAGTGGTGTGGCTGGTGGCCAGGAGCGGGCGTCTCTCGGTCGCTTCCGGTGCTCGGGTGAACGATTGGAGTGCTCTGGCCCGTACAAACGTACATCTGAGCACCGGCCTGGCCCGACCTCTCGACGGGGGAACGATTGTTGGGGCTGGAGGCCCACAAAGCGTTCATCTAGCGAGAGCCGGCCGAATTACTGTCGAGAACCACAACGACCGAGGACCGAGCGGCGCTCGAACACCACCCACACCGCACGCCGCCCTACCCAGCCAGTACAGCCACGTGGAGCGGCGCCACTACTCGCACAGCGCCCCCGAAACCGCCCGCGCGAACCTGGTCCTCAAGGACGCCACGCAGGAGCGCCACCCAGGTCAAACAGCCGGTGCCAGCTCGGCGCGCAGCTTCTTGAGCGCCTTGCGGTCCCCGTCGCGACCGAGCCGCTCCAACACCTCGTCGGCCAGCGCCAGGTAGTCGGCGCCGAGATCGGGACGGTGGTCGACGATCGACATCGCCCGCTCGGCCGACTCCGCATAAGCCACCGACCGCCGGATGGGCGTGTCGAAGACCTTGGCGCCGTAGCCGTCGCGCAGCTGCTCGAGCGCCTCTCGCGCATGCACCGTCCGCATGTCGGCGATGTTCAGGACGGCTCCGAGCCACTGCAGGTCGGGGCTCACTCCGCGCGCGGCCTCGACGACCGCGAGCGCCTGCTCGACCCCCTGCAGCGAGAAGTACTCGGCCTCGGTCGAGATCAGCGCGTAGTCCGCGGCTACCAGCGCGTTGACCGTCAGCAGCCCGAGCGACGGCGGGCAGTCGATCAGGATCAGGTCGTAGTCGTCGACTGTCGCCAGCGCCCGCCGCAGCACCATCTCGCGGCCGATCTTGCCGCTCAGCAGCAGCTCGGCCTCGGCGAGGTGGACGCTGGCCGGCAGTACGTCGTCGTGGATCGCCGCGGCCGCCTCGGCCCGGCCTGCGAGGACGTCTGCAAGCGTCGGCTCGGGCTCGTCGCCGATCGCGAAGTAGTCGGTCAGGTTGCCCTGCGGATCCATGTCGACCGCGAGCACGCGCAGGCCGATGCGCCTGAAGATGTCGACCAGCGTGCGTGTGGTCGTCGTCTTTCCCGTGCCGCCCTTCTGCGACAGGACGGTGATCGTGGTCGCCATCGCGCCGACGATACAGAGGCGGCGGGTCGCCGCAGGCGCCGACGGGCACGCGACGAGAGGGGAGCCGCTTCCCCTCCTGAGGGCGCCGCAACGCTAAGATTTCGCCTCCTTACTCACGCGTGCCTGCTGGGAGATACGCGCGAACCCGGAGGAAGGACAGATGTCGCATCCCGTCTACCCGCCGGGCGGCAGGGGAATCGCTCCCTCGTCAGCCAGCGGGCTACATGACCAGCGGTACGAGCACGACGCCTGCGGCGTTGGCTTCGTCGCGCGCCTGCACGCGCCGGCCTCGCACGAGGTCGTCGAGCGGGCGCTCGAGGTGCTCAACCGGATGGAGCATCGCGGCGCGGAGGGCGCCGATCCCGAGACGGGCGACGGCGCCGGCATCCTGATCCAGGTCCCCGACGAGCTCCTGCGCGCCGAGGTCGACTTCGAGCTGCCGCCCGCCGGTCGCTACGGCGTGGCGATGTGCTTCCTGCCGCCGCGTCCGGAGAACCGCCCCGCGGCCGTGCGCGCGCTCGAGCAGGCGGTCGAGGCGCAGGGCCTGTGGGTGCTCGGCTGGCGCGACGTGCCGATCGACCCTGACGCCTGTGGCCGGACCGCCGCGAAGTGCGCGCCGCACGCAGCGCAGCTGTTCATCGGCGCCCCGGATGGCGTCGCCGACCAGGACGCGCTCGAGCGCAAGCTCTACGTAGCGCGCCGGGCCGCCGAGGACGCCGAGGTGCTCGGCTTCTCGATCACCAGCTGCTCGTCGCGAACCGTCGTCTACAAGGGGATGCTGATCGCGCCGCAGCTGCCGCGCTATTTCCCCGACCTCCAGGACGAGCGCGTCGCCAGCCGCCTGGCGCTGGTCCACTCCCGCTTCTCGACCAACACCTTCCCGAGCTGGGAGCTGGCGCATCCCTACCGGATGCTCGCCCACAACGGCGAGATCAACACCGTGCGCGGCAACCGCAACTGGATGCGCGCGCGCGAGTCGCAGCTGTCCTCGGAGCTGTTCGGCGACGCGCTGTCCGACCTCGGCCCGCTGCTCGACGACCGGATGTCGGACTCCGCCTCGCTCGACGCCGCCTTCGAGCTGCTGACCCTCGGCGGGCGCTCGATGGCGCACGCGATGTCGATGCTGATCCCCGAGGCCTACCAGGGCCGCGGCGAGCTGACGCCGGAGGTCAACGACTTCTTCGCCTACCACGCCTCGCTGATCGAGCCCTGGGACGGCCCGGCGGCGGTCGCGTTCACCGACGGCCGCGCGATCGGCGCCACTCTCGACCGCAACGGCCTGCGCCCCGGCCGCTGGCTGCACACCCGCGACGGCTGGGTCGTCTTCGCCTCGGAGACCGGTGTGCTGCCGGTGCCTGAGGCCGACGTCGTCGGCAAGGGCCGGCTGCACCCCGGCAAGCTCTTCCTCGTCGACCTCGAGCGCGAGCGCGTCGTGCCCGACGCCGAGCTCAAGCGCGACCTCGCCGCGCGCCAGCCCTACGGCGAGTGGCTGTCCGAGCGCGTCGTGCGAATCGGCGACCTGCCCGACAAGAGCCCGCGCGTCCCGCGCGTCGAGCCGCTGCGCGCGCGCCAGCTCGCCTTCGGCTGGAGCCAGGAGGACCTGCGCGTGCTGCTCGAGCCGATGGCCCGCGACGGCATGGAGCCGACCGGCTCGATGGGCAACGACACCGCGCTCGCGGTGCTGTCGGACAACCGCCCGCCGCTGTTCTCCTACTTCAAGCAGCTCTTCGCTCAGGTCACCAACCCGGCGATCGACCCGATCCGCGAGTCGATCGTGATGAGCCTGCAGGCCTGCGTCGGCCCGGAGACCAACCTGCTCGGCGAGACGCCCGACCACTGCCACCAGCTCGTGATGCCGCAGCCGATCCTGCGCAACTCCGAGCTCGAGAAGCTGCGTCAGGTCGACCATGCCGTCTTCCAGGCCCGCTCGATCGACATCACCTGGCCGGTCCGCGACGGCGTCTCAGGGCTCGAGCGGCGGCTCGAGGAGATCTGCGCCCAGGCGGCCGAGCTGGTCGAGGACGGCGTGACGATCCTGATCCTCTCCGACCGCAACCTCGGGCGCGAGCGCGCCGCGATCCCGTCGCTGCTCGCCACCGCGGCCGTCCACCACCACCTCGTGCGCGCCGCGACGCGCCTGCGCTGCGGCCTGGTCGTCGAGACCGGCGAGGCTCGCGAGGTCCACCACATCGCCTGCCTGACCGGCTTCGGCGCGGCCGCGGTCAACCCCTACCTGCTGTTCGAGTCGCTCGGCCAGGTCCACCACGCCGGCCGCCTGCCCGAGGGCCTGTCGCTCGAGCAGGCCGAGGCGAACGTCGTCAAGGCGATCGGCAAGGGCCTGCTGAAGGTGCTCTCGAAGATGGGCATCTCGACGATGCGCTCCTACACCGGCGCGCAGATCTTCGAGGCGATCGGGCTCGACGAGGAGATGGTCGACCGACACTTCAGCGGCACTCCCTCGCGGATCGGCGGCGTCGGCTTCGACGTGCTCGC
>DATABO010000015.1:0-16210 GCA_036259535.1 Thermoleophilaceae bacterium
GTCGACCCGTACCTGCTGGTCGAGGAGTACCGGCTGACCGAGGAGCGCAGCGACGCGCCCGAGTTCCAGCCGCTCGCCCCGATGCCGGCGCGCGACCGTCCTCGCGACCGGGGCCGCGGCGGCCGGCGCCAGCCGCAGCGACCGCCGCGCCGCGGAGGGCTGATCGCGGGCGCGCTGGTGATCGGGCTGATCGGCTTCCTGCTTCTGCTGGGCCTGCTCGGCGGCGACTCCGACGACGATCCGCCCGACGATCGCGCGACCACGACCGAGACGCAACCGTCTGTCTCACAACAGCGTCAGCGACAGCGCGCGCTGCAGCGCCGCCGCCGTGCTGCCGCGGTGCCACGGGGCGTCAACGTCCGCATAGCACCCGCTGAGCCGACCTACGTGTGCGTCGACACCGGGCCGGGGACGCCGGTCGTCTTCGAGAGCACGCTCGAGGCCCCGCGGAGCTTCCGTGACGCACGCCAGGTTCGGGTCAACCTCGGCAAGCGGTCGGCGGCGGTCGCGCTCAACGGCGAGCCGGTCACGCTCGACCCGAGCGGCGACCCGATCGCACTGGACCTCACCCGCGGAGGCTCGACAGAGATCGACGCGACCGAGGCGCCCTGCGCATGAGCGCGCGCGCCGGTGTGGTGGTGACCGGTACGGAGGTCCTGACAGGGCGCGTGCGCGACCGCAACGGGCCCTGGCTGTCGGACAGGTTGCGTGAGCTGGGGGTCGACCTCGCGCACATCACGATCTGTGGTGACCGGCCCGAGGACATGGAGGCGCAGCTGCGGTTCATGGCCGACCAGGGCGTCGACGTGATCTTCACGAGCGGTGGTCTCGGACCCACGGCCGACGACTTGACGCTCGAGATCGTCGCCCGCTTCACCGGCCGCGAGCTGTCCCTCGACGAAGGGCTCGAGCAGCGAATCGCCGAGATCCTGCGGCCACTCATGAAGCGCTGGCCGAACCTCGACTTCGACGCGATCCGGGTGGCGAACCGAAAGCAGGCACTGGTGCCGGAGGGCGCGACGGTGATCGAGCCGGCCGGCACCGCTCCGGGGATGGTCGTCCCGGCGCGTGACGGCCTGCCCGCGGTCGTCGTCCTGCCCGGACCGCCGCGCGAGCTGCACGCGATGTGGCCCGCCGTGCTAGCCGCCGAGGCGTTCAGGGCGGTGCTGGGCCGCGCGACCGACTACGAGCAGACGATGCTGCGGCTGTTCGGAATACCGGAGTCCGAGATTGCCGAGACGCTGCGCATCGCCGAGCAGGAGATCGACGACTTCGGCGCGCTCGAGATCACGACCTGCCTGCGCCGGGGCGAGATCGAGGTCGTGACCCGCTACGAGCCGGAAGCTGCGGCCGCGTGGGAGGCGCTTGCAGGGCTGATCTCCGACCGTCACGCCGACACGCTGTTCTCGACCGACGGCTCGACGGTCGACGAGCAGGTCGCGCAGCTGCTCGGCGCCGACCGGATCGCGACCGCCGAGTCGTGCACAGGGGGCCTGCTGGCGGCACGGCTGACCGAGCGCCCCGGCGCGTCGGACTTCGTCGCCGGCGGTGCGGTCACCTATTCGAATGCGGCCAAGACCGCGCTGCTGGGGGTCGACCCGTCCGCGATCGAGCAGCACGGCGCGGTATCGGGCGAAGTCGCCGAGGCGATGGCCGACGGGGCGCTGGAGCGCTTCGACGCGCAGGTCGCGATCTCGGTGACGGGCATCGCCGGGCCGGGTGGCGGCACGGACGAGAAGCCCGTCGGGACCGTCTTCTGGTGCGCCAAGCGGGCCGGCGGAGCGGCGCTCGTGCGCGGCGCGCGGCTGCCCGGCGACCGTGCAGAGATCCGCGACCGCTCGACCACGGTGGCGCTGCACCTGGTGCGCCAGCTGCTGGCCCCGGCGTGACATAGGCGTTGCAGAACCAGGGTCGGCCGTCTCTAGCCGTCCGATTGGCTACCTAGCCTCGTATCCCTAACGGACTTAGAGGAGACCGCCATGGACAAGGACCAGGAGAAGGCCGCCAAGGCCCGCGACGCCGCGCTGAACAGCGCGCTGGCGCAGATCCGCAAGGATCACGGCGAGGGCGCGATCATGAAGATGGGCGACGAGAGCGCCCAAGTCCGGGTCTCCGCGATCCCGACCGGCGCGCTGTCGCTCGACCTCGCGCTCGGCGTCGGCGGCCTGCCGCGCGGCCGTATCGTCGAGGTCTTCGGACCGGAGTCCTCGGGCAAGACGACGCTCGTCTACCACATCCTCGCCGAGGCCCAGAAGCGCGGCGGCATCTGCGCCTTCATTGACGCCGAGCACGCGATGGACCCCATCTACGCCAAGCGCATCGGCGTCGACGTCGACGAGCTGCTCGTCTCGCAGCCGGACTACGGCGAGCAGGCGCTCGAGATCGCCGACATGCTGATCCGCTCGGGCACGATCGACGTCGTGGCGATCGACTCGGTCGCAGCGCTGACGCCGAAAGTCGAGCTCGAGGGGCAGATGGGCGACCAGACCGTCGGCCTCCAGGCGCGCATGATGAGCCAGGCGATGCGCAAGCTGGCCGGAAACCTCAACCGCGCCAACACGCTCTGCCTGCTGACCAACCAGATCCGCGAGAAGATCGGCGTGATGTTCGGCTCGCCGGAGACCCAGCCCGGCGGTCGCGCGTTGAAATTCTACTCCTCGCAGCGGCTCGACATCCGGCGGATCGAGACCCTCAAGGAGGGCACCGAGGCGGTCGGCAACCGAGTGCGCGTCAAGGTCGTCAAGAACAAGGTCGCGGCGCCGTTCCGTCAGGCCGAGTTCGACATCGAGTATGGGCTCGGCATCTCGTCGGCGGGCTGCATCCTCGACCTCGGGATCGAGCACGACATCGTCCAGAAGTCGGGCTCGTTCTTCTCCTACGGCGAGCAGCGGCTCGGCCAGGGGCGCAACAACGCCAAGGGGTTCCTGCGCGAGAACCCGGCAGTGATGGAGGAGATCGAGCAGAAGATCCATGCTGCCGTCGGCATCGGCCAGGACGCTCCGATCGCCGCCGTCGAGCCGCCGGCCGGCGTCGACCCGGAGACGGGCGAGGTCCGCGAGGCCGCTTAGCTCGATGGACGAGGCGCAGCGAGCGCTCGACCTTGCCCTCAAGGCGCTCAACCGACGCGAGCGCAGCATCTGCGAGCTGCGCGCCTACCTCGAGGGCAAGCGCGTAGAGCCCGACGCGATCGACGCGGCGGTCGTCGAGCTCGAGCGGTCGGGCCTGCTCGACGACGCAGGCTTCGCGCGCCGCTTCGCCGAGGACAAGCGGATGCTGGAGCGCTGGGGGGCCGAGCGGATCGAGCGCGAGCTGTTGCGGCGCGGGATCGCCCCGCAACTCGTCCAGGCTGCCGTGGCGCTCCAGGATCGCGACGGCGAGCTCGAGTCCGCGCTGGCGCTGCTGACCGAGAAGCTGCGCGAGCCGCCGGCAGACGACCGCGATCGCGACCGCGCCTGGCGGATGCTCGTGCGCAAGGGCTACGCGCCGGAGCTGGCGTACGACGCCGTCCGCGCTCACGGGCCCACCTAGATAGAGGCGTACGGCCCTACACGGGCTTATCCATCGCGTAAGCCGGTGTTTACGGGGTAGCGAGAACCTACTAATCTGGTCTCCAAGCGACCAATGCCTGGTCGAAGCTAAGGAGACTGCGCGATGGAGATCCTGCTGGCGGCCCTGGTCGCGGCGACTGTGTCCGGAGGGATCGTGCTGCTGGCGCCACGCGCGCGGCGGCGACTGGCGCTCGCCAACGGCACGCGGACGGTACGGACGCCCGCCGTCCAGCGCAATCGCGAGCGGCGTCTACACGAGCTCGAGCAGGCCTCGGGCCTGACCGTCGCGGAGGCGCGCAAGGCCCTGCTCGCCGAGCTGGAGGACGATCTGCGCCATGACCGGGCTAAATTGATCCGCCAGGTCGAGGAGGAGACCCGCCACGACGCCGAGCGACGCGCACGCAGCATCCTTGCGACCTGCATGCAGCGGATGGCCAGCCGCCACTCCGCCGAGACGACGGTCACGTCGATCCAGCTCGACTCCGACGAGCTGAAGGGACGGATCATCGGACGCGAGGGCCGCAACATTCGTGCGCTCGAGACCCTGACCGGCATCGACGTGATCGTCGACGACACCCCAGGCACCGTCGTGCTCTCCGGCTTCGACGGCGTGCGGCGTGAGATCGCTCGCCTGACGCTCGAGACGCTGCTCGCCGACGGGCGAATCCATCCCGCCCGGATCGAGGAGGCCTACGGCCACGCGAGGTCCGAGCTCGACCGGCGGATCGTCGAGCTGGGGGAGGGGGCGGCGCTCGATGCAGGCGTTGGGACCGCCCACCCCGAGCTGATCGTCCTGCTCGGTCGGCTGCGCTTCCGGACCAGCTACGGGCAGAACGTGCTCGACCACTCGATCGAGTGCGCGCGCCTCGCGTCGTTGATCGCCGACGAGCTCGGCGCCAACGCGAAGATCGCCGCCCGGGCCGCGCTGCTGCACGACATCGGCAAGGCCGTCTCGCACGAGGTAGACGGCCCGCACGCGATCGTCGGCGCTGAGCTGGCCCGCCGCCACGGCGAGTCCAATGCAGTCGCGCATGCGATCGAGGCACACCACGACGAGGTCGATCCGCAGACCGTCGAGGCTGTGATCGTTCAGATCGTCGACGCGCTCTCCGGTGCGCGCCCCGGCGCCCGCGGCGAGTCGCTCGACCGCTACGTCGCCCGTCTCCACGATCTCGAGGGCGTCGCCGCACGCCACACGGGCGTCGAGAAGGTCTACGCGATGCAGGCCGGCCGCGAGCTGCGCGTGATCGTCCGGCCTGAGGAGATCGACGACGACGGCGCGACGATCCTGTCGCGCGAGATCGCGCGGGAGGTCGAGCGCGAGCTGGAGTACCCGGGCCAGATCAAGGTCACGGTGATCCGCGAGAGCCGCTCGACCGAGATCGCTCGCTGACCACAGCCGGCCGGTAGCTTTTGCCGCCATGAGGCGCTACCACCTCACCACCTTCGGCTGTCAGATGAACGAGCACGACTCCGAGCGGATGAAGGGCATGCTCGACTCGTTGGGATATCGCGAGGCCCCGGAGCGGGCTGACGCGGACCTGATCCTCTTCAACACATGCTCGATCCGTGAGAAGGCAGACAGCCGCTTCATCGGCCACCTCGGCGAGGCCAAGCGGCTGAAGAGCGAGGATCCGACGCGGATCGTCGGCGTCGGTGGGTGCTGGTCGCAGTCGATGAAGGAGAAGGTCTTCGAGCAGTTTCCGTTCGTCGACGTCGCCTTCGGGCCCGGCCAGGTCCACCGCCTAGCCGAGTTCCTGACCAGCGACAACCTGACCGCCCAGGGCTACTTCGAGTTCGAGGGCTTCACCGGCCACCTGCCGGCGAAGCGCGAGCGCGACTTTCAGGGCTGGGTTCAGATCTCGGTCGGATGCAACTGCGTCTGCTCCTACTGCATCGTCCCATCGACGCGCGGGCGCGAGGTGTCGCGGCCAGCCGACGAGCTGCTCGCCGAGATCGAGCGCCTGGCCGCCGACGGCGTGCGCGAGGTGACGCTGCTCGGCCAGAACGTCAACTCCTACGGCCGCGACCTGCCTGTCGGCTCGAAGGTCAGCTTTGCGAACCTGCTGGCGATGGTCGACGCGGTCGACGGCATCGACCGCGTCCGCTACACCAGCCCGCACCCAAAGGACATGCGTGAGGACGTCATCCGGGCCCACGCCGAGCTGCCAAGCATCTGCCCGCACATCCACCTGCCGCTGCAGTCGGGCTCCAGCCGCGTCCTGAAGGCGATGCGCCGAACCTACAACCGCGAGCGCTACATGGATCGCGTCGCGCTGATCCGCGAGCTCGTGCCGGACTGCTCGATCACCACCGACATCATCGTCGGCTTTCCGGGCGAGACCGACGCCGAGTTCGAGGAGACGATGGAGGTCGTCGAGGAGGTCGGCTATGACTCGGCGTTCACCTTCATCTTCTCGCCGCGACGCGGGACGGCGGCGGCGGAGCTGGACGGGCAGCTTCCACACGAGGTCAAGCGCGAGCGGATGGAGCGGCTCGTCGAGGCCGTCCAGCGGCGCGCCACCGAGCGTGCGCAGCGGTTCGTCGGGCGCACTGTCGAGGTGCTGGTCGAGGGCCCGTCGCGCACGGACCCGTCGAAGCTGAGGGGTAGGACGGGCCACAACAAGGCCGTGAACTTCGACGGGCTCGCGTCGGCCGGCGAGCTGACGTCGGTCGAGATCCTCTCGGCAACCAGCCAGACGTTGGCCGGGCAGGAGTCGCTGCTCGCCCGGGTCGGCGGTTGAGCGGGGCGCTGGGTCGATTTCGGCGGCACTGTCGCCGAAAGTGACCCAGGTAGCCGAACGCGCGCGCGTTCTCGCCCTGTTCGGGCCGACGGCCGTGGGCAAGACGGCGGTGGCGCTGGCGCTGGCCGACCGCCTGCGCGAGCAAGGCGAGGACCCGGTTGCGGTCTCCTGCGACGCGCTGCAGGTCTACGAGGGCCTCTCGACCCTGACGGGAACCGCAACCGTCGAGGAGCAGCAGCGGCTCGAGCACCGCCTCGTCGGGTTCGTCCCCGTTACCGAGCCGTTCTCCCTGGGCGACTACATGCCGCGCGCGCACGCGGAGATCGACGACGCCCTGGCCGACGGCAGGCGCCCGATCGTCATCGGCGGCACCGGGCTCTACCTGCGCGCCGCGCTGGCGAGCCTCTCGCTCGAGAAGGTCCCGCCGAACAGCGAGGACTCCGAGCTGTGGTCGCCGCAGACGCGGCATCCGACGGCGATCTTCGGGCTCACGATGGAGCGGACGAGCCTCTACCGGCGGATCGAGCAGCGCGTCGACGCGATCGTCGCCGCCGGCGCGGAGGATGAGGTGCGGCGCGCGCTGGCGCGCGGGCCCTCGCACACCGCCCGCAAGGCGCTCGGCTTCCAGGAGCTGCTCGACGGCGACGTGGAGCGTATGAAGCAGCGGTCGCGCAACTACGCCCGTCGCCAGCTGACGTGGATGCGCAAGACGCCGAACCTGCGCCAGATCGACATGACCGAGCGGACCCCGGCCGCCGCGGCGGACGAGATCGCCCAACAGCTCACATAGAGTCCGGCGCCGTGAAGTTCGAGAAGTGGAACGCACTGGGCAACGACTACGTGATCGTCGAGGCGCAGGTGCTGCCGTTCGAGCTGACGCCCGGCCGCGTCCGCGCGCTCTGTGCCCGGCACAGCGGCGTCGGCGCCGATGGCGTGCTGCTGCTCGATCAGCCGACCGAGCCCGGATACGTCGCGTCACTGAGGATCTTCAACCCCGACGGCTCGGAAGCGGAGCTTTCGGGCAATGGCGTGCGCGAGGCCGTCATGTACCTGCGCCGCTCCGGCTGGACCGAGCACGACAGCTTCGGCATCCAGACCGCAGCGGGCGAGATTCGGCCGCGGATCACCGGGCCGACGACCTGCACGGTCGACATGGGCCGGGCGAAGCTGACGGCGCTGGACTTCCCGTCGGGAGGCGACGACGGGCTCGGCGCGCTGACCGCCGACGGGCGCGAGTACCAGTTCCAGTTCGTCTCGATCGGCAACCCGCAGTGTGCGATCGAGTGGCCGGAGGGACTGGAGGAGCTGGACCTGCCGGCGATCGGGCCCGCACTCGAGCACCACGAGCTGTTCCCCAATCGCACCAACGTGTCCTTCTGGCGGCGCGACGGCGACGGCGAGATCACGGCGCGGATCTTCGAGCGCGGTGTCGGCGAGACGATGTCGTCGGGCACCGGTGCGACCGGCGCCGCCGTCGCGGCGGTGCTGCGCGGGCTCGACAGCCCGGTGACGGTCCACCTCGACGGCGGCGATCTCAAGGTCGAGGTGGGAGAGGACCTGCACGTCAACCTGACCGGCTGGGCGGTGCCCGTGTACGCGGGCGAGCTGAGCCCCGACTTCCTGGAGGCATTGAGAGACGCATGAAGACGAGCGCGCGGCTGGACCGCCTGCCCCCGTACCTGTTCGCCGAGCTCGAGCGCAAGATCGCCGACAAGAAGGCGGCGGGCATGGACGTGATCAGCCTCGGGATCGGCGATCCCGACACGCCGACCCCCGCGCTCGTGGTGGACGCGCTGGCCAGCGCCGCAGCCGATCCGGGAACCCACCAGTACCCGTCGAACCGTGGCCGGACGGAGCTGCGCGAGGCGATCGCCGCCTTCTACGCCCGCCGCTTCGGGGTGACGCTCGACCCCGGCAGCGAGATCGTGCCAGCGCTCGGCGCCAAGGAGTGCGTATTCAACGTCAACCTCGCGTTCCTCGACCCCGGCAGCGTGGCGCTCGCGGCCGACCCCGGCTATCCCGTCTACACCGGCGGACCGCTGATCGCCGGCGCGGAGAGCGTCCTGATGCCCCTGCTGCCAGAGCTCGGCTTCGTCCCCGACCTCGACGCGATCCCGGTCGAGGCGCGCACGGCGGCCCGGCTGATGTACCTCAACTACCCGAACAACCCGACGGGCGCGGTGGCGCCCGACGGCTTCTTCGAGCAGGTCGTCGAGTTTGCCCGCGCGCACGACATCCTCGTCGTCCACGACGCGTCCTACACCGAGACGACGTTCGACGGCTACGTCGCCCCAAGCTTCCTCGAGACGCCGGGAGCCAAGCAGGTCGGCGTCGAGATCTTCTCGCTCTCCAAGGGCTACAACATGACCGGCTGGCGGACGGCGGCGATCGTCGGCAACGCAGACGCGGTCGCGGCCTACTGGAAGCTGAAGACGAACATCGACTCGGGGATGTTCGAGGCGGTCCAGCTCGCGGCGGTCGCCGCGCTGTCGGAGGAGGGCGACCAGATCGCGCGCGACATGAGCGCCGTATACGCCCGCCGCCGCGACCTGGTCGTGGACGCCCTGCGGGCGATCGGCGTCGACGTGCGCTCGCCGCGGGGCACGATCTACGTCTGGGCCCCGGTCCCGGAGGGCCACAGCTCGGCCTCCTACTGCGAGCTCGTGCTCGAGGAGTCGGGCGTCGTGGTCTCCCCGGGCGGTGCCTACGGCCCCAACGGTGAAGGATTCTTCCGCATCTCGCTGACCGTGCCCGACGATCGGCTGACCGAGGCCATGGAGCGCCTGCGCAGCACCCTCGGCGGATAGACGGGCACCGGGGGGCCCACGCATTCGGACCCCCCGGCGCCGAGCCGGTCGAAGGCGGACGGCCGGGCGCGCCCTAGACTGGGGCCGGATGGATAGGGGACGCAACGGACGCACCGGCCAGAGCCGCTACGGGGCGGGCCAGCGGACGCCGCGGGCCCGTCAGCGCGCGCTCTGCATCGCGGCCGGGCCACACGAGGCCGATCTCGGCGAGCTGCGCGAGCTGCTGCGGACGGCCGGCGCGGCGGTGGTCGGCGAGATGGTCCAGCGCCGGCCGGAGCCCGACCCCGACCGTTACTTCGGCAAGGGCAAGCTCGCCGAGCTGAAGCAGGCCGTCAAGGACGCCGACGCCAACCTCGTTGCCTGCGACGACGAGCTGCTGCCGCGCCAGGAGCGCAACCTCGAGCAGGCCGTCGGCGTGCCGGTGATCGACCGCTCCGCGATCATCCTCGACATCTTCGCCGACCACGCCCACAGCGCCGAGGGCATGCTCCAGGTCGAGCTGGCACAGCTCGAGTACAACCTGGCGCGCATGCGCGGGCTGTGGACCCACCTCGAGCGCCTCGGCGCCGGGATTGGGACAAGAGGCCCCGGCGAGAGCCAGATCGAGACCGACCGCAGATTGGCCCGCGACCGCATCGCCGCGCTCAAGCGGCGGCTCGAGCACCAGCACGGCACCCGTCAGGTGATGCGACGCGAGCGCGACCGCGCCGCGCTACCGACGGTCGCGCTCGCCGGCTACACCAACGCCGGCAAGTCCACGCTGCTCAACGCGCTCACCGGGGCCGAGGTCGGCGTGCGGGACCGGCTCTTCCACACGCTCGACCCGACGACGCGGTCGTTCGAGATCACCGGGCGGACCTACCTCCTGACCGACACCGTCGGCTTCATCCGCAAGCTGCCGCACCAGCTCGTCGACGCCTTCGGCGCGACGCTGCAGGAGGCGCTCGAGGCCGACTTGCTGCTGCACGTCGCCGACGCCTCGGCGCCAGAGGCGGAGCTCGCCGAGATGCTCGAGGCCGTCGAGCAGGTGCTCGGCGAGATCGGCGCCGACGAGCGGCCGCGGCTGCTCGCGCTGAACAAGGTCGACCTACTCGACGGGGAGCGCCGTCGCGAGCTGCGGTTCCGCTTCCCGCAGGCGGTACAGGTCTCGGCCGAGACCGGAGAGGGCCTCGAGGAGCTGCGCGAGGCCGTCGAGGCCCGCTTCCTGTCGAGCTTGCGTGCGATGGATCTGCTCGTCCCGTACGAGGAGGGCGGCCGGCTCTCCGAGCTGCACGACCTCGCCGGCGAGATGGAGCGCGAGGACACCGCCGACGGCGTCCGTGTGCGCGCCCGCGTGCCGGTCAGCGCCGCTGCGCGCTTCGAGCGGTTCGAAAGCGACGGAGCGGCCGCGAACGGCTCCGGATGAGGCTGCGCTTCGCGCGGCTGACCGAGACCGCCGCCGCCCCGACCCGCGCCCACGACGACGACGCCGGCTACGACCTGCGCGCCGGCGAGGCCGCGACGCTGCCGCCGGGCGGGCGCGTCAGCGTGGGCACCGGGGTGGCGGTGGCGATCCCGGACGGGCACGCGGGCCTGGTCCTGCCGCGGTCAGGGCTGGCCGCGCGTCACGGGATCGCCCTCGTCAACGCGCCCGGCCTGATCGACGCTGGCTACCGCGGCGAGGTCCGCGTGCTGCTGCTCAACACCGATCGCGATGCGAGCTTCGACGTCAGCCCGGGTGACCGGATCGCCCAGCTCGTGGTCGTGCGCCACGAGGCGCCCGAGCTGGTCGAGGTCGAGAGCCTCGACGAGACGGCCCGCGGCGCAGGCGGCTTCGGGTCCACTGGCCGTTGAGCGTCGGCACGCGAGGACGGGCAAGCGCTCTCAGGCGCTCAACTCCTCGCACTCGCTGCCGATAGTCGGAGGGTGTCAGGCGCTACAGCAGATTCGATCGACTCGTCCCCGGCGGGCTTCACGCCGCCCTCCCAGCGCAGCGGCGCGTTGAAGCGAATCGGCGACATCATCGTCGAGCTCGGCTTCGCTAGCCGCGAGGCCGTGGAGCGCGCCGTCCAGGAGGCGCGCGCCACCGGGTCCACGACCGGCCGCACCCTGCTTGCGGGCGACGTCGTGACCGCCGACCAGCTGGCACGGGCGGTCGCCGAGCGCTACGGCGTCGACCACGTAGACCTCGACGTCGCGACGGTCGATCCGACCGCGACGGCGCTCGTCGAGCCCTCGGTCCTGCGTCGCCACCGGGCCGTTCCGATCGCCTTCGCCGACGAGCGGACGCTGATCGTCGCGACCTCCGATCCCGCGAACGTCCTCGCCGCCGACGACCTGGCGATGATGACCGGCTACGAGATCCGCCGCGCGGTAGCGACCGAGGACGACGTGGAGCTGCTGCTCGGCCGCCTGACCCGCCTCGACGCGTCGATCGCGGAGGTCCCCGAGGAGCCCGAGGCGCAGGTGATCGAGCTGCGCGAGTCCGCCGACGACGCGCCCGTGGTCAAGCTCGTCCACTCGATCGTCGCGGAGGCGGTCGAGCGCGGTGCCTCCGACATCCACTTCGACCCCGAGAGCGGCGCGATGCGGGTTCGGCTGCGCGTCGACGGCGTCGTCTCAGATTCGACGACCGTCCCCAAGGCGATGGTCTCCGGCCTCGTCTCGCGCGTGAAGATCATGGCCGACCTCGACATCGCCGAGCGCCGCTTGCCGCAGGACGGCCGCATCGGCCTGACCGTCGACGGCCGCTACGTCGACATCCGCGTCGCGACGCTGCCCACCGTGCACGGCGAGTCGGTCGTCATGCGCGTGCTCGACAAGGGCCGCGGCATGCTCGAGCTCGACCGGCTCGGCTTCGAGGCCGACGACCTGGCACGGCTGCGCGGGGCGATCTCGCAGCTGCACGGCTGCGTCCTCGCGACCGGCCCGACCGGCTCCGGCAAGTCCACGACCCTCTACGCCTCGCTGAGCGAGATCAACGAGCCCGAGCGCACGCTGATCACGATCGAGGACCCGGTCGAGTACGAGGTCGACGGGATCAAGCAGATCCAGGTCAACCCGAAGATCGGCCTCGACTTCGCCACCGGCCTCCGCTCCATGATGCGCGCCGACCCCGACGTGATGATGGTCGGCGAGATCCGCGACCGCGAGACCGCGCAGATCGCGATCCAGTCCGCGCTGACGGGCCATCTCGTGCTCTCGACGCTGCACACCACCGACGCCCCGTTGAGCGTCGCGCGCCTGATCGAGATGGGCATCGAGCCATTCCTGATCGCCTCCGGCGTCAGCGTCGTGGTCGCCCAGCGGCTCGCGCGCCGACTCTGCGAGAGCTGCCAGCGCGAGGTCGAGATCACCTCTGCGGCACTCGCCGTCAACGGCTTCGGCGAGCACGACCCCTTCACCGCCTACGAGGCGGGCCCCGGCTGCGTGCGCTGCGCCCAGACCGGCTACCGCGGCCGCGTCGGGATCTACGAGCTGATGGAGATCACCGACGAGATCGGCGAGCTGATCGTCGAGAAGCGGCCGGCCGAGGCGATCGCGGCAGTCGCCACCTCCCAGGGCATGCGTCGCCTGCGCGACAACGGCCTCGCCAAGGTGCGGTCCGGCGGGACCTCGATGTCCGAGCTGCTGCGCGTACTCGGCGCCACCGCCTAGCGGTCGGCTCTTCTGACCAGGGACAGACCGTGCAGGCCGCGGGTCCTGTCTCCGATTTTGGTTTACGTGCTCGCAAGCTGCGCGCGCAAACGCAAAATCGTCGCCACCCGCGGATCGGCGTGACAGGACAGATTCCGTAACGGCTGGCGACAGACCGGCAACAGTGATTAGCGGCCGTTCGAGGTCGGGCTAGGGTCGCCAGGCGGGAGGGTTGAAGCAGACAGGCGCGCTGCAGGTGGCTGACACCCGCACTGTTCGGCCTAGCGGTCGAATCCGGTTCGAGTCCGCCGCCCTCGGCCGAATACCGCCAGATGCGGAGTCAAGGCTGAGGTGAACGGTCGCGCTAAAGTGGCCACGAGGTGTCAGCCGCCTGCGGGGTAGCTCCCCGCTTCAATGGTCTTCGACCCGCCTCTGGCGGGTCGTTGGCTTTCTAGGGCCGGTGACGGCCGGATTCAAGGCAGTAGACGGCACTCCCGCGGGTGGCGACGGTGGCGGGATTGCGCGCGCAGGCGCAGCAGGCGCGGAGCCCCTGCCAACTGTCCACGTGAGCGCCCTCAGCCACACGGAGCGCTCGGCACGGGGCGGAGTCGCCGCGGAGCCGAGCACGGAAACCGACACCGGAGACGGGCCCCGCGGCCACGCGGTCTGTCCCTAGCCCGAAGGGCCGACCGCTCTAGACGCCAGCCGCGCGGAGGGCGGAGGCGTGGGCGGCGGCCTCCACGTCGTCGCCGGGGAGAGGGTCGAGGTCGACCTGGAGGGCGAGCTCGATGAGGCGGTCGGCGAGCCAGACGTTCTTGGGGAGCAGGGGGCCGTGGAGATAGGTGCCGATGACGTTGTGGGAGTGGACTCCCTCGAAGCCGTCCTTGCCGTTGTTGCCGTGGCCGGAGAGGACGCGGCCGAGCGGACGCTCGTCGGGGCCGAGGTAGGTGCGGCCGCCGTGGTTCTCGAAGCCGGCGATGGTTTGGGGGCCGTCGCCGAGGTCGGCTTCGATGGCGCAGTTGCCGATCAGGCGGGGGCCGTCTTCGCGGACGGTGGTGAGGTCGACGAGCCCGACGCCGGGGAGCTGGCGGTCGCCGAGCTGGTAGCTGTGGCCGAGCAGCTGGTAGCCGCCGCAGACGGCGAGGATGACGGCGCCGGCGTCGCGGGCGTGGTGGAGGGCCTCGCGCTTGGTGGCGGCCATGTCCGCGGCGACGGCGACCTGATCGCGGTCCTGGCCGCCGCCGATGTAGAAGAGGTCGTGGTCGGCGGCCTCGAGCGGCTCGGTCAGGGAGCTGGAGGAGAGCTGGAAGCCGAGGCCGCGCCACTCGCAGCGCGCGCGGAGGATGGCGATGTTGCCGCGGTCGGCGTAGATGTTCATCAGCTCTGGGTAGAGCGCGCAGACGCGCAGGGTGGGGGAGGAGGTCGTCATCGGGGCGCCTGCAGCATGACGATGGTGCTGCCGACGTAGTCGGGGGTCGGCGGCACGTGGCGGGGCGGTAGGACCGCTAGGCCGGCGGCGCGACCCTCGTCCTGCATGGTGGCCGGCGCGCAGTTGTCGAGGGTGACGGTGGCGAGCTGCTCGGTGAGCTCTCCGTCGGGCGAGACGGCCTGGCGGATGCGGTCGATCGAGACGGCCTCGCCCTCGTCGCGGACGGCGACGGGTGTGGAGGAGAGCACCCAGCCCTCGGTCTCGAGCACGTCGGGGAGCGGGGGGCGGGCTTCGCCGGGCTCGACGGCGTCGAATGGGTCGGCGAGCGCGATGGCGACGAGCCCTGCGGGGGCGAGTTGCCGGGCGACCGTGGCAAGCATTCGCGCGCGCCCCTTGGGGCCGCCGAGCAGTTGGGCGACCTGCATCGGCAGGATCGCCAGCGGGAAGCGGCGGTCGAGCGTGAAGCTGCGGGCGTCGGCGGCGATCGCGCGCGCGGGTAGGCCGGCGGCCGCGGCGCGGTCGTCGAGCACGACGGTCAAGGCTGGGTCGGCGTCGATGCCGACGACTTCGTGGCCGGCCGCGGCGAGCTCGAGCGCGACGCGGCCGGTGCCGCAGCCGAGGTCGAGCACCGGTCCGCCGCTGTCTGCGGCGAGCTCGCGCCAGAGCGCGAGGTCCGCGGAGTAGGAGCTGCACTCGACGTCGTGCCAGGCGGCTGCGTCGTTGGCCAGGCCCGTCGCGGTCACGGCGTCGTGCCGTCGGGCGGTAGGTCGACGCGCTCGAGCTCGACGACTGGGAGGTCGTCGAGGTCGGAGCTGGCGAGGAAGTGGTCGTGCTCGACGCCGCCGAGGCGACGGAAGCCGTCGTGGACGTGGTCGAGGTAGGCGCGCTGGACGACGGCCGAGCCGGCTGCGATACCGGCCCGCAGGCGGGCGCGACCGTCGGGCGAGCCGACGTAGGCCCAGACTCGGCCTGCCGGTGGGGTGTCGATGGCGGTGGTCACCTCGATGCGATCGTAGTTGCGCTCGCGTCTGTCCAGATCGGCGCGCGTCCCCGCATCGACGCTGGCGAGCACGCCGTTGACGACGCTTGGCGGATGCGCGACGAGGTCGAGGAAGGCGACGAAGACATCGGGGAAGGATCCGTCGACAGGCGACCGGTAGCGCTTGTAGCCCGGGATCGCCTGGGAGTTGTCGGCCGCGACGCCGAAGGCTCGGCGGTGGCCCTCGAGCCGCGTGACGGTCACGTCGGCGAGCAGGTCGTGGGCGAGCGACCCGTAGCCGAAGACGAAGTCGGCCTCGCTCAGCCGGCCCATCGCTTGGCCAGGCCGCGCTGGCTGAGCAGGTCGCGCAGCTCGAGCAGGGCGGTGTAGGTGGGGAGCGCGTAGAGCGGCTGGCCCGGGTCGCCCGCGGCGACGGCGGCGTCGAGGGCGCGGCCGAGCTTGCGATCGAGGGCGGCCTGGGCATCGATCCCGGCGTACTTGAGCCTCAGGGCCAGCTCCTCGGCTCGCGTTCCCGTGCAGGTGACGTGGCGCACGTGGCCGGCGAGCAGCTCGAAGTCCGCGTCCCAGATCCACGAGACGTCGCGGCCGTCGGCGATCCTGTCGTTGAGGGCCAGCCAGAGGTCGATCGGCTCGTCGGCGAGAGCCAGCGTGCGCAGCACCTCGTTGGCGCCGGCGGGGTTCTTGACCAGCAGGATCGAGACGGGCCGCTGGCCTCCGCCGGGGTGTGGGACCGGGATCGTCTCGACGCGCCCGAAGGCGCCGCCGAAGCTGGAGAGCGCCGCCTCGACGTCGGCGAGCTCCGCGCCGAGCTCGAGCGCCAGCGCAGCCGCGGCCACGGCGTTGTAGACGTTGTAGAGACCGGGGAGGGGGAGGCGGAAGTCGATCGTCCCGGCTGGCGTTCGCAGCGTCACGTCGGCGCCGGCCATCCCGTCGAGGGCGCGGTCAGCTCGGCCTGTTCGAGGTCGACGAGGCTTGGCTGCCCAAGGTCGCACGCTCCCTGCGACCGCGCAGCTACCTGCTGTCGAACCTCTTCCGCGACCAGCTCGACCGCTACGGCGAGCTCGAGT
>DATABO010000016.1:0-45636 GCA_036259535.1 Thermoleophilaceae bacterium
GCGCTGGTGCCACTCCGGCGCCTCGGCGGGCGGCACGAAGAACTCGATCTCCATCTGCTCGAACTCGCGCGTGCGGAAGATGAAGTTGCCCGGCGTGATCTCGTTGCGGAACGACTTGCCGACCTGGGCGATCCCGAACGGCGGCTTCTTGCGGGCGAACTGCAGGACGTTCTTGAAGTTGACGAAGATGCCCTGCGCGGTCTCGGGGCGCAAGAAGATCCGCGACCCCTCGTCCTGGACCGGTCCCATGTGGGTCTCGAACATCAGGTTGAAGTTGCGCGGCTCCGACAGCTCGCCGCCGCACTGCGGGCAGCGCAGCTCGCCGGTCGCGTCCTTGCCCTCGGCCTCGAGCGCCTCGCGCAGATGGTCCTCGCGCCAGCGCCGCTTGCAGTCGCCGAGGCACTGCACGAGCGGGTCGGTGAATCCCTCGAGGTGGCCCGAGGCCTCCCAGGTGCGCGGGTGCATCAGGATCGCCGCGTCGAGCGCGACCATGTCGTCGCGCTCCTGGAGGACCGCCCGCCACCACTCGGCCTTGACGTTGGACTTCAGCAGCACGCCGTAGTGGCCGTAGTCGTAGGTCGACGCGAGCCCGCCGTAGATCTCCGACGACTGGAAGATGAATCCGCGCCGCTTGCAGAGGGCGACGACCTTGTCCATGGTGACCACGTCGGTCGGCATCGGCGGAACCCTAGAAGAACTGAAGCGTGCTCAGCGGCCAGCGTCGGCGCGCTCGTATACTGGCCGGCCCCATGCCGATCTACGAGTACCGCTGCGATAAGGGCCACACCTTCGAGGTCATGCAGAGCATGAGCGCCGAGCCGCTCAGCGCCTGCGAGGTTTGCGGCGCGCCGGTCCAAAAGGTCCTGCACGCACCCGCTGTGCACTTCAAGGGCTCAGGCTTCTACACCACCGACTACGGCAAGAAGAAGGCCGCCGGCGCCGGCGCGGACTCGAAGAAGAGCGACTCGAACGGCTCAGCGGGCAGCTCCGATGCGGGCTCCGCGAGCAGCTCGGACTCCGGGTCGTCGAAGTCCGACGCTGGCAAGAAGTCGGAGTCGAAGACCGGCTCCTCCAAGTCCGACTAGCTAACGGCCAAGGAGCTCGTCCACCGCGGCGGCGCGCTCGTCATGCGGCACCTGGAGGCTGGCGTCGACGCCGCAGCCGAGGCAGGACGGCTCGAGCACGCGGGTCTCGCCCGAGCCGCCGGTCGCGACGTCGGTGGCGAGCGCCAACAGGCCGGGGCCGCGCAGGTCGCTGCGGATCGTCTGGGGGGCGCGCCAGCTGACCCACGGCAGGCGGAAGAAGGTGGAGGGCGAGACCAGCGCGCCGCGAATCCCGGCCAGGACCTCCTGCTGGCGCTCGGCGCGGGCGAGGTCGTTCTCGCCGGGCGCACAGGGGTTCTGGCGCACGCGGGCATAGCCCAGTGCCTGACGGCCGGTCAGCTCCTGCTCGCCCGCCGGCAGGTTGAAGCCGCGCCAGAAGTTGTCGAAGCCCGGCGCGCAGATCCGGCTCTGGTTGTTCACGGTGATCCCGCCGACGGTGTCGATGAACTTGGGGAAGTCCTCGAAGTCGACCTCGATCAGGTGGTTGATCTCGAGCCCGTTGCCCATGTAGCCCTCGACCGTCTCGATCATCAGCGCCGGGCCGCCGATCGCGTAGGCGGCGTTGATCTTGGTCCGGCCGTGGCCAGGGATGTCGGCCTCGGTGTCGCGTGGGATCGACAGCTTGGCGACCCGGCCGAGCGAAGCGTGGACGAGCATGATCGAGTCGGCCCGGCCCGGGCCACTGTCGGTCGCGTCGATCGAGTCGCCCTTGCGCTCGTCGGAGCCGAGCACCAGCACCGTCGCGCCGGTGAGGAAGTTGCCGTTGCCAGACAGAGCGTCCTTGGCGTCGTCGGAGGCTCCGCCCTCGAGCTGCGCGCTGACCATGAACAGGGCGAATGAGAGGGCGAGCCAGGCCCCGATCGCGACGAGAGCCCACCTGAGGACCCGTCGCGGCGTGACCGGCTTGCGCGTGCGCTGCGTGCGGGGCGCGCGCGGATCGCGGCGCCGCGGCTCGCGCGGCCGCGAGCGGTCCCGGAACCCCTCGAGGTCGTCGGAGCGGCGGAGCTTGTCGAGCGGGCTCCTGCGCGACCGGTAGACCTTGTAGTCCGGCCGATCGCCTTGGCCGGAGTCGTTCACCGCCCTCTGTATATCGTCCGGACCCGCCGGGTGGGCTTCCCGGCCGCGTCGACCGCTGGGCGGTCCTAGGCATGAGGCGGCGCTTAGAATCGCGCGTCGGGATGAGTGGCCGAATCTTCATATCGCACGCATCGGCCGACAAGGAGCTCGCGGCGGTGGTTGCCGAGCTGCTGCAGCTGGGTGGGGCCGCCTCGGCCGACGACCTCTTCTGCACGTCGCTCGAGGCGATGGGAGTTCCGCTCGGGGAGGACTTCGTGGACTGGATCCGCGACGAGATGGAGGAGTCGCCGCTCGTCATCCAGCTCATCACGCCCTCATACATGGAGTCGGTGTTCTGCCTCTGCGAGCTCGGAGCGCAATGGGTGCTGGCAAAGGACGCGTTCCCTTTCACGGTGCCTCCGATCACCCACGCCGATCTCAAGGCCGTCCAGCGGAAGATCCAGATCGGCCGAATCGACGACGGCGCGGACCTCGACGAGCTCTTCGAGCGCGTCTGCGTCGTCGTGGGTCGAGAGCCCAAGATCGGCTACTGGAATCCCCAACGCGAGAAGTTCCTCGCACGGCTGAGCACGATCCTGGAGACCCTTCCTGGTCCGACGGTGGTTGACGCCGCCAAGTACGAGGGCATGGCCTCTGCGTACCAGGAGGAGACCGAGCGGGTGGAGCGGCTCCGTGCAGAGAACGAGGAGCTGAAGCAGAAGCTCGTCGACATGAGTCACGCTGCCAACGCCGCCGAGCGGAGCGCGATCCTCGTCTCGGGCGACGAGCAGGCCCAGCTCGACGCGCTCGTCGACGCGGCGCGCGCCGAAGTGAAGCCGTTGCCGAAGATCGTGAGAGAGGCCTTCGAGGCAAGGGCGGCGGGGGTCGAGTTCCGGCCCTACCCCGACTGGACGGAGGCAGAGATCGACGATGCGATCGCCGACGGACAGTTGATGCAGGTCCATGGCATGGGCGGTGTCAAGCTCGACCTCGACGGGTCCGACCCGAAGGTCGATCGCGCCATGAGCGCGATAGACGCGCTGGATGCGTTCGCGCCGTCGCAGGAGCTGAAGGATTCCTTCGAGGAGCTGCACGACGTCAAGCTCGACTTCTCCAACCGCCGTGTCCTGAGAGCGCTTCGGATCACCTGAGGCTTTCGCGGCGCGCCTATATCGTCCGGCCATGCCGCCACGACGCGTCATCGGGATCGACGCAGGGGGCACCAAGCTGCTCGGAGGGGTCGTCGGCGAGCAGCTCGTGGTCCACCACCGGGTGCACCGGACCTGGCGCGGCGCGGACCGCGCCGAGACGCTGGAGATCTTTGTGGCGGCGGTCGAGGAGGTTCGCGCCGCGGCGCCGGACGTCGAGGCGGTCGGCTTCGGGATCCCGGCGCTGGTCGACCGCGAGCGCGGGATCTCGGTCTGGTCGAACCACCTCCCGATCGACGACGTGCCGTTCCGCGCCTTGATGAGCGAGCGGCTGGGCCTGCCGGTCTTCGTCGACAACGACACCAACGCGGCGATCCTCGCCGAGCACCGCCACGGCGCGGCGCGCGGCGCCGAGCACGCGGTGATGCTGGCGCTCGGAACCGGGATCGGTGGGGGCCTGGTGATCGACGGACGGGTGCATCGCGGCACGCGGGGCTTCGCCGCCGAGCTAGGCCACATGACGATCGACATCCACGGCGACGACTGCCCGGGCGGCTGTCCCGGACGCGGCTGCTTCGAGTCGCTCGTCTCGGGCCGGGCGATCGGGGTTGCCGCGCGGCGGCTGGGCGAGCAGGAGCCCGACTCGACCTTCGGACGGCTGATCGCCGACGGACGCGACATCCGCGGCGGGCTAGTCACCGAGCTCGCCCACGATGGCGACGAGCAGGCACGCGCGGCGCTTGCCGGTGTCGGCGGCAGGCTCGGCATCGGCATCGCCGGACTCGTCAACGCGCTCGACCCAGACGTGGTCGTGATCGGCGGCGGCGCCGTCGCGGCCGGGAATCTCCTGCTCGACCCGGCCCGTGAGGTCGTAGCCGCGCGCGCGCTCCCACCGGGCGCTGAGCCACCGCCGATCGTCCCCTCCCGATTCGGCGACGAGTCCGGCATGCTCGGCGCAGCCCTGCTCGCGCTCGACGGAGAATCGCAGTGAGCCAACGCTCGAGGCGGGAGACGCCATGGGCTTGATCGTCTGCCCCACCCCGATCGGCAACCTCGAGGACGTCACGCTGCGCGTCCTCTCGGCACTGCGCGAGGCCGACGTCGTCGCGTGCGAGGACACGCGCCGGACCCGGACGCTGCTCGACCGCTACGGCGTGAACGCGAAGCTCGTCAGCTACCACGAGCACAACGAGGAGCAGCGCGCCGCCGAGCTCGTCGAGCTGATGCGCGCTGGCGCGAAGGTGGCGCTCGTCTCCGACGCCGGCATGCCGCTGGTCTCCGACCCCGGGTATGTGCTCGTGCGGACCTGCGTTGCGGCGGGGCTGCCGGTCGAAGTGCTGCCCGGGCCGTCTGCGCCGCTAGCCGCGCTCGTCGCCTCGGCACTCCCGGCGGACCGCTGGCGCTTCGCCGGCTTCCTGCCGCGCAAGGCGGGCGAGCTGCGCAGGCTGCTCGCGGAGCCGGGCGGCACGCTGATCGCCTTCGAGTCGCCGAAGCGCGTGCCGGCGACCCTGGCGCTGCTCGCCGAGAGCGATCCCGGGCGTCAGGTCGCGGTGTGCCGCGAGCTGACCAAGGCGCACGAGGAGGTCGTCCGCGGCAGCGCCGCCGAGCTGGCCGCTCGCTACGCCGACGCGCCGCCGCGTGGCGAGGTCGTGCTGGTCTTCGGTCCGTCGACCGAGGCCGGGGACGACGGACCGCCGGCCGGGTTGGACCAGGCGCGGCGGCTCGTCGACGCAGGCACGAAACCGCGCGTCGCCGCTCAGGTCGTGGCCGAGTTGACCGACGGCAGCGTCAACCGCCTCTATTCGGCGCTGACGGAGTAACGGGCGGCGCATCGACTGCGACCGTTCGCGCATGCTCGAAACAGCTCGGTGAGGGGGGTGGCGCCGAAGGCCGGTGCCGGCCTACCGTCGGCGGGTGCCGAGCTCGCTGACGACACCGACCAGCCAGACCCTGGCCGCGCGCTCTCACCGGCACGCTGGGTCGGTCTCGGCGGCACTGTCGCCGAAATATGCCCAGCGCCGCGTGTGGTCCCTGGCGCGCGGCGCCCGGACGGCCCTTCGGGGTCGCATGAGGCTTGGGGGTCGGGGAGCGGTCGAACGTCGGGTGGCTTTCGCGGCGATAGTCGCGACGACGGCTCTCTGGACGCTGGCCTCGCCACCCGCGCAGGCGGAGACCTGGACCTGGCCGGTTCGTGGCCACGTCCTCACCGCGTATGTAGACGCTGGAGGGCCATACGCGCCCGGTCAGCACCGCGGGGTCGACATCGCGGCATCGGCCGGCACGCCGGTCGTCGCGGCCGCCGGCGGGCGAGTGCGGTTTGCCGGGCTGGTCGGCTCATCCGGCCTCACGGTGTCGGCCAGGACCGCCGATGGACGGCTCGACATCTCGTATCTCCACCTCGACACGGCGACGGTGCGGGCCGGACAGTCGGTCGGGCTCGGCCAGCGGATCGGCACCGTCGGCACCAGCGGAGACCCGTCGACCTCCGCCCCGCACCTGCACTTCGGCGTCCGCGACGCCGGCACGCGCCGCTACCGCGACCCGCTCGACTTGCTGCCGCCGCTGCCCGGCGTGCGCGAAGCGCCGCGCGGCGTGCCGGTCCCGGTACGCGGCCCCGTCCGCGTCGGGCCCGCGCCCCAGCCGGTCCGCCCTCACCGCTTCCGGGTCGCCGAGCGCCGGCCGGTCGCGGCCCCCGCCTCGCGCATCGGCTGGGCGATCGCCTGCGGCGCGCTGATCTGCGCGGCGGCGCTGCTCGGCACGCGCAGTAGCATCGGCGCTCGTGCCGTACTACGTCACCACGCCGATCTACTACGTCAACGGTGAGCCCCACCTGGGCCACGTCTATACGACGGTCGCCGCCGACGTGCTGGCGCGGCACATGCGCCAGCGCGGCGACGACGTCTTCTTCCTGACCGGCACCGACGAGCACGGCGAGCCGGTCGCCCAGGCCGCGGAGCGCGAGGGGATCGCGCCGCGCGAGCTGGCCGAGCGCAACGCCGAGCGGTTCAAGGAGGTGGCGCGCCGCGTCGGCGCGACCAACGACTTCTTCATCCGGACGAGCGACCCCGAGCACGAGGCGGTCGTCGCGGAGATCGCGACGCGACTGAAGGACAACGGCCACGTCTACCAGGGCGTCTACGAGGGCTGGTACTGCCCGCGCTGCGCCGACTTCAAGACCGACAACGAGGTGCTCGACGGCAACAAGTGCCCGATCCACCTGATCGAGCTCGACCGCGAGCAGGAGGAGAACTGGTTCTTCCGGCTCTCGGCCTTCCAGGCGCCGCTCGAGGCGCTGTACGCCGAGCGGCCCGACTGGGTCCTGCCGCGCAACCGCTACAACGAGGCCCTGTCGTTCATCGAGGGCGGCCTCAACGACCTGTCGCTGAGCCGCCACAACCTGAGCTGGGGAGTGCCGGTCCCCTGGGACCCCGAGCAGACGATCTATGTCTGGATCGACGCGCTGCTCAACTACTACTCGGCGCTGTGCTACGCCCGCCCCGGCGAGGACCTGACCGAGCGCTTCTGGCCGCCGACGGTCCACCTGATCGCCAAGGACATCCTCAAGTTCCACGCGATCATCTGGCCGGCGCTGCTGATGGCCGCCGAGCTCGAGCAGCCCCGGCAGCTGTTCATCCACGGCTACTTGCTGATGGACGACCACAAGATGTCGAAGTCGCTGGGCAACGTGCTCGACCCCTTCCAGGTGATGGACGTCTACGGCACCGATGCCCTGCGCTACTACCTGCTGCGCGAGGTCGCCTTCGGCCAGGACGGCTCGATCTCGCCCGAGGGGTTCGAGACCCGCTACACGACTGAGCTCGCCAACGAGTACGGCAACCTCGCCAGCCGCACGCTGGCGATGATCGGCAAGTACCGCGACGGCGTGGTGCCCGACGCCGACCCGGCGCCCGAGCTGGCGATGCAGTTCGACGGGCTCGCCGGAACGGTGCGCGAGCGGATCGACCGCGTCGAGGTCAGCGCGGCGCTCGAGGACGTCTGGGAGCGCGTGCGCGCGCTCAACCGCTACGTCGCCGACAGCGAGCCGTGGAAGCTGGCCAAGGACGAGTCCGCCGCCGTCGAGCTCGACGTCGTGCTCTACACGCTCGCGGAGGGCCTGCGCGTGGTGTCGGTGCTGCTGCACCCTTGGATGCCGGCGTCGGCCGAGCGGCTGCTCGCGGCGCTCGGCCGCGAGGACCTGTCGCTCGACACCGCCGAGCTCGGCGCCGTCGGCGGCGGCGCGACGCTCGGCGAGCTCGGCCAGTTGTTCCCGCGCGTCGAGGTCGAGGCGGACGACGCCCAGCCGCAGTCCGCCGGCGCGCAGGCGCCGTGATCGACAGCCACTGCCACCTCGACTCGTGCAAGCCGGCGGATGCCGAGCTGGTCGCCCAGGCGCGGGCGCTCGGCGTGACGAGGATCGCGACCGTCGGCATGGACCCGGAGACCAACCCACGCGCGCTCGCGGCGGCCGCCGAGCTCGACGGCGTGTCGGCGATCGTCGGCCGTCATCCGAACGCGGCGGCCGGCTGGCGCGACGCCGACATCGAGGAGATCGAGCGCGCCGCGGCCCAGCCGGGCGTCGTGGCCGTCGGCGAGACCGGGCTCGACTACTACCGCGACCGCGCGCCGCGCGACGAGCAGCGCGCCGCCTTCGTGGCGCAGCTCGAGCTCGCCCGCCGCACCGGCCTGCCGGTCGTCATCCACACGCGCGCCGCCGAGGACGACACCTTCGCCATGCTGGCCGAGCACGCCGACGGGCTCACGGTGGTCCTGCACTGCTTCTCGGCGCCCGACCGCGTCGAGGAGGCGGTCCAGCGCGGCTACGTCTGCTCGTTCGCCGGCAACGTCACCTACAAGGACGCCGGCGACCTCCAGCAGGCAGCGCGCGAGGTGCCCGACGAGCTGCTGCTGGTCGAGACCGACGCGCCGTACCTGACGCCCGTCCCGGTGCGCGGCGAGCCGAACGAGCCGGCCAACGTGACCCACACCGCGGAGTTCGTCGCCAACCTGCGCGGCGTCGAGTACGCCGAGCTGGAGGCGACGGTCGAGCGCAACGCGGCGCGGGTCTTCGGCTGGTGAGCCAGGGCAGCATCGATCGGCTGCAGCGCTTCGACGTGCGGCCCAACCGCGAGCTGGGCCAGAACTTCCTCGTCGACGACAACATCCTGCGGCTGATCGGCGAGGCCGCCGAGCTGGGACCGCAGGACGTCGCGCTCGAGGTGGGGGGTGGGCTGGGCGTGCTCTCCGAGCACCTGGCGCCGCTGGTCGCGCACCTGCACGTCGTCGAGATCGACCCCAAGCTCGAGGCGCCGCTGCGCGACGCGCTCGACCCGCACGCCAACGTGACGCTGCACTTCGCCGACGCCGTAGCGCTCGACCTGGCGGCGCTCGCGCCCGCGCCGACAAAGGTCGTCGCCAACCTGCCCTACGGCGTCGCGGCGACCGTGCTGCTGCGAACCGTGGCGGAGCTGCCCGACGCGCGGCTCTGGGTGGCGATGGTCCAGCGCGAGGTCGGCGAGCGGCTCGCGGCCGCGCCCGGGTCGAAGGTCTACGGTGCGACGTCGGTGCTCTCGCAGCTGGCCTGCGACGTGCGTGTGCTGCGGCGCGTGCCGGCGACCGTCTTCCACCCGCGTCCGAACGTCGAGTCGGCGATCGTCGTGCTGCGCCGGCGCGAGCCGTCCCCGGCCGGCCACGTGGTCGCCCTCGTCCACGCGGCCTTCGCGCATCGGCGCAAGGCGTTGCCCGGATCGCTGGCGCTCGATCCGGGGGCGCCGGCCGGGCTGCGCGACGCTGCCCGGACGGCGCTGGAGGAGATCGGCCTGCCGGCCGACGCGCGCGCCGAGGCGCTGGCGCCGGCCGAGTTCGCCCGTCTGGCGGAGGCGATCGGCCCCGGCCTCCTGCAGCCGCTGAAGGCGAGACGGGCATGACGCGAGGGGAGTCGACGCGCCTCGCGAAGGGATCGCGATGACCGCCGCGCAGACCGTGGTCGAGCGCGCCCACGCGAAGGTCAATCTCGTGCTGCGCGTCGGGCCGCCGCGGGCGGACGGGATGCACCCGCTCAGCTCGCTGTTCGCGGCGCTCGAGCTGGCGGACGAGGTTCGGGTGACGCCGCTGGTCGACGCGGACCGGGACCTCGTCGTATGTGCCGGCGTCGAGGGCGAGAACCTCGCTGCTGCCGCGGCGGCCGCCTTCCGGACTGCTGCGCCGGACGCCGGGCTGCCGCCGCTGCGGATCGAGATCGACAAGGCGGTCCCGGTCGCGGCGGGCCTCGCCGGCGGCAGCGCCGACGCGGCTGCGGTGCTGCGCGCGGCGAACGCGCTCGCCGGTGCGCCGCTCTCGCCTGACGAGCTGCGCGGAATCGCCGCGCGGCTCGGCTCCGACGTCCCGAGTCAGGTCGAGCCGACGCACGCGATCGTCACGGGCGTCGGAGAGCGGGTCGAACGGGTAGACCTACCGCCCATGACGTTGGTGCTCGTTCCGCAGGACGAGGGACTCTCGACGGCTGCCGTCTACGGTGAGCTCGACCGCATCGGCGGCCATGCCGGCGATCTCGACCCGGCCCCGCTGCGCGCGCTGGCCGCCGCCGAGGTCGGCGCCCTCGCCGCTGGGCTCGCCAACGACCTCCAGCCGGCAGCGCTGGCGCTGCGGCCAGAGCTGTCGGAGTCGCTCGCCGCTCTGCGCGTCGGCGGGGCGCTCGCCGCCCAGGTGACGGGCTCGGGACCGACGACCTTCGGCGTCTTCGCCGACCGCCTCGCCGCCGAGGCGGCCGTCGCCTCGATCGACGGTCGCCGCGCGGCCGACACCGGAAAGGCTCCGCCTCCTCCGCCGATCGTGACGGAGCTGCTGTCGTGACGGTCGTGCGGCGCCATCCGGCGCTGGCGGTCGCGGCGCTCGCCGTCGCGGCGCTGGTCGCGCTCTACGCGACCGGCGCGATGCCCGACTTTCCCGACGTCAAGAAGCTCGTCGGCGACATCGCCCAGACGCTCGGCAAGTGGACCTATCTCGTCGTCGGGCTGCTGGCGTTCCTAGAGACCGGCGCGTTCGTCGGGCTGGTAGCGCCCGGCGAGACCGTGGTGATCGTCGGCGGCGTGATCGCCGGCCAGGGCGAGATCAGCCTGATCGTGCTGATCGGGATCGTCTGGTCTGCCGCGATCCTCGGTGACACGACCAGCTTCTTCATCGGGCGGCGACTCGGCCGCGGCTTCATCTTGCGCCACGGCCCGAAGGTCAAGATCGACGAGTCGCGGCTCGAGCAGGTCGAGTCCTACTTCGAGCGCCATGGCGGCAAGACGATCCTGATCGGGCGCTTCATCGGGCTCGTGCGGGCGCTCGCGCCGTTCGTCGTCGGCTCCTCCGGCCTGCCCTACCGCCGCTTCATCCCCTACAGCGTGATCGGCTGCGGCCTCTGGGCGACGACGTTCTCAGTGCTCGGCTTCGTCTTCTGGGAGTCGTTCGACCAGGTCGCCGACGTCGCCGGCAAGGCGACCTTCGGCTTCGGCCTGACGGTCGCGGCGATCGTCGGCGCGGTGATCGCCTACCGCCAGCTGCGCCGCCCGGAGCAGCGCGTTCGCGCCGTCGAGTGGATGGAGGGCAAGCCGCCGCTGCGGCCGCTGCTCGCCGTCGGGCGCCCGATCCGCCGGCGCGTCCTGGCGCCGGCCTGGAACGTCGTCGGCCCGCAAGCCCGCTTCCTCTTCAATCGCGTGACGCCCGGCGACCTCGGCCTCGAGCTGACCACCACGCTCGCGGTCTCCGGCGTCGGCCTCTACGTCTTCACCGCCTACGCGGTCACGCTCTCGGCCGACCCTTCGACGACGCCCGCCGACCGCGAGCTGCTCGACCTCGCCGACCGGCTCAACGTCGACGAGCTGCTCACCGACGTCGCGAAGGTGGTCACCGACCTCGGCGCCTTCCCGACGGTCGCCGCGCTCGTCCTGGCGACGTCGATCCTGCTGCTGGTCAGGCGCCACTGGTACGAGGCGGCGGCGCTCGCCCTCGGCTTCGCGCTGCTCTACGTGTCGGTCCACCTCGCGAAGAACGGCATCGACAGGCCGCGTCCGAGCGGGCCCTTGACCGATGCCGACGGGGCGAGCTTCCCCAGCGGCCACGCCGCCTACTCGACCGCCTGGGTCGCCGTCGCGGTGGTCGTCGCCCGCGTCATACCGGGGATCGCAAGCCGGGCCGCGCTGGTCGGCGGCGCGCTCGCGCTCGCCGCCGCGATCGGCCTCTCGCGCATCTACCTGCGGGTCCACTACTGGTCCGACGTCGCCGGCGGCTGGGGTCTTGGGGCCGGCGTCTTCGGCCTCTGCGCCATCATCGCGCTGATCGTCGCCTACCTGCGCCACAATGAGCCCAGCCCGGCCGCAGACCCGCCTCCGCCCGAGCCGACCCGATGAGCCTCGACTTCACCACCACCGAGCTGGCGATCGCCGCCGCGGCGGGCGTCGTCGGGGCCGGCTACCTCGCCTTCATCCTGGCTCCCGCCGTCGCGGCCTACGGCCGCCTCTGGGAGCGGCTCGCCGCCGGCTTCCTGACGCTCTACATCCTCGGGACGCTGCTCGGCGTCGGCGCGGCGATCGGCCTCGCCGTCATCTGGTCCTACGACCGCTACGCGTAGCGGCGTTCGCGGGTGTCGCTACGCCAGGCGTCGACGGGCGGCTGCCAAGGCGACGAGGCCGCCGAGCAGATAGGCCAGCGCGATCGCCAAGGCGACGAACTTGGCCAGCGCGAAGGCGAACGCGACCGCCGGCGCCGCCGATCCTGTCTCTCCATCCAGGATCAGCAGCAGGCTGACGTCCTCGACCACGTCGCAGGCCGCCGCCACGATCGGCAGGACGGCGATCGCACCGCCCGGCCGCGCCCAGCGCTGTCGGCCGCGTGCCGCCAGGGCGTCGCGGATCGCGGCCACCGCGAGCGCCAGGAAGGCGCCGTAGGCGATCAGGTAGGGAAAGTCGATCCAGAGCGACAGGCGGGCGGAGCCTTGTCCGTCGGCGCCCCATTCGGCGAGGATCTCGGCCGCCCTGTCGGCGGTGCGCGCCAGCTCGAACGCGACGATCCCCGGCCCGCCGCTGTCCTGAATCTGCCCGTCGACGACGGTGAGGACGACCAACAGCGCCGCTGCGACGATCCCGGACAGCCATAGCCCCCTGCGACGGTTCATCCCCGACAGCATCTCACGGCGAGGGGTTGCTGCCAGACTTCGCCTGTGAACGCGGCGGGCAAGCAGGGGCGCAGCGCCTTCCTCGAGGGGCTCGAGGAGGTCTCGGCGGCTGTCGAGGCGGGCGCCGGCCTGCCGGCGGTGGCTCGAGCCGCGTCGCGCGCGCTGGGCGCGAGCGTCGTCGTGCTGGACAGCTCCAGCAGCGTGCTCGCGGTCGCCTGCCAGTCGTCCGAGGACGAGCGCGCGGTGATCGCCGGCGAGCGCGGCAGCGGGGCAGTCGACCTGCGCGTCGCCGACGAGCCGGTCGGCCAGCTGCGGATGCGCCCCTGGGACGAGCCGCCCGAGCCGGCGCTGCTGCGGATGGTCACGACGCTGATCGGCCTCGAGGTCGACCGCGCCCGCGCGCCCGGCCGCGCCACCGAGGCGGCCGTCGGCGACTTCCTCGCCGACCTGCTCAACCGCTCGCTGACGGATCGCGAGAACATCGTTGCCCGCGCCGCCGAGCTGGGCTGCGACCTGCGCGAGGGCGCCTCGGTGATCGTCGTGCGGGCGCGGCCACAGCAGCCGGAGGAGGGGGACTGGCGCGCTCGCGTGCTGACCCTGGCCGAGCGCGGGGCGCGAGCGGTCGAGCGGACGTCGCTCGCCGCGGCCGTCGCCTACGGCCCGCCGGCCCCGCCACTCCAGGGCGAGAACCGCACGCCACGCGCCGAACGCGAGCTGGTGGTCCTCGTGCCCGGCCAGGGCAGCGAGCCCGGCGGGCGCGTGGCGCGCGCCGTGCAGGCCGAGCTCGACGCCGGCCTCGTCGGCTACCACCTGACCGTGGCGATCAGCCGGCCGACCGCCGAGCCCGTCGACCTCCATCGCGCCGGCGCCGAGGCGCTGCTCGCCGCCAACGTCGCCGGCGCCCGTGGCGAGGGCTTCCTCTCGTTCGAGGAGACCGGCTCCTACCGCCTGCTGCTTCCCGCGATGAGCGAGGACCCCGGCGAGCTCGAGCGCTTCCAGGAGGAGACCGTCGCCCCACTGGTCGAGTACGACAACCAGTACGAGACCGAGCTGCTCCGAACGCTCGAGACCTTCCTCGACGCCGACGGCAGCGTCGCCAAGACCGCCGAGCGCCTCTTCACCCACCGTCACACGATCCGCTACCGCCTCGACCGCGTCCGCGAGCTCACCAAGCTCGACGTCGGCTCCACCGACGGCCGCGAGCGCCTCTCCCTAGGTCTCAAGGCCATGCGCGTCCTCGGCATCTCGCCCCCCGGGGGACCCGCCCAGGAGTTGCGGGTCCGCGACTGACGCTCAAGGCGGGTGATACGTTCGCGAGGTATTGGGGAGTGGGGTAGGTGGCTAGCCCGGCAGGCTTTGGCCCTGCAGGCCCAGGTTCGATCCCTGGCTCCCCAGTGCGGATTCGTCCGGCATATATGCGATCATGGGTTCGCTATGGGACGGGGCCCACGGTACTCGGAAGCTGAAGCGCGAAATGCGATCTCTACGTCGTATTCATGGGCTGAGGCGTTGCGGAAGCTGGACATGTGTCCAACCGGAGGAGGACACGCGATCCTCAAGAAGTACGCCGCCCGGTGGGGAATCTCGTTCGCGCACTTCGATCCGGATCGTGCGAAGCGCGCATGTGGCGAGCGGCGGAGGGCGCCTCTCGCCGAGATCCTGGTCCGCGGTTCCTCCTATAGCCGGGGTTCATTGAAGAAGAGGCTCTACGCGGAGGGGGTCAAGGAGAGGAGATGCGAGCTCTGCGGTCAGACCGAGGTCTGGCGAGGACGCCGCATGTCGCTGATCCTCGATCACGTCAACGGTGTCCGGGATGACCACCGTGTGGAGAATCTGCAGATCGTCTGCCCGAACTGCGCGGCGACGTTGAGCACCCACTGCGGTCGCAACGTGCCGCATGAGCGCGAGTGCCGGCATTGCGGGGAGCCCTTCCAGCCGCGCGCCAGCGACGGCTACTACTGCTCCATCTCCTGTTCTAAGAAGGGCAAGGGTCTCGGAGTCGCCCGACTGGACCTCCGCAAGGTCGAGCGCCCGTCTTTGGATCAGCTGCAAGCTGACTTGGGGAGCATGAGCTTCTGCGCGGTTGGCCGCAAGTACGGCGTCTCAGACAACGCGGTCCGGAAGTGGCTGGTCTGGTACGAACGGGAGGAGCAGCGCGAACGGGCCGCCTGATCGACGGCAGCCGCCGCCCGCGGTCTGACTGGTCCGGCGGTGCGGCGGTACTCTGCGCGGGTCATGGCCGAGCAGCTGACCGTTCTCGTCATGGCCGCGGGCAAGGGCACGCGCATGCGCTCGGCTCTGCCCAAGGTCCTGCATTCGATTTGCGGCCGGCCGATGGTCGAGTGGGCGATCGAGGCGGCGCGGGCGGCGGGAGCGACCGACGTGGTCTGCGTGACGCGGCCGGGCGACGGCGTCGCAGACGGGCTTCCGGAGGGGGTCAGGGTCGCTGAGCAGACGGAGGGGGAGGGGACCGGCGCAGCGGTGCTGGCCGCGCGTGAGGCGGTTGGGCCGGACGGCAGCGTGATGATCCTGTCGGGCGATCACCCGCTGATCTCGGCCGAGCTGCTGGGCGAGCTGGTCGCGGCCCATGACGGCGCAGGCGCGGCGGCGACGCTGCTGACCACCGAGGGGCTCGACCCCGCCGGCTACGGGCGGATCGTCCGCGGCGCCGACGGCAGCGTCGAGCGGATCGTCGAGACCAAGGATCCGGCTGGCGTCGCCCCTGAGGTCCTCGCGACGCGCGAGGTCAATCTCGGCACCTACGTCTTCGACTCCGACGCGCTCTTCGAGGCCCTCGACGCGGTCGGGCTCGAGGGCGGCGAGACCTATCTGACCGGTGTCTTCCCGCTGCTGCGCGAGCAGGGCCGCACAGTTGCCGCCCACGTCACGGCCGATCTGAGCAGCGCCGTCGGAGTCAACAGCAAGGTCGACCTGATGGATGCCGAGCGCCTCGCCCAGCGACGGATTCTCGAGCGCCACGCGCTCGCCGGCGTCAGCTTCCTCGCGCCCGACTCGGCGCGAGTCGAGGTCGGCGTCGAGATCGGCGGCGACACGACGATCGGTCCCGGCGTCACGCTGCGCGGCGACACGCGGATCGGCGCCGGTTGTGAGATCGGCCCTCAGACCACGATCGCCGACTCGTCGCTCGCCGACGGCGTCTCCTGCGTCCACTCGTTCGTGACCGGTGCGCGGATCGAGGCCGGCGGCTCGGTCGGGCCGTTCGCGTACCTGCGCCCGGGCGCGCACATCGGCGAGGGGGCGAAGGTCGGCACGTTCGTCGAGGTCAAGAACTCGGAGATCGGCGCCGGCGCCAAGGTCCCCCACCTCTCCTACCTCGGCGACGCCGACGTGGGAGACGGCGCAAACGTCGCCGCCGGCAACATCACCGCCAACTACGACGGCTTCCGCAAGCACCGCACGAAGATCGGGGCGGGGGCCAGGACGGGCGTCAACAGCTCGTTCGTCGCGCCCGTGACCGTCGGGGACGGGGCGTATATTGGGGCCGGATCGGTGATCTCCGAGGACGTTCCGCCAGGCGCGCTCGGGATCTCGCGGCCAGAGCAGCGCAACGTCGACGGCTACACGGAGCGGATCGAGAAAGAGCGGGGATGAGCGCCGTCACCACCGAGACCGAGCTCACCGCCGGGACCTACATCCCGGCCAGCTACGACAAGCGGCTGATGGTCGCAGCCGGCCGCGGTACGCAGGCGCTGGGCGCGAAGATCGCCGACAACCTCGGCGTCGACCTCGCGGACGCGGGCCTCAAGACCTTCTCCGACGGTGAGGTCTACTGCCGTTACGCGGACTCGATCCGCGGCGCCGACCTGTTCATCGTCGCCTCGATCGCCGGCAGCGAGGACGAGGACATGACCGTCAACGACGCGCTGATGGAGCTGCTGGTGATGATCCACGCGGCCAAGCACGCCTCGGCGCACCGGATCATCGCCGTCACCCCGTGGTACGGGTACTCGCGCCAGGACAAGAAGTCGGCGCCGCGCGAGCCGATCTCCGCCCGACTGGTCGCCGAGGTGCTCGAGACCGCTGGCATCGACCGGCTGGTGACGATGGACCTCCATGCCGGCCAGATGCAGGGGTTCTTCTCGAAGCCCGTCGACCACATGACCGCGATGCCGATCCTGACCCAGTTCGTCAGCGACCAGCTCGCCGGCGAGGACCTCGTGATCATCGCCCCCGACGCCGGCCGCGTGAAGCTGGTGCGCAAGTTCGCGCAGAAGGTCGGGGCGCCCTACGCGCTGCTCGAGAAGGAGCGGCCGAGCCACCAGGTCGCCGAGATCGGCTACGTGATCGGCGACGTCCAGGACAAGGTCGCGGTGATCGTCGACGACATCATCGACACCGGCGGCACGCTCAGCGCCGCCGCCCAGACGGTGCTCGACGAGGGCGCCTCGAAGGTCTACGCGGTCGCCACCCACGGTGTCTTCTCCGGCCGTGCGTTCGAGACGCTCGAGGCCTCGCCGCTCGCTGGGATCGTCGTCACCGACACCGTGCCCCTGCGCGACGGAGCGCCCGACCGGATCCGCGTGCTGACCAGCGCCGACATCCTCACCGACTCGATCCGCCGCATCTTCCTCGACGACTCCGTCTCGGAGATCTTCGAGGGCGAGAACCAGCTCTTCTAGCGAGCGTCCGTAGGCCGGGATAGGCTCGCACCCATGTACGACCTCCTCCTGACGATCCACGTCCTGGCAGCCGTAGTCTGGGTCGGTGGCAACATCTCGCTGCACATCTACGGCCGGCGCGTGCTCAAGCGCGGCAACCCACAGGAGATGTACGAGTTCTCGAAGGAGATCAACACGATCGCCTTTCGGCTCTACGCCCCGACGTCGGTGATCCTGCTGGTCGCCGGCGTCCTGCTCGTCAACGAGGTCGGCTACGACTTCGGCGACCTCTGGATCACGCTCGCCTTCCTCGGCTGGATCTTCAGCTTCATCGTCGGGGTCGGCTACTACGGCCCGCACGACAAGAAGCTCCAAGCGCTGGTCGCCGCCGAGGGACCGACCGCCCCGGGAGTCGTCGCGAACGTCCGCCAGGCGCTGCTCGTCAACCAGATCGAGCTCTTGATCCTCGTGCTGGTGGTCATCGACATGACCATCAAGCCCGGCCTCTAGCTAAGCGCCGCCGGACCGGCCGCGGGCCGAGAACTTGCGCACGCGACGCTCGCCGCGCGACTCGAAGTAGGGCCACTCCTCGGCGCCGAGCTCGGTCGCCGGCTCGTCGCCGAACCACCACTCGCGGCCGATCCGGTACCAGTTGCGCGTCGCCTGGAGCTGGCCGAGGACGGCAAGCACGCCGACCTCCATCCGGCGGCCCATCAGCTCGTTGGCCGGCACGTTCTCGCGCCGCAGCAGATCAAAGAACTCCGAGCGCGGGTCCGACACCGCGGCGATTGCCTCCATCACGCGGCGCGAGTCGATCGTCACCTCGCGGTCCTCCATGTACCAGCCGCCGACGGCGATCACGTGCGCCATCAGCCGCTCGGCGTCGACCTTGCGCGGGTTGCTGACGAAGCCGAGGTCGCCCATCGCCGTCCGCAGCCGCTCGGGATCCGCCGCGAAGACCGCGTCGAGGGCCGCGATCTCGAGCTCGATCTGCTCCTTGTCGAGCTGCTTGGTCATCCCGAAGTCGAGGAAAGCGACCTTGCCGTCCTCCATCAGCAGGTAGTTGCCGGGGTGGGCGTCGGCGTTGAAGTGCTGCAGGTGGTAGATCGAGCCGAAGCAGAAGCGGAAGACGATCTCGGCGAAGCGGTCGCGCTCGGCCTGCGGCAGCGCCTTGACGTCGTCGAAGCCGACGCCGTCGACCCACTCGGTGACCAGCACGCGCCCGCGCGACAGCCGCGTGACGACGTCCGGCACGTAGACGAACGGATGGCCGCGGTAGCCGCGCGAGAACGCGCGCTGGTTCTGCGCCTCATACTCGTAGTCGAGCTCCTCGAGCACGCGCTCCTTGAGCTCGGCGGCCGCCGCCTTGGCGTCGAGACCAGGCGCGATCGCCTTCGCGAGGCGCATGATCATCCCGGCGTTCTGCATGTCGGCGCGCAGCGCCTCGGCGACGCCCGGGTACTGGATCTTCACCGCGACGGCGCGGCCGTCGGGCAGCGTGGCGCGGTGGACCTGGCCGATCGAAGCGGCGGCCGCCGCCTCGTGCTCGAAGTCCTCGAAGAGCGCCTCGACCGGTTCGTCCCACTCCTGATCGAGCACGCCGCGGACCTTCGTCCAGGGCATCGCCGGCGCCTCTGAGCGCAGGTTCGAGAGCTTGTCCTGATACAGCTCGCGGTACTCGTCCGGGAGGAAGTCGGTGTCGATGAACGACGCCAGCTGGCCGATCTTCATCGCCGCGCCCTTCATCGTCCCGAGCGTGTCGACCATCCGCTCGGCCGCCTCCATGTGGCGCTTGTCGAGCTGGGCCGCGCCCTGCTCCTTCGAGCGCGCCAGATTCGCCGCTCGCGTCCCGGCCCAGCGCGCGCCCTGGCTGCCGATCACCGACCCGACCTGTGCCGTCCGCCGCACGCGGCCCGTCGGTATCGACTCGTCCTGCTTGGCCACGGCGCGAACCATAGAGCGCCCGAGCGAGCTAGACTGGCCGGCCGATCATGGCTTCCGACCGACCAGTTCTAGCCGTCGAGACCCGTGAGGAGCGCGGCTCGCGCTCCTCCCGCCGTCTGCGTCGCGCCGGCCTCGTGCCGGGCGTGCTCTACGGCGGCTCGCACGACGAGCCCGTCTCCTTCAAGGTCGGCGACCGCGAGCTGCGCCGCATCCTCAACGAGGGCGCCGCGCTGATCGACGTCCGGATCGGCGAGGACAAGTCCGTCCCGGCGATCGTCAAGGACCGCCAGCTGCACCCCGTGCGCGACGAGGTCGTCCACATCGACTTCCTCGAGGTCAACCTCAAGGAGAAGATTCGCGCCCCCGTCTCGCTCGAGCTCGAGGGTATCGACGACGCCCCCGGCGTCAAGGAGGGTGGCGTGCTCGACCACGCGACGCGCGAGGTCGAGATCGAGGCGCTGCCGACCGACATCCCCGAGCAGATCGTCGTCGACGTGACGGCGCTCGACATCGGCTCGACGATCACCCTCGCCGACATCACGGTGCCCGAGGGCGTCGAGATCGTCCACGAGCACCCCGACGAGGTCGTCGTCGCCAGCGTCGTCCTGCCGACCAAGGTCGAGGAGCCCGAGATCGAGGCCGAGACGGAGGTCGTCGGCGAGGAGGGCGAGGCGGCCGAGGGCGAGGGCGGCGAGGGCTCCGGCGACGACGATTCGGGCGGCGGGGGCGAGTAGCGCCGCACGATGGGGCTGTTCCGCCGTCGGGAGGAGGGCGACGGGAGCAGGGTCGACTGGCTCGTCGTCGGGCTCGGCAATCCCGGCCGCAAGTACGAGGGCACGCGCCACAACGTCGGCTTCGAGGTCGCGGCGCTGGCGGCACAGCGCTGGGAGCTGCCGAAGGCCAAGCAGAAGTTCGCCGGCCTCTACAGCGAGGGTCGCACGAGCCCTGGGGGCCCGCGCGTCGGCGTCCTGCTGCCGCAGACCTTCATGAACGAGTCCGGTCGCTCCGCCGGCCCGGCGCGCGGCTCGCTGCACGTGCCGCTCGATCGCGTCGTCGCCGTCCATGACGAGATCGACCTGCCGTTCGGCCGGATTCACTCGCGCGTGGGCGGCGGCCTCGCCGGCCACAACGGCCTCAAGTCGCTCGACCGCGAGCTCGGCGGCCGTGATTTTCGCCGCGTCCGCGTCGGCGTCGGCCGCCCGGACTCGACCGACCCCTCGATCGTCGTCCCCTACGTCCTCGGCCGCTTCAGCGAGCCCGACGAGGATGTCCAGCGACTGATCGAGGACGCCGTCGACGAGCTCGACCGGCTCGTGACCAGCGACCCGGCCGACCTCGCCGCCCCCGCCTGACGCCGGGCGGATTTCGGCGGCAATGCCGCCGCGATCGGCCCACTGCGGGCGCCGTAGCCGAGCCGGGCAGGTTTCGGCGGCAATGTCGCCGAAATCGGCTCATCTCGGTGCAATGCCGGGTCCGGCCAGCGACGCCTAGAATCGGACGGAGGCCGCGCGGCTGAGTCCGGGCGGCCGTTTCGCGTGCCATGTCGCTGAGACCGCTGCTCACATTCGCCCAGGAGGACGACGCCGTCGCGGCGCTGTCCGACGCTGCGCGGAAGGCGCCGCAGCGGGCGTTCGTGTCGCAGAGCATGCGGCCCTATCTGCTCGCGGCGCTGCTCGACGCCGAGCCTGACCGCCCGGCGCTCGTCGTCGCAGGCGACGACCGCGCGGCGCGCGACCTCGCCGCCGACCTGAAGCAGTTCCTAGCGCCGCGGCCGGTGCGGCTCTACCCGGCGCGCGGCGTCCGCTACGAGTCGCACCTCGCTCCGCCGCCGCACCTCGTCGGCCTGCGGATCGCCGCGCTCGACGCGCTGGTCGAGGGGTCTGCGCTCTCCGACGGCACGGAGCCGGCGGACGCCAAACGGGCCTGTGCCCCGGTCGTCGTCGCTGGGGCCGTCGCGCTCGCGGAGAAGGTCCCCGACCCCGAGCTGCGTCCGCACGGCTTCACGATCGAGAGGGGCGGGCTGCTCGACCTCGACGAGACGGCCGCTCAGCTCGTCGCCTGCGGCTACGAGCGCGTCGAGCAGGTGCAGGAGCGCGGCCAGTTCGCGCTGCGCGGCGACATCGTCGACATCTACCCGGCGACCGAGGAGCGCGCGGTGCGCTGCGAGCTGTTCGACATCGAGGTCGAGCGGCTGACCTTCTTCTCGACCTTCACCCAGCGCTCGCTCGAGGAGGTCGAGCGCGTCGAGATCGCACCCGCGGCCGAGCTGGCGCCCGAGCACCGCGAGCTCGCCGAGATCGCGGCGGCCGACATCGCGGCGCAGCCGCGCAAGAAGGCAGGCGGCGAGAATCAGCGCGACGCGTCCGCCGCCGACGACCGCCTCGACGTCGCCGAGCTGCTGCCCGTCGACCGCTTCGGCGAGCTGCTCGACCTCCTGCCGGCCGACGCGCTGGTCGCGATCGCCGCGGAGGAGGAGCTGCCGCCGGCGCTGCGCGACCACTGGGACGACGTCACGACCAGCTTCCACGACGCCGACGCCGGCCACCTCTACGTCGATCCCGAGCGTCTCCAGGCGGGACTGGACGCACGCGCCGCCCTGCGCCTGTCGAGCATCTCCGGCGACCAGCCGCACAGCTTCCGCGCCCAGGCCGCCGAGACCGCCGCGCGCTCGCTCGAGGCGGCCGAGCCGGAGCTCGAGAAGCTGATCCGCTCCGGCTACCGGACGTTCGTCCCGTGGGCGCGCCAAGGGGAGGCCGAGCGGGCGGCCTACAACCTGACGCGCGTTCGCGCCGCCTTCCTCGGCGGAGCGCCCCGGGCCCGTCCGGGCAGCGCTGCCGCCGACGACGTTCCGGAGTTGCGCGCGAAGACGCCCGCCGCTGAGGCCGAGGCGCCGCATGAGCCAGGCCTGACCTTCGCCGTCGCCTCGCTGCGCGAGGGCTTCGTGGCGCCGGCGCTGAAGCTGGCGATCGTCCCCGATCACCGCCTCCTGCGCCGCCGCCGCGCCGAGACGCGCGGTCCCAGCACCGGCGCCGGGGCGCTCGCCAGCTTCACCGACCTGCGCGCCGGGACGCCCGTAGTCCACGCGGACCACGGCATCGCGCTGTTCACCGGCTTCGAGACCAAGACCGTCGGCGGCATCACCCGCGACTACCTCCAGCTCGAGTACAAGGGCGGCGACCGCGTCTTCGTCCCGAGCGACCAGATCCACAAGATCAGCCGCTACGTTGGCGCTGACGCTGGCGACCCACCGCTGAGCAAGCTCGGCGGCAGCCAGTGGGAGAAGCAGAAGCTGCGTGCCCGCCGCGCCGCCGAGGCGCTTGCCGGGGAGCTGATCAACCTCTACGCCGAGCGCAAGCGGCGTGCCGGCTACGCCTTCCCACCCGACTCGGAGTGGCAGGTCGAGTTCGAGACCGCCTTCCCGTTCCGCGAGACCCCCGACCAGCTCGACGCGATCGAGGCCGTCCGCGCCGACATGGAGGAGGCGCGCCCGATGGACCGCCTGATCTGCGGCGACGTCGGCTACGGCAAGACCGAGGTGGCGCTGCGCGCGGCGTTCAAGGCCGCCGCCGACTCCAAGCAGGTGATGTTCCTCGTGCCGACGACCGTGCTCGCCCAGCAGCACCACGGCACCTTCGCCGAGCGCCTGCGCGACTACCCGTTCCGGATCGAGCAGGTGTCCCGCTTCCGCTCCGACAAGGAGGTCCGCGCGGCGCTGAAGGACTTCGAGGAGGGCAAGGTCGACATCCTGATCGGCACCCACCGGCTGCTCTCGCGCGACGTGCGGCCAAAGGACCTCGGCCTGCTGATCGTCGACGAGGAGCAGCGCTTCGGCGTCAAGCAGAAGGAGCTGCTGCGCCAGCTGCGGCTGCGCGTCGACGTGCTGTCGCTATCGGCGACGCCGATCCCGCGCACCCTGCAGATGTCGCTCGCCGGACTGCGCGACATCTCGGTGATCGAGACTCCGCCGGAGGGCCGCCGCCCGGTCAAGACCTACGTCGGCGAGTACGACGAGGACCTCGTCCAGAAGGCGATCGAGCGCGAGCTCGACCGCAAGGGCCAGGCGTTCTTCCTGCACAACCGTGTCGACTCGATCGAGGAGACGGCCGAGCGCGTGCGCGCGATGTGCCCGCACGCGCGCGTGCTCGTCGCCCACGGCCAGATGGAGGAGGGACAGCTCGAGGGCATCATGCTCGCCTTCCTGCGCGGTGAGGCCGACGTCCTGGTCTGCACGACGATCGTCGAGTCCGGCCTCGACATCTCGAACGCGAACACGCTGATAGTCGAGCGCGCCGACGAGCTCGGCCTGGCCCAGCTCTACCAGATCCGCGGTCGCGTCGGGCGCTCGAAGGAGCGTGCCTACGCCTACCTGCTCTACCCCTCGGCGGCCGCGCTGACCAGCGAGGCCGGCGACCGCCTGGCCACGCTGTCCGACTACACCGAGCTCGGCTCGGGCTTCAAGATCGCGATGCGCGACCTCGAGATTCGCGGCGCCGGCAACCTGCTCGGGGACGACCAGTCGGGCCACGTCGCGGCGATCGGCTTCGAGCTCTACGTCGGGATGCTCGACGAGGCGGTCGCGGCGCTCGCGGGCGACTCGGCCGAGGAGGCGCCGGAGCCCGTCCGGGTCGACCTGCCCGTCGACGCCTTCGTGCCCGGCGACTACGTCCCCTACGAGGCGGCGAAGATCGAGATCCACCGCCGCGTCGCCGGCGCCAGGGAGATCGCCGACCTGATCGTGCTGCGCGAGGAGCTCGAGGACCGCTTCGGACCGGTGCCCGAGCCGCTCGACAACCTGATCAAGCTCCAGGACGCGCGAATCAAGCTCGGCCGAGCCGGCGTGCGCACGGTCGACTTCGCCGGCGGCAAGCTCGCCGTCTCGCCCGTCGAGCTGGACTCCACGCAGGTCTCTGTGCTGCGCGAGCGCGTGCCCGAGGCGATCTACGAGTCGGGGCGCAGCACCGTCCGCGTGCGCGTCCCCGACGAGCCCGCGGAGCGCTTCGCGGCGGTCGTTCGCGCCGCCGAGGCGGTGCTCGAGGCGGCCAGCGAGCCTGCGCGGACCTAATACCTGCGACAGACTGCGCAGCGCTCCGCTACAGTCAGCCGCTGCTTCCGGGCGCCCTCGAGGAGGGGCGCACAGCTACCTCGGGATGAACTCAGCCTCCATGAACCTTCTTCGTCTTCTCGCGAGCTTCTCGCTCGCTGGCATCTGTGCCGTCGCCGCTTCCGGCTGCGGCGGGTCCGACGTCCCCTCCGACGCCGTAGCGCGTGTCGGGGACACCGTCATCACCAAGCAGCAGTTCGACCACTGGTACGAGAGCGCCGCCAAGAGCCAGGCGCAGCAGGGTGGCCCTTCGGTCCCGCCGGACCCGCCCAAGTTCACCAAGTGCATCGCGGCGCTCAAGCAGGCACAGCCGAAGGGCTCGAAGCCGAGCGACGCGGACCTCAAGAAACAGTGCAAGCAGAGCTACGACCAGCTCAAGCAGCAGGTGATGCAGTTCCTGATCCAGTCCCAGTGGGTCCAGCAGGAGGCCGAGGAGCAGAACGTCAAGGTCAGCGGCAAGGAGGTCCGGACGCTCTTCGAGGACCAGAAGAAGCAAGCCTTCCCGAAGGAGCGCGACTACCAGAGGTTCCTGCGCACCTCCGGCGCCACCGAGCAGGACATCCTCTTCCGGATCAAGCTCGACGCGCTCCAGAACAAGCTGACCGCGAAGATCCAGAAGGATCAGGAGAAGGTCACCGACGAGGACATCGAGGAGTACTACGAGAAGAACAAGAAGCGCTTCGGCCAGCCCGAGCGGCGCGACCTCAACATCGTCCTGACCAAGACCAAGGCCAAGGCCGAGCAGGCCAAGCGCGAGCTCGACGGCGGGGCGAAGTTCCCGGCGGTCGCCAAGGAGTACTCGATCGACCAGGCCTCGAAGGCGAACGGCGGCAAGCTGCCCGACGTGCCGCAGGGCCAGCAGGAGAAGGCGTTCGACGAGGCGGTCTTCGACGCCGAGCAGGGCGAGATCGAGGGCCCGGTGAAGACGCAGTTCGGCTGGTACGTCTTCGAGGTCACCGACACCACGCCAGCCAGCCAGCAGTCGCTCGCCGACGCCAAGGAGACGATCCGGGGCCTGCTGCGGTCCGAGCGCGAGCAGAAGTCGCTGCAGGACTTCATCGAGGAGTTCCGCGAGGACTTCAAGGACCAGACCAAGTGCCGCGAGGGCTTCGTCGTCGCGGAGTGCAGCAACGCTCCAGAGGAGACGACCGACACCAACGCGGCGCCAGGCGCCCCGCAGGGCGCCCCGCCGCCGCAAGGCGCTCCGCCGCCCCAGGGAGCTCCGCCGCAGACGCCGCAGCCTCCGCCCGCTCCGTAGTCCCATGAGCGAGCGGCGCGCCGCCGATCTCGTCGAGGCGCTCCAGCGTCTCGACGAGATCACATGGCGCCTGCGCCGCGACTGCCCCTGGGACCGCGAGCAGGACGAGCGCTCGATCGTCCCGCACACGATCGAGGAGGCCTACGAGCTTGCCGACGCCGCCCACTCGGGCGACGACGCCAAGTTGCTCGACGAGCTCGGCGACGTGCTCTTCCAGGTGATGTTCCTGTCGATGCTGCTCGAGGAGCGCGACGCCGGCTCGCTCGCCGCGGTCGCCGACCACTGCCGCGAGAAGCTGGTCCGCCGCCACCCGCACGTCTTCGGCGAGGCGGCCGCAGAGACCGCCGGAGAGGTCCTCGAGAGCTGGGCTCAGATCAAGCGCGAGCAGGAGCGCGGCGGCGAGGTCTTCGGCGACCTGCCGGAGACCCTGCCCGCCACCCTCTACGCCAAGAAGGTCCTGCGCCGCGCCCAGTCAGCGGGCCTGACGCCGCCCGCCGGTCCTGGCGAGGGCGGCGGCCCCGCTCCCGGCGACGAGGCCTTCGACGCGATCGGCGAGCGGCTGTTCGAGGCCGTCGCCGCCGCGGGCGCCGCCGGGGTCGACCCCGAGTCGGCCCTGCGCGAGCACGCGCGCCGCTTCAAGGACGAGCTCGAGCGTCGCGCAGCCGAAGCCGCGCAATAGGATCAGCCGCCTCCGCTGACCCCCTAGGAGGTAGACCCCAGCCCGTGAGCGCAATCGAGAAGGTCCACGCCCGTCAGATCCTGGACAGCCGCGGCAACCCGACCGTCGAGGTCGAGGTGACGCTGCTGTCGGGCTCCTTCGGCCGGGCGGCGGTGCCCTCGGGCGCCTCGACGGGCGAGTTCGAGGCGGTCGAGCTGCGCGACGGCGGAAGCGCCTACCTCGGCAAGGCGGTGACGACCGCGGTAGCGAATGCCAACGGTGAGCTCGCCGAGGCCGTCCTGGGCCTCGACGCGGGCGACCAGGACGCCGTCGACCGGGCGATGATCGCCGTCGACGGAACGCCGAGCAAGGCGCGCCTCGGCGCCAACGCGATCCTCGGCATCTCGCTCGCCGTCGCCAAGGCCGCCGCTGCCGAGGCCGGCCAGCCACTCTGGCGCCAGCTCGGCGGGGCGGAGGCGAGCACGCTCCCCGTCCCGATGATGAACGTGCTCAACGGCGGCGCGCACGCCGACAACAAGGTCGACTTCCAGGAGTTCATGGTCATCCCCTGCGGGGCGGAGACCTTCTCCGAGGCGCTGCGCACCGGCGCCGAGGTCTTCCACGCGCTCAAGAAGACCCTCAACGACCGCGGTCTCGGTACCGCCGTCGGCGACGAGGGCGGCTTCGCCCCGGACCTCGACTCCAACGAGGCGGCGCTGCAGATGCTGATCGCCGGCATCGAGGCGGCCGGCTACACGCCCGGCGACGACGTCGCGATCGCGCTCGACCCGGCGACCAGCGAGATCCGCCGCAATGGCAGCTACGACCTCGAGCACGAGGGTCGCAAGCTCTCCTCCGACGAGCTGGCCGCCTACTGGGCCGAGATGGCCGCTCGCTACCCGATCCTCTCGATCGAGGACGGCATGGACGAGGAGGATTGGGACGGCTGGAAGACGCTCACCGAGCAGCTCGGCGACCGGGTCCAGCTCGTCGGCGACGACCTCTTCGTCACCAACACCGAGCGGCTGCGGCGCGGCATCGACAGCGGCACCGGCAATTCGATCCTGATCAAGGTCAACCAGATCGGGACGCTGACCGAGACGCTCGAGGCGATCGCGATGGCTCACGCCGCCGGCTACACCGCCGTCATGTCGCACCGCTCCGGCGAGACCGAGGACACGACGATCGCCGACCTCGCCGTCGCCACCGGCTGTGGCCAGATCAAGACCGGTGCGCCGTCGCGCTCGGATCGCGTCGCGAAGTACAACCAGCTGCTGCGGATCGAGGAGGCGCTCGGCAGCGCCGCGATCTACCCGGGCCGCAGCGTCTTTCGCAGCTGAAGGAGGCGAGCCGGCGGCGTAGAAGGGGGCCTCGATGCCTTCTGCCACCGCCAGCGCGCCCCGTCGAAGGGCCTCGGCCGGGCTGAGGACGAGCGGGATTCGCTGGGACCGGCTGAGCCGCGTGGCGCTGCTGGCGCTGTTGGGGGCGATCTTGCTGATGTACATCTCACCGGCCAAGCATTGGTGGGAGTCCTCGCGGACGGCCGCCGCTCAGAGCGAGGAGCTGGCCCATCTCGAGGCCGAGAACAAGCGCCTGAAGCAGCGGGCCGCGCTGCTCAAGGACCCCGACACGCTCGAGCTCGAGGCGCGCAAGCTCGGAATGACCCGCAGCGACGAGCGCGCGTTCGTAATAGAGAATCCTCCGCGGCGCTGATCGCTCCGCTGAGTACGCTGGCTGGACATGTCGTATCCAGTCGATCTGGCGCTCGATCAGTGGCGCATGGGACAGAGTCGCGTGATGGGGGATCCCGACCTCGCTGACGCGTCGGACGCCGTGCTGGCGGAGCTGCGCAAGCGGCTCGGCGGTGTCTTCCAGATCACCGAGCTGGCGGATCTCTACGGCGAGGGGACGGACTGGGCGTCAGAGGTCGCGCAGCGGCATGCGCAGGGGACGGACTCGAGCTGGGCGATCGACGCGGCATTCGCGCGCTACGCACAGCAGGCGGCGGACTTCGCCGGCGGCCGGATGCAGCGCTCCGACGACGAGTAGCCGGCTGCAAACCGGCGCCTGGCGGCGTCATCGGCCTCTCGCGTGCGGGCGCACGCCACGAGGCCTGCTTCCTAGCCAGGCTTGGTTTTCGCTCGGCTACTCGCCGTCGGAGGAGACGGCCAGGCGCTCGATCACGATCCGCTCGGCCTCGACGGTGACGGTGACGGGCCGGTGGCCGGCCCAGTGCTCGGCGTAGAGCGGGTCGTCCTGGATCGCAGGGTCGAGCCAGAGGCCGTAGCCGTCCTCGCCGTGGTCGAAGGTGCCCTCGAGCGCCTTCTTGCGACCGCCGCGCTTGCGGCCGCGGCCGCCGCGACGTCCGCGCCGGCGACGGGACTTGCTCTCCTCGCTCTCCTCGTCCTCGCGCGCCTCGCCCTCCTCGTCGGTGGGCTCCTCCTCGTCCTCCTGCTCGGCCTGGCGCGAGGCCTCCTCCTCGAGCGCGGCGGCGACGAGCGCCTCGTCCTCGGCGCGCAGGTCGATCTCGTCCTCGTCGACGCGAGGGCCGAAGAGGTCGGTCTCGACGCCCTCGGTCTCGCCGGCCTCGAGGTCGTGCTCGGACTTGAAGTTCGTGACGTCCTTGACGGACACCTCGAGCTGATGGGCGATCCACGCGTCGGTGCGGCCCTGCCGGACCCACGTGCGGATCTGGTTCAGCTGCGGTTTGAGTGCTCGGCGTGCCAAGGCGGCGGGGAGACTAGCGGTTCAGCCGGCCACGGAGGCCAGTACCTGGAACATCACCCAGGTGACGATCGCCGTCGTGAGGAGGATCGTCGCGATCAGCCCGATGAAGCGCAGAGTGCCGTGCTTGTGCACTCGCTCGACCCGGCGCTCCCGCGAGCGCTGCGCCGCCTCGCGGCGCAGGCGCTCCCGGCGCGCGATCGAGTCGGCGGCCTCCTCGCGGAAGGCCGCCTCGAACTGATGGAGGGACTGACGCATGCGCATCGCAGGAACCCTAGACGTGTGCGCCCTGCTCCGCGCCCTCGTAGACCTCGACGAAGCGCAGGTAGTTGGCCGCGATCTGGTCCGACGCGGCCTCGCGCTCGATCGATCCGTCGAGGAAGCCCTTCAGCGCGTCCCACCAGATCGAGCGGCCGATCGCGAAGCCGACGAAGCCGTCGACCGGCGCCGCCTGACGCAGCCAGTGGTCGACCTTGGCGTCGCTCGCGCCGCGGCCGAGCAGCACGCAGACGACGCCGTCGCGGCCGTCGCGACGCGTGACCTCCGCGAGCATCTCGCAGTCGGCCTGCTCGTCGACGCCCTCGATCTTCCAGATGTCGACGTCGATGCCGGCGTCCTGGATCTGCTCGATCGCGCGCCGCATCAGGTCGGGGCGCAGCTCGGCGTCGTAGCGGTCGGTGTCGCCGCCGACCGACTCGAGCTGGGCCGGCTCGGCCGGGACCAGCAGCTCGAAGAGGAACTTGCGGTCGTTTTGCTTGAGCCAGTCCGAGAGGCGCCTCAGCTTGCCGAGCTGGGTCTCGTTCATCTCGGCGTCGCCGTCCGGGTTGTAGCGGACGAGGACCTTGGAGAAGTCCGGGTCGAACTGGAGGATGTGCTCGCCGAAGGCGTCGCCGTACTCGAAGTCGAACTCGTTCTGGCCGCTCTTCTCGACCGGCATCGCGAGCTTCAGGCCGCGCGCCTTGGCGTCGCGCGGGATGTCGCCGCCGAACTGCTCGTCGACGAGCGCGCCGGAGGCGTGGGGGTCGGCGCCGCGGTCGGCGGCCTTGGACATGCCCTCGAAGATCAGGTGCTTCGCGTCGGCGATCGTCGCCGTCTGCTCGGGCGTGGGGTCGCCCTCGATGCCGAACATCTTCTTCTGGAAGGACCCGCGGTGGTCGAACGCGAGGATGTACAGCTTGCCGTCGTAGCCGAGGCTCATTCGGGGTGTTGCCTCCTCAAGATTGCGTGAACGGCCCAGGATAAGAGATCGGTCCCGTGCTCGCCCAGCCGGGTTTGCGGGGCCGCCCGGACGGATACCCTTGGCTCGTGGAGCACCGGTTCACGGGCCCCTCCTACACCGTCGGTGTCGAGGAGGAGCTGATGATCGTCGATGCGGAGACGCTCGATCTGGCCAACTCGATCGAGGGGCTGCTGACGGACCTCGAGGGCCACGACGCCGAGGGCGAGGTCAAGCCCGAGCTGATGGAGTCGGTCTGCGAGATCGCCACGACGCCATGCGCCGACGCTGCCGACGCCGGCCGCCAGCTCGACGGCCTGCGGCGGCTGGTGATGGGCGCCGCTGCCGAGCGCGGGCTCGCGATCGGCGCCGCCGGCACCCACCCGTTCGCGATGTGGGAGGACCAGCGGATCGTGTCGCGGCCGCGCTACCGCGAGCTGGTCGCCGGCCTGCAGTGGGTGGCGCGCCAGGAGCTGATCTTCGGCATCCACGTGCACGTCGGCGTCGACGACCCCGACAAGGCGATCCACATCGCCAACGGGATGCGCGTCCACCTGCCGATCCTGCTCGCGCTGTCGGCGAACTCGCCCTTCTGGCGCGCCGACGCGACCGGCCTGCTGTCGTCGCGGACGCCGATCTTCCGCGCCTTCCCGCGCGTCGGCATCCCGCCGCGCTACGACGACTTCGCCGACTGGGAGCAGCGGATCGAGTTCATGGTCCAGAGCAAGGCGATCCCCGACTACACCTACCTCTGGTACGACGTGCGCCCCCATCCGAGGTTCGGGACCGTCGAGGTGCGCGTGATGGACTCCCAGACGCGGCTCGAGCACACGCTCGCGCTCACCGCGCTGGTCCAGGCGATGACCAAGGAGCTCGGCGAGCACTTCGAGGCCGGCGAGCAGCTGTCGCGCTACCCGTTCGAGATGCTCGACGAGAACAAGTGGTTCGCCGCCCGCCACGGCCTCGACGGCGAGCTGATCGACCTGCCGAGCCGCGACCGCGTCAGCACCAAGGCGCTCGCGCGCCGGCTCGTCGACCGCCTGCGCGGCCACGCCGAGGACCTCGGCTCCGGCGACGAGCTGGCGGCGATCGAGGACCTGCTCGAGCACGGCAACGGCGGCTCGCGCCAGCTGGTCGTCTACGAGGCGAACCGGGACCTGCGCGAGGTCGTCGGGGAGATAGTCGCGAAGACGGCGCCGTCGGCGCCGCTGGAGGGTTGAGCGTGGTTCGCGCGCCGTCCACGGGGAGAACGGGCCTGCGGCCCTCCGGGAATCGCTCGCTGCGCTCGCTTCCCGGGTGGTGCCTCGCAGTATCGTCCGTGAGGTGAGTCAGCCGGACCTCTTCGTGGTGTGCCGGAACTGCGGGTCGGAGGTCAGCCCGTACGTGACCGAGTGCCCGTACTGCGGCCAGCGGATCCGCAAGCGGGCGCCGAAGATCGAGCGCGACGAGGAGGGGGGGACCCAGCGCAGGCGCCGCCGCCGGCCGAGGTTGTCGCGGCTGCGCGCCGACGAGATCGAGGGCATCGCCCCCGATCGGCGGCCGGTCGCGACGCTGCTGCTGATCGCCCTTTCGCTAGCCGTCACGCTCGTGCTGGCAAGTGACCAGATCGGGCTCGACGACGTCGGTGGCATCTGGCTGCCGCTCGACGACGCGCCTTGGCGCTTCGTTACCGCGCCTTTCGTACACGACAGCCTCGCCTACCAGTTCGTCGCGCTGGTGGCCGTCGGCGTCTTCGGCACCCTGCTCGAGCGGCGCTTCGGCGCGCTCGCTCCGCTGGCCGTCTTCCTGTTGGCGGGGGCGGCGGGGTCCGCGGCGGCCGTGGCGGTCGACCTAGCGCCGCCGTTCGAGAACCTCAACGTCGGCTACTGGATCCTCGGCGCCAACGGAGCCGCGCTCGGCCTGCTGTGCGCCTGGCTGGTCGACGACCGTCGCGCGGCGCGGCGGGGCGAGGAGCGCGGCAACGACCTGATCGGCGTTGCGGTGTTCGCCGCAGTGCTGGTGCTGCTCCCGCTCGCGGTCGCTGAGGCGAGCTTCGTCGCCGGCGTCGTCGGCGCGGCCACGGGCGCGCTGCTCGGCTTCGCGCTGCCTCTGCTCGCGCGGCGCTGAGCCGGACAGCGCCGGCGCGCGCCTATGATCGGACGCCGATGGCCGATGTCGAGCGCACCTATAGCGACGCTGAGCTGGACGCGGCGGTCGTCGCGCTCAGCGATCCGGAGCGCTTCCGCGCCGCCGAGGCACGCCTGGCGCGCGCGGCGCCACAGCTGCAGCGGGTGCTCGACGAGGTGCTGGCAAGCAGCGGCGGGTTGATGGACACCGTTCAAGCCCAGCAGATTCGCGAGGCGGCGAGCCACGAGGACCCCGCCGACCGGATGGCGGCGATCAGCGGCCTGATGGCGGAGGAGTCGCGGCTCGGGATGCTGGTCGGCGTGGCCGTCGGCTGGGAGCTGGCGCGCGAGCTGGAGCTCGGCCCCGCCGTGGACCCAGGCAACGACTAGACGAGGAGGAGACGGGATGGAGATTCGCTTTCTGGGGCAGTCGTGCTTCGAGCTGGCGGAGGGAGAGGCGCGGGTCCTGATCGACCCGTTCCTGACCGGCAACCCGAAGGCCGGCGCGAGCGCCGAGGAGCTCGAGCCGACGCACATCCTGCTCACCCACGGCCACGCCGACCACTACGGCGACACGGTCGAGATCGCGAAGCGGACGGGGGCGCTGGTCGCCGCCGTGCCGGAGCTGGCGAACGAGATCGCCGGCAAGGGAGTCGAGAACGTCGTCGACCCCAACCTCGGCGGCACGATCGAGCTGCCCGGCGGTTGGGCGCGCTGGGTGCCGGCGTGGCACACCGCAGTGACGCCGGACGGGACGCCGCACATCTCCGCCGGCCTCGTGGTTCGACTCGGCGACGCGACCGTCTACCACCTCGGCGACACGTGCCTCTTCTCGGACCTGGCGCTGCCCGGCAGGCGCGACGATCTCGACGTGGCGCTGATGAACATCGGCGGCCACTACACGATGGACCGCCACGACGCGGTGGCTGCCGCGGAGCTGGTCGGCGCTCGCACCGTGATCCCGTGCCACTACGACACCTTTCCGCCGATCGAGGCCGACGCCGAGGGCTTCAAGCGCGACGTCGAGGAGCGGACGAGCTCGTCGGTCGTGATCCTGCAGCCTGGCGAGACCCACAGCGTCTAGCGCCGCGGGCTTCCGAGAGCGTGGTTACGGTTCGCGCCATGCTCCGAACCTCGAAGTGCTCAGCGGCCCTGCTCGCCACCGTCCTCGCTCTCGGCCTCGCGGCCTGTGGCGACGACGAGGACGACAACGGCGCGGCCGGGACGGAGGCCGGGGCGACCACGGAGCAGACCGAGGCGACGGCCACGGCGACGACTCCGGTCGACACGGCGACCGAGACCACCGGGACCGAGACGGGCGGGGAGGCCGAGGGTGGCGGCGCCACCCCGCCGCGGACCTCGCCCGAGGAGCAGGAGGGCGGCGCGGGCGACGAGATCCCGGCCAGCTCTCAGGCGTCGATCACCGGCACCGGCGGCAGGCTGACCCCGGCGACGGTGCGCGTTCCGCCGTTCATCGCGATTCGCGTCGAGCTGCGATCGGCCGACGGGGTGCAGTACGAGCTGAGCGGCGGTGGCAAGACGGTCGCGGCCGGCGGCGAGATCGAGACCGCGGGCACCACGTTCGATGGGCTGCGGCCGGGCGAGCGACTCGTGCTGAGCGGCCCTCAGGGCAAGGTGACCGTGATCGCGAACGCGGAGCCTGGGCCCTGAGCTAGCTGGGGATGCGCCAGCACTGGCGCGTCGAGGACATCCGGTCGGTTGAGCCGGCCCTACTAGCTGGCGGGCGGCGGCGGAGGCAAAGGCGGCGGCGTCGTCGTGCCGGTGGTGGGCGGCGGTGTCGGCGCGGGAGCTGGCGCGCCGCCGCTGACCGGCGGCGGTGGCGGCGGTGGCGGGGTCGGCGTGGTGCCCGCGGGCGGAGGCTTCGGCGGCGTGGGTGCCGGCGTGGTTGCCGCCGGCGGAGGCTTCGGCGGGGCGGCAGGCGTCGTCGTGGCCGGTGGAGCGGTCGCCTCGTCGGTCGGCAGTGTGACGGTGCCCTCCTCCTCCTGGACGGCCGGCGGGGCCGGGACGGGCGCCGCGACCGGTGCCGGCGTCGGCTCGACGGCCGGAGCAGCGGCAGCCACAGGCTCGGGCTTGGGCGCGCTGTCGGGCTTGGCGGGAGCGGCTGCCTTCTTGACCGGCTTGCGCGCCGGCTTCGTCCTGACCGCCGCGGCCGGCGGTGCGGGGTGGACGGAGATCGGCTGCTGCTGGACCTGCGCGGTGACGGGAGCGGAAGGTTTGGTGACGTGCTTGACCTCGACGGCGCCGGCCGTGACGATCGCTGCGGCGGCCATGCCGGCGGCGGCCTTGCCGGCGATCCCTCCGCCGATCGCCGAGAGCGCTCCGCCAGCAGCCGCGGCGCCGCTGCCAGCGGCGACGGCGCCACCCGCGGCGACGCCCGCTCCACCGGCGATGGAGCCGGCGCCCGCCGTCGAGGCCGCGCCCCCCGCCGCGGCGCCGCCCAGGCCGCCGAAGCCGAGCTTGGTCAGCCCGACCTTGTTCAGGATCAGCAGCAACGGCCCGACAGGGGCGATCGCGGCGAGGGCCTTGGTCGTGTGGCGCAGCTCGCCGCGGAAGACTCGGCACTGACGACAGCCCTTGAGGTGGCGTCGGACCGGCGGGGTCGTCTTGGCGAGGCCCTCGGCGACCTGGCCGAGCTCGAGCCGCACCTCGGCGCAGGTGAGCAGCCGCGCCTCGGCGGCCTCGGCGAGGCTGACGCGGGCGCGCACGAGCAGCGACTTCACGCTCGGCACCGTCGTGTCCATCGCCTCGGCGATCTGCTCGTAGGAGAGCGCGTCGATCTCGCGCAGCAGCAGCGCCGAGCGTTGGCTCTCGGGCAGCAGCCCGACGTCGGCGACGATCTGGCGGAACTCCTCGCGGCGGTGGACGGTGTCGGCGGTCGACGTGCCGTTGTCGCGCTCGAAGATGTCCATCGAGTCCTGGCCCGCCGGGCGCGGCTTGCGCAGGTGGTTGAGGCAGCGGTTGCGAGCGATCCGGTAGAGCCAGGGGCGCGTGTTGATCGGCCGCTCGTCGGCCATCAGGGCGTTGTAGGAGGCGGCGAAGACCTCCTGCAGGACGTCCTCGGCGTCCTCCTTGGAGCTGAGCATGTGGCGGCAGAAGGCGAGCAGCCGCGACTGGTAGCGCTGGACGAGGGTCTCGAAGGCAGACTGGTTGCCGCGCCGGGTCAGCGCGATCAGCTGCTCGTCGCTGCGCAGCCGTAGCAGCGGTGACCGTCCGGCGGAGGCCGAAAGGCCCGATTGATGTAGTGCGGAAGCCTCCACGCGTCACCCTGCGACTACCCGTTCCTGCCCCCCAGACACGGTAGCGACAGCAATGTTGCGGTCATGTTGAGAATGCCCGGGACGGGACTCGAACCCGCACGCTCGTGTGAGCCACGCGATTTAAAGCGCGTTGCCTCAACCAATTGGGCTACCCGGGCGTGCCGATTGTAGATAGAGACCCGTTCGACGGCTACCGCGGGGGTCAGGCGGGGTCGGGGCCGACCTTGACGAGCATCTTGCCGATGTTGTCGCCGGCGAGCAGGCCGTTGAAGGCGCTCGGCATGTTCTCGAGGCCCTCCACGACGGTCTCGCGGTAGCGGAGGTCGCCGGCGCGCACCCAGGCGCCGACTTCGCTGAGGAACGGCTTCAGCAGATGGGCGTGATCGAAGACGATGAAGCCGCGGAGGCTGAGGCGCCTGGGGATCACTCCGACGAAGTTGTCGGGGCCGGACTGCGGCGTCTCCTCGTTGTACTCGGCGACGGCGCCGCAGAGGGCGACCCGGCCGTGCACCCGCATGCGCCCGAGCGCCGCCGAGAGGTGATCGCCGCCGACGTTGTCGAAGTAGACGTCGATTCCCTTCGGGCAGTGCTCGCGCAGCGCTTGGGTCAGCTCGACGTCGTGGTAGTCGAAGGCGGCGTCGAAGCCCAGCTCGCCGGTCAGCCACTCGACCTTCTCGGCCGAGCCGGCGCTGCCGACAACGCGGCAGCCGCGCAGGCGGGCGATCTGGCCCGCGACGCTGCCGACGGCGCCCGCCGCCGCGGACACGTAGACCGTCTCGCCCTCCTCGACCGGCGCGACCTCGGTCACGCCGGCGTATGCGGTCAGTCCCGGCATGCCGAGCACGCCGAGCGACGTGCCGATTGGCGCGACCGCGGGGTCGACGGGATAGGCGAGCGCGCCGTCGCCGACGAGCGCGTGCTCGCGCCAGCCAGCCATGTGCTGGATCCAGGCGCCCTCCTCGAAGCGGCCGTCGTTCGATGCGACGACCTGGCCGACGGCGCCGCCCTCGAGCACCTCGCCGACCTGGAACGGCGGGATGTAGGACTTGACGTCGCGCATGCGCCCGCGCATGTAGGGGTCGACCGACAGATAGCTGTTGCGAACCAGCACCTCGCCGGGGCCGGGCTCGGGCAGCGGTGACTCCCCGAGCTCGAAGTCCTCGTCGGTCGGCTCGCCGTGCGGGCGTGAGGCGAGACGGATCTCGCGGGTGGTTGCGCTCATATAGGAACGACCCTAGGGCTTAGGATCGTCGGATGGGAGCTACCGAGCAGGAGTCAGGCACGCAGCTGCACGGAGGGAGGCTCGTCGCGAAGCGCCTGAAGGCGCACGGCGTGAGCAAGCTGTTCACCCTCTCCGGCGGCCACATCTTCTCGATCTACGACGGCTGCCGCGAGGAGAGGATCGACATCGTCGACGTCCGCCACGAGCAGTCGGCGGCGTTCGCGGCGGAGGGCTGGGCGAAGGCGACGCGCGAGCCGGGCGTCTGCGCGCTGACCGCCGGCCCGGGCGTGACCAACGGCATGAGCCCGCTCGGCTCGGCGTTGATGAACCGCTCGCCGATGCTCGTGCTCGGCGGCCGGGCGCCCGCGATGCGCTGGGGGATGGGCTCGCTGCAGGAGATCGACCACGTTCCGTTCGTCGCGCCGCTGACGCGGCTGGCCAAGACGGCCGAGTCGACGGCCGAGATCCCGGCGCTGATCGACGAGGCGCTCGCGGCGGCGGCGGGCCCGCCCAGCGGCCCGGCCTTCCTCGACTTCCCGCTCGACTACGTCTTCATGGAGGCCGACGTCGATGCCGACGGTCCGGCGGCCGAGGTGGACCCGCTGCTCGTCCCGGCGGCCGAGGGCGTCGAGGAGGCGGCGGCGCTGCTGCGCGGCGCCGAGCGGCCGGTGATCATGGCCGGCAGCGGCCTCTACTGGGCGCACGGCGAGCATGCGCTGCGGGCACTCGCCGAGGAGCTGCGGATTCCCGTCTTCGTCAACGGGCTGGCGCGCGGCTGCGTCCCGGCCGACCACGAGCTCGCCTTCTCGCGCGCCCGCGGGCAGGGGCTGAAGGGCGCCGACGTCGCGCTGGTGATCGGCGTGCCGATGGACTTCCGGCTCGGCTTCGGCGAGTCGTTCGGCGAGGACACGAAGATCGTGGTCGTCGACTCCTGCGTGCCGGAGCGCCAGCATCCGCGGCCGGTCGCCGGCGACCTGGTCGGCGGCGTGCCGGCGACGCTCGACGCGCTGCGCGCGGCCGCCGCCGGCGGGCCGGACCGCTCGGCCTGGATCGAGACGCTGCGGGCCAGCGAGAGCGAGAAGCGGGCCGCGGAGCAGGCCGAGCTCAACGACCCGCGCGCGCCGCTGCACCCGCTGCGGCTCTACAACGAGCTGGCGCAGGTGCTGGAGCGCGACGCGGTCGTCATTGGCGACGGCGGCGACTTCGTCTCCTACGCCGGCCGCGTGATCGAGACCTACGAGCCCGGCTGCTGGATGGACCCGGGGCCGTTCGGCTGCCTGGGGGCCGGCCCGGGCTATGCGCTGGCGGCGAAGCTGGCCAACCCCGACCGCCAGGTCTGCCTGCTGATGGGCGACGGCGCGTTCGGCTTCAGCGGGATGGAGTTCGACACGCTCGTCCGCCACGGCGTGCCGGTAGTCGCGGTGATGGGCAACAACGGCATCTGGGCGCTCGAGAAGCACCCGATGGAGTTCCTCTACGGGTACTCGGTGGCGGCGGAGCTACAGCCGGAGTGCCGCTATGACCAGGTGGTCGAGGCGCTCGGCGGCCACGGCGAGCTGGTGAGGGAGCCGGGCGAGCTGAAGCCGGCGCTCGAGCGCGCGTTCGCGAGCGGCAAGCCGGCGCTGGTCAACGTGCTGACCGACCCCTCGGTGGTGTACCCGCGCAGGTCGAACCTGGCCTAGAAATAGAGCCGCCCGGACGAATCCGGGCGGCTCGACGACCCAGTCAGGACGGGCAGGGGTACATGTCTTGAATGGGTCTGACGACTCGGACGGCGGGAGGCGCCGATACATGCGGCTAACGTCCGAGCCTATGTACCGGGGATGAAGTCGCCGTGCGTTCCCGCATGGTCTTTCCATCCCGGCAGGGGCACTATACGCCCGCCCGGACAAGTTGGAAGTACAAAATCTGAGGAGCGTTTTTACCGAATTGGTAGGACCGCTTCGGAACGTCGATGGCTCTATAGAGGGCGTATATGCCGGTTGGCGCTGACCAAAACAGCGTCCAGCGCGGCCCCGTCGAGAATGTCGGACTCGCTGACCTCGACCGCGTTCACTCCAAGCAGGCGTAGGGCCTCGACGAGGATGACGACCCCGGCGACGATGGTGGGGGCGCGGTCGGGATGGAGGCCGGTCACCGAGCGCCGCTGGTCGAGCGGGAGCAGGGCCAGCTCGGCGAGGATCCGCTCGGCGGTGGCGAGCTCGAGCCGGTAGCCGTCGACCCGCTCGGGATCGTAGGGGTCGAGCTCCTGGTCGATCGCCGCGAGCGAGGTCGGCGTGCCGGCGACGGCGATCACGTCGGCGATCCGGTTGCGGACGTCGGCCGGGACGGCGGCAGCGATGATCTGGCCGGCCTCGGCGGCCAGTGCCTCGAGCTCGTCGTGGCGGGGCGGGTCGTGGGCGACGTGGCGCTCGGTCTGGCGGACCGAGCCGAGCCGGGTCGAGACGTGGAAGGTCGGCGTGGCGCCGGGGCGTCCGCTGACGAGCTCGGTGCTGCCGCCGCCGATGTCGATGACGAGGGTCTCGCGGGCTGGTCCGGCGGCCTGCTCCGTTCCGGCGCCGTTGGTGGAGGCGTCCTGCGGTCGCCGCGACGCGGTCGCGCCGAGAAAGGTCAGCCGCGCCTCCTCATCGCCGCCGATCGTGCGGATGTCGAAGCCGAGCTCTTCGCGTACGCGAGCGGCCAGGTCGGGCCCGTTCTCGGTCTCGCGCATCGCGCTCGTAGCCACCGCGATCCGCCGCGCCGCTCCAGCCGCATCCGCGATCTCCCGGTAGCGCGCGAGCGCCGCGTAGACCCGCTCCGTCGCCTCAGGCGCCAGGCGGCCGCTGCCATCGACGCCCTCGCCGAGCCGCGTGACGGTGGTGTGACGCTCGATCTGGGTCAGCCCCCCGTCGCCGGTGACGTCGGCGACCAGCAACCGCGTCGAGTTGGTCCCCAGGTCCGCGACCGCGATCCGCATCGCGACGAACGCTAGCCGGGCTCGCACCGACCGCGCCGCAAGCCGCCTTGCCGACGCGTTGACGTCCGCTCCCCGCTTGCTAGCCTTTACGAAGCGACGCGGGGTGGAGCAGCCAGGTAGCTCGTCGGGCTCATAACCCGAAGGTCGCGGGTTCGAATCCCGCCCCCGCTATGTGCAAAGGCCCCGCATATCGCGGGGTTTTTGCGTTCTGCGTCGCTCCCGCGCCCGACCTTGTTCCCCTGCCTTGTTCCCCAGGCGCGGGGGGCGGCGGCGACTTCTCCCGTCCCTACATGACCGCAGGCGCCTCGCCGAGGCAGTCGAGCGCATGAGCGAGGGGGCGAAGATGGGCAGGACCGGGCACCGGATCACCGGCAACGTGAGGGTCGAGGACCGCGTCAAGGGGCGCGTCTGGGTCGCCGCCTACGTCCAGGCCGACGGCGCCAAGACGCGCAAGACACTGGGCCGCGCCTGGGTGCGCGACTCCGGCCGCAAGACCGCACGCGGCGCCGCGATCTGGCGCGCCGGCGACGGACCCAAGCCCGACGACACCTACCTGACGCCGACCGACGCCCAGGACGCCCTCGACGCGCTCCTGGTCGCCGAGCGTGCCAAGCCGACAGTGCCTCGGCGCACCAGGGCAAAGACGCTCGCCGACGCGGGCGCCGCCTGGCTGACCCACGTCGAGAACTTCCACGGCGTCGAGCCGACCACCCTTCGCAACTACCGCGTGATCGTCGGCAAGCTCGAGGACGAGTTCTCCGCTCAGCTGCCGCTGCGAAAGCTCACGATCGAACGGCTCCGCGGCTACCAGGACCGCCTGCTCGCCGACCGCGCCGAGCCGCTCGCCCGCAAGACGATCCGCAACCGGATGCTCGTCCTGCGCGGGATCCTCGACCACGCCCGCGAGCTCGGCTGGATCTCCGCCAACCCGATGAACGACGTGCCGATCGTCGCCCAGCCACTGCCCAACCCCGACTTCAACGTCCTCGAGCCCTCCCAGGTAGAGGCCGTCGCCAACTCGGTCACCGAGCTCGACGACGGCGACCTGCCGCTGATGCGAAACGGCGAGGTCGACGACCACTCGCTCGCCGCGATGCGCGAGCGCCGGCTCCTCTACGCCGAGGTCGTCCGCTTCGCCGCCTACACCGGGCTGCGCTTCGGCGAGCTGCGCGCCCTGCGCTGGCGCGACGTCGACCGCCGCGGCGCCGGCCTGCGCGTCCCGCGCAACGCGCCGTCCTCGGCGCCCGCCGGATCCAAGGTCAAGGCGCCGAAGTCAAGGCGCGGCAGGTCGGTCCCGCTGATCGACGACGCCATCGCGGTGCTCGACCGCGTTGCGCGCGCCGGCTATCCGACCGGCCGCGACGACCTCGTCTTCCCGACGAGGAGGGCAGGCCACATCGACTCCGGCGCGGTGCGCGAGGCCTTCTACCGCGGCCTCGTCGCGGCCGGCCTCGGCTACATGCGCGAAAAGGACAACCCGATCACCTTCCACGACCTACGCCATACCTTTGGGACGATCGCGGTCCGTCGCCTGCCGCTCAGCGATGTCCAGGCATACATGGGCCACGCCGACATCCAGACAACCATGCGCTACGTCCACCACCGCCCCCGCAACGACGCCGCCCGCGAGCTGTCGCTGGCATTTGCGGCGGACCTAGCCGGCCCGGAAGATCCGGCGACCGAGCTGGCCGCGTGAGCGCGGCCAAGTCGATGAGAACCTTGGCAGCAATCCGGGCCGGCCTCGCGTCGCTCCCTCTCCTCGTCGCCCTTGCACTGCCCGTGCCCGCGATGGCGGCCGACCGCGACTGCTCGGACTTCCTCACCCAGGCCGCAGCCCAGAGCTTCTTCCTCGACCAGGGGGGACCCCGGTCAGACCCCCACCGGCTCGACGACGTCGGCCATGGAGACGGAGTCGCCTGCGAGTCGCTGCCCTGTCCCTGCTCGCGAGCGCGTCGAAGCCCAGCCAGGCCGAAGCCCCGAGCGCGGCGGATAGCCGCGACCATGGTGGCCCATGTCGACGGCGACACGATCAAGGTTCGCGAGCGCCGACCCTCCGGGCGCCGTCACACCGTCCGGCTGATCGGGATCGACGCACCAGAGACCAAGCGCCCCGGCGTTGCGGTCGAGTGCGGCGGGCCGCAGGCCTCCGCGAGCCTCGCGCGCCTCGCCCCGATCGGTGCGAGGGTCCTGCTGCGCACCGACCCGAGCCAGCAGGAGCGCGACCGCTACGGCCGACTTCTCGCCTACGTACAGCGCAGGGGCGGCGACCTCGGCCGCGTTCAGATCGGTCGCGGCTGGGCGACGCCGTACGTCTACGCCCGCAAGCCGTTTCAACGGCTCGACGCCTACCGCGGGGCGGAGAGAGACGCCGCTCGCGCCGGACGCGGCGCCCATTCGCTGTGCGGCGGGGACTTCCACCTGTAACGGCTCTGTGACGACCACCGCCGAAGCCTTGTGCGCCGGCTGGCGCGCACATATGGTGTGCCTCGACAACTGATGTGCCCCCGCGCCTGCGCTCACAGGCCGGGGGCGTGGCGCCCGAGCCGAGACTCGAGCACGCCGGCACGGTATCGCCGTGAGGTGTCTCGCTGCTCGTCTTGGGCGCCGTGACCCAGGAGGTACCGAGATGCCCTTGATGGATCGCCCAGACTTCCAGCGCTGGCTGGAGCAGGTCGAGGTTAACCACCGCGAGGCCGGAAGGGACGTGAATCTGGCGTCCGGAGAGCAGCGCTGCAGCGGCTGTGGCGTCGAGCTCGACGATCTCGACTCGCCGTGCGGTCAGTGCCTGGTCTGCCTCGCCGAGCAGTACGGGATCGAGCAGGCAGAGGCCGCGGCTTACGTCGGCAGAGTGCTGGCCGTCGCACTCCTGTCCCGGTCCGACACTCCGCCAGACATCATGCGCGGCGCGATCGAGGACGTGATGGACGAGTACGAGTGCCTGGCGGATGCTCGTGGTTAGGCCCTACAGGCCGGGTCTTGCGGCGAACGGGGCTCCGGCCTCGCGCCGAGGTGGCGCTGCGCTCGGTTCACCGGCCTGGGCGCGTTCGTCGCCTTGCACTTCTGCACGATCGTGCAAATTTGGGCGCAATTGGCGGCCTCAGGGGCGAATCTGAAAGATCGTGCACATGCACCAGTACCTAGCTGAACGCTGCAAGTCCTTTGGAGCGCTCATTCGCGAAAGGCGAAAGGCCCTCGGCATGACCCAGGACGACCTCGCCCTGGCATCTGGTGTCAGCCTGCGCACGATCCACGTGGCCGAGCACGGCAAGCCGACGATTCAGGTCGATGTTCTCCTGAGTGTCCTAGAGAGCGTCGACTTGGATCTCGTCACCTGTCCGCGGCGCCCTCCGAGTCAGCCCGCTTACACCCTGTGCTCCGGCTGTCCTCTGCGATCGCGACGCCAGTCAAGCTCCGAGGCGCTGGGCGAGGACCCAACGCTCGAGGTCTGAGCGCAGGAAGCGCACGTGGCGCCCGATCCTTAGGTGAGGCAGCCTGCCGTCGCGCACCGCCTCATAGACCCAGCTCGGACGCACGGCCAGTAGCGCGGCCGCCTGCTTGGGATCGAGAAGGGGTTCGGCTAGTGGCGCCCTTGGCTCGGCAGGCTGCGGACACGACGGGCTCATCGCCGACCTCGTCTGCTCTCCATCGCGGGGTCGCTCGCCCCGCGGGCGGGCTGGATTCGCGCGATTCGCACCGCATGGGGGTTCTTTGTGATCACGACCACTTGACCGACGTCGAGTTGCTTGACGGTGTCGGGCGCCACATGGAACTCATGGCCACGGTGCATGGTCCCTCGCGTCAGCGGTCCTCGGCGACTCAACGAGGCCGACCGGTCGGTCTGGAAGGTCCGGACCCATACGTCTCGTGTGCCGGCTAGCTGAGCTACGAGCTCGGCAGAGGCGGGCACGTTCTGGCGATGCGCGACTACGGTCTCCACGTTGGCCAGGACCTGGTCCTGGAAGCTCGCATCGACCTGTCGCAGATCCGCCAGCTCTTGGGTCGCCAGTAGCAGCGAGAGCCGCGCCGATCGCGCGCGCTGGAAGAGTCCCACGACATGGTCCTGGCCGAAGGCGCTGAACTCGTCGACGATCACCGCGGCCGAATAGGCGTCGCCCGTGTCGGCCTCGAGAACGCCAGCGGCGTTCTTGACGTCTTGGAACAGCGCGGCTCCAAGCAACTTGCTCGTCTCCGGATAGCGCGAGCTGTTAAGGCTGAACACGACGACAGTCCGGCGCCGGATCGACGTGAGCAAGTCGATGTCGTCTGTCCCGTCACTGCTCGGTTCAAGCAACGGTCCGAGCTCGCTCTCGCTCAATAGAGCGATTCGGTTGCGCAACCCAGCCAGGTCTCGCCGCTCGTGGTCGGTGAGATCGCAGAGGTGACGATCGATCCGCTCCGCCGTGACGGCGTCGTGGATGTCGCGTGCGTAGAGAGCCAACCGCTCGGGTTTGAGCAGGTCGACGACCATCGCGACGTCCGGCGTGTCTGCGCGGGCTCTGATTGCCGTGAAGACGGTCAGGAGGTAGCGCTGATAGAGGCGCTTGTAGTGGGGCTCGGTCCAGTCCTCGGCGGCGATGAGCTTGTCGCTCAGCTCCGAAGGCGTGCCATGCGCGAGCGGATTCCAGCGTCCGCCGTCCCCACTGAGCGAGAAGACCATGAAGTCCCGCTGCGCACCATCCGCGAAGCGGCGAAGCCGGTCGACCAAAGCCGGATCGCCCTTGGGGTCGATCACCACCACGCCGCAGCCCGCATCGACATGAGCCTTGGCCGCGGCGACCAGCGTGGTCGTCTTACCGGACCCTGTGGCGCCGATCACCAGCGAATGACGACCCTCGTCGATCCCGAGCGGCAGGCAGACCACGGCGCCCGACTGATCAACACCGATCGGGTACGCCTGATCGGTCTCATAGAGCCCGCGGACGACGAGGCGGCGATCGCGCACATTTCGCGCCAGTTGAAAAGGGCCGATCGCTTGTCGCGCGCGCCGACCCTTGTCCTGGCCCTTCCTGACGTCCTCGATCCGCCAGTGCTCCCTCAGCGCGCCGCAGACGACCGCCGCCGTCAGCGGCCACAGCGCCGCCCCGTGCAATGGCGCTAGCGCCATCGCCACGGCGCCCGGAACGACCGCCACGGTCCCCCGCCAGTTCAGAGTGGTCAGCGCGACCAGTCCCACGGCGGCCGAGACCAGGGCAATCGGCGCACCAACGACCGCGCTCGCGAGCGCCTCCGCGAAGGCCCCGGACAGGTCGATGCTCACCGCGATTCGCCTCTACTGCGAACCGGCCTGACGTCGAAGAGCTCGCCTGCCCCAGCTCGTCCGATGGCCCGACGCAAACCGCGTGCCGCGGCGGGCGCTACGTAGTAGCGGACGCCGGCGATGTGCCGCGCACGGACATATCCGTTGATGATCGAGTCGAGACGGGCGCGACCTTTGGCGGTTAGCTCAACCTCGATCGCTAGCGGTCGGCCGTCCGCCGTCTCGATCGCGAGATCTGGGAAGTGAAGTCCGTGACGGCCCGTGGACATGCTGCGACGGATGCCATAGCGGGGCTCGTCCGCAGCAGCATCGTGGGAGCGCAACTCGCGCTCGGTCGCCACCGCAGCCTCGCCGAATTCCAACTCGAGGTCGATGGCGACAGCTGTCGCTAGGCGGTCGTGCTCATAGGTCCGGATGTCGATGCCGGCGGGCGGTAGATGAAGATGGGCGCTGGCAAGGCCGGCGCGTGTTGCCCAGTAGGCGCCGGCCTGACCGTGAAAGACCCGCCGCTGGCCGAGCAGGCCAACGGCGACCAGTCCGCGCAACCGTCGATAGGTGTTGCGCTCGTCCATCCTGAACCGTCGCGCCACCTGGACGGCCTGCGCGAACCTCTGCCGTCCGATCCAGGCCACCATCGCCAGGTCCCGCTCGGTGACTCGAAAGCCATCAGCATCTCGTGTCCGCTCCATGCCCCATCAGGGCCTCCCTCCGTACGAACAGCCCCCCTCACTGCCCCCCTGCCGCTCCCAACCCCCGCATCCCACGACCCACCCTTCGCATCCCAACTACTCCCGGCTACTGTCTTGATGTCTCCCCAGTAGCTGTTGCACGCCTCGC
>DATABO010000017.1:0-18052 GCA_036259535.1 Thermoleophilaceae bacterium
CTCCTCCGCCACCTTCATCGACTCCACGACCCTCGGCGTCCTCGTCGGCGGCGTCAAGCGCCTCCGCCCCGCCGGCGGCTCGCTCGCCCTCGTCTGCACCGACCAGAACATCACCAAGATCTTCGAGATCACCGGCCTCGACCGCGTCTTCCCGATCCACGCCTCCCGCGACGACGCCCTCGCCGCCGTCGCCGCCCAGTCCTGACCCGCGTCGCCGCGGCCTCCCGTCGGACGCCTCTACAATGTCCAGCCGGCTCCCCCAGGAGCCCCCAGGGCCGTTAGCTCAGCTGGTAGAGCAGGAGACTCTTAATCTCAAGGTCGTAGGTTCGATCCCTACACGGCCCACTAGCCTTTCCGCCTGGTAATCGGCAACTTTCGCGCCTTTGGGCGCGACCGCCAGCCGGGAACGTGTCCCGAATATGTCCCGACGTGCGCTACGGTCAGGTGCATGGAGGCGCAAGGAATCGTTCGGTCGGTCAGCGGCCACGTCTTCAAGGCCGAGCGTCAGCGCGGCCCGGTCTGGTACGCCAAGTACCGGCTCCCCGACGGTCGCCAGGTGCAGAAGAAGCTCGGCCCGGCCTGGACGAAGCGCGGCCGGCCCGAGGTCGGCTACTTCACGAAGACGACCGCCCAGGCGTGGCTCGATTCGACGCTGGCGGATGCCCGGCGCGGTGAGCTGGTCGGCATGGTCCGGACCGGTGCGTCGTTCGAGGACGCCGCCGCCGAGTGGCTGCGCTACTGCGAGCACGAGCGCGCCGTCAAGCCCGGCACCCTCGCCGGCTACGAGAGCATCGTCGGCGTCCTCAAGAGCGAGTTCGGCGACCGCACCATCGAGAGCTTCACCCCCGAGTTCTTCGAGCGCTGGAAAGGCGGCTTTGCCGAGAAGCGCAAGCTCTCCAACCGTGGCGTGCAGCGCTACCTCGTCGCGCTCCACTCGATCTTCAAGCGGGCGATGAAGGTCTACGGCCTGCCGCGCAATCCGCTGGCGACCGTCGAGCGCCCGCGTGTGGCTCGCAGCGCCGGCATCGACGTGTTCAACCGAGAGGAGGTCATGGCGCTCGTCAGGGCCGCCCAGGACGACCAGGACGGCGTCCTCTACCTCACCGCAGCCTTCACCGGCCTGCGCCTCGGAGAGCTGCTCGGGCTCCGCTGGGAGGACGTCGACTTCGACGCCGCCACGATCCGCGTCCGTCGCAACTGGACCGACGGCCGTGAGGGCACGCCCAAGAGCGGCCGCGATCGCGCCGTCCCGATGATGGACGACGTGGCGACCGCGCTCGCCCGCCTCGGTCAGCGGGCCCACGACACCACCGAGCGGGATCTCGTCTTCTGCGACCAGCTCGGCCGTCACCTCGGCTACAAGACGTTGCGCGCTCGCTACAAGAAGGCGCTGAAGACCGCGAAGCTCCGCGAGCTGCGCTTCCACGACCTTCGCCACACCTTCGGCACCCACGCCATCCGCGCCGCCGATCCCCGTGAGGTCATGGAGTGGATGGGCCACGCCGACATCCAAACGACCCAGAAGTACCTCGCCTACAAGCCTCGCCGGGACGCCGCCAAGCGACTCGCCGCCGCCTTCGAGGACACTCCGGCCGCGGCCGTCGCCGAGGCGTAGCCGCGTCACGGCCGTGCAGCGCGGCGCTGGCCGATGACCCATCGCTCTAGGTCGGATCGCAGGAACCGGACGTGTCGCCCGATCTTCAGGTGCGGCACCCGGCCAGTCCGCACGGCCTCGTAGATCCAGCTCGGCCGAACCGAGAGCAGCGCCGCCGCTGCCTGCGCGTCGAGCAGCGGCTCGGATAGCGGCGACGGCGCGAGGGCGCCGGTCGGGTTCGTGGCGGTGTCGGCTCCTGCTGGCATCGGTGTCTGGGAAGACGCGATGCCGGCGGATCTGTCGCCTCGAGGACGGGTCGTGCTGAGCGCGGCCAGGGGAACGTCCAGCGACCGCCGCCCTACCCACCTTTCCTTTCACCGCACCGCCTCTCTACCGCTGCACCCGACTCGACCCGACCCGATCCCTCCACCGGCCACCGCCGTTCCCCGCCTCAGCTCATCCGTCCGCCTCGGTCCCGCTCACCGCTCCAAACCACCCCTCATCCTTCGGCCGCCAACCGGACCACACACTTGCACTGAAGTTGCGACCGCTCTACAGAGCGGAATCCAGGGACCCTTCGAAGCACCCACGCCAGGATCGAATCGGGCCGCTTCCGCGACCCTCGAAGCCCCTAGCGGGAGTCGCTAACGATCTGGTGGACGCGTTGGTGCGAGACGCCGCTGATGCGCGCAATCTCGCGCGAGGTCATGCCCGCCTTGGCGGCCCTACGGATCGCCTTGTCGCGCTCTGCTCGCACCCGGTCGCGGTCACTGTCGAGTCGGTCCATCTCGGCGCGTAGCTCAGCGAGCCGGTTGCGCAGCGCCTGGTCGTCGCGGGCCACCGAACAGTCGTAGCTGTCTAACGACTAGACAAGCGTCCGTCTAGCAACTAGACTCGCCGCCCGATGGGCACCGACCGCCGCCGCGCCACAGACTTCCTCTGGATCTCGCACACCACCGCAACAGCCGAGAGGGCGCTCGACCTCATCGCCCGCGAACCCGGCCTCACTGTCGCCGACCTTCGCGACCGCCTCGGCGTCTCGATGGGCCGCACCTGGCAGATCCTCAACATCCTTCAGCAGCCCCGCGTCCAACGTCGACGCACGCCACCACCGCACCGGCCTCGCCGGACCGCTACTCCGAAATGACCTGATGCACACGCTGGTGGGACACCCCCGCCAGCCGCGCGATCTCCCGAACCGTCAACCCGGCCTCATGCGCCGCCCGGATCGCCTCGTCGCGCTCCTGGCGCAACCGCTCTCGATCCGAGTCCACGCCGCCGAGCTGATCGGCCAACTTCACCAGTCGCGCCCGTATCGCCTGATCGTCTCCCGCCATCGCGGCAGGTCATAGCCGTCAAGCGGCTAGACACGCCTAGCTACTAGACGGCAGTCGAAATGGGCCAAGGCATACAACCGGCTGGCGAGGGGCGTCAAGATCGTACGATGCGCGGATGCTGCTCCGCCCCCGAGGGCTTCGTGCTTAGGGAGCCCGCCATCCGCGCGGGACTGCGTCCCGTTGCGCTCTCCAGGGCGGCTAGTTCCGGTGCGCGCGTGATCGAGGAGTTCTGGATTCCGGGATCGAACGCCCGCGCCGATCTTGCCGTCGTCGGAAGTTCTCTTGAGGGCTACGAGATCAAGTCAGCAGCCGACAGCTTGAAGCGGCTGCCCGCCCAGGTGTCAGCGTTCTCGCGGGTCTTTGATCGCTGTACGGCCGTGGTCGCCTCTAGGCATGAGCCCGCCGTCTATGGTCTCCTGCCTCCGTGGTGGGGTGTCCTCGTCCTGGAGTCCGACTCCGAGGCCGTATTCAGCACGGGGCGAGTGGCGCATCCAAACCCCGAGATCGACATTGAGCTGGTGGTTCGGCTGCTCTGGCGTGATGAGGTTCAGAGGGTGCTAGTAGAGCATGGCGTTCAACCTGACCTCGCGGGTGGTCGAAGCGCGATGTGGAAGCAGCTACTTGACAGCCTAAGTCCCGCTGGCGTTCGTTCCGCCGTGCGTAAGGCGTTGGGGTCGCGTGATCACTGGCTCAACCAGCACGGACAGCCTCGACTTAGTCCTGCGCTAGCACCTGCGCGCTGACGGCCTGAATATGGCGCGATGTGCCGGCGCCCCGCCAGAGGCTCTGTCCTCCGGGCAGAAGGTCACCCCTGGCGCAGTCTTCGATCACGGAATCGCCCCAGCTATAAGACCGCCCAGCGAACGATCCGCTTTGCAGGAGCCGTTCACATAGCCCAACGTACTGAGCGGCGCCCTCGATCGTTACGTCTCCAACGCCACGCACCACCAAATGATGCTCGTCGAGGCAGTAGCGGATGTTGGCTCGCATTCCCGGTCCGCCGCCCTGTGGAGGTACTGGGTTCTGGACCCCGTAGTCGCCGAACTCGACTCTCCCGCGGAGGTCGGCTGGCAGAGAGCGCCACAAGGCCCACTCTCGGCGCTCTATCAACCCGCTACCTCCCTCGGGGATGATCGTAAGGCTGGAGGGCATCGACCCACCTACGAGCACCACGCGTCGCCACGCGGCCGCATCTACGCACCGCGCTACAAGTCGGTTGAGGCGCCGAGGAGAGACTTCGACATCGGGATCCAGGTACCCGAGGTCGAGGAAGAGGTCGATGTCTTCTGCCTTCACTTGGAGATCGGCCAGCGCTGCCTTGAGTCGATCCGCCGTCGATTGCCCGGTGGCCTGCGCGGTGCCGAGGAGACTGTGTCGTAGGGCGAGACCGCGATGGTCGAAGATCGAGGCGTTGGCAGCCGCATTCAGGTGCGCAGGACGGCTGTGTGTCCAGGCGACGGGTACGAACGGCAGCTCCCGCATACGGGCGGCGCGATAGGCGACCTCTGCTGTGGTGATGTCGCCCCATCTCGTGTTGAGAACACGAGCCGGGTCTGCTCGGACGAAGTCCAAATAGAACGGCCACTCCTTGCCAACGGCAATCGCGATGTTCTTTACTCGGTTGCGGGTGGCCTCTTTGCTTAGAGGATTCTTGTTGCCGCCAACGATCTGGATGACGGGGGTGATCGCGGCCCTGCGATCCGGGTCGTTTCCCCGGAGGGCTGCGAGCGCGTCCCGCTCACCGCCGTGATCTTGGAGCACGGGCGCATAACCCCGTACCGGGCTGGGGGCGGCGTTGCTGGGATCCAAGAGCGACCGCTGCATGGGCACCTCCTCGTGCTACTATAACGGCAAGGGTTATAGCTGGCGGCGTGGCCGGGAGCAATCATCAACATCAAGTGGGCAGATCGAAAGCTGGCGAAGAGTTGTATGACGGATGCAGGAGGTCAGAAGCGCTTCGGGGCAGTCAGGTGGAAGTTGCTGCGCAAGCGACTCGCCGCGCTTGCGGCGGCACCGACGCTGCGTGACATGCGCGGCGTCGCTGGCTTCCACCAGCTCACCGGCGACCGAGCCGGCCAGTTCGCCATGAAGCTTGATGGGGCGGTTCGCCTTGTTCTCGAGCCCGATCACCCTGTCCCGCTCCTGGACGATGGAGGGATCAACGAGAGCGCAGTGATGGGGGTCGTCGTTGTGGAAGTGGTGAATTACCATGACTAGTCAGTCTGGGTGGCGGCCCGACTGGACGGTTCCGCCGGGGGAAATTCTTGCGGAGGAGCTTGAGACGCGCGGAATCTCGCAGTCGGAACTGGCTCGACGGATGGACCGGCCAGTCAAGACGATCAACGAGATCGTCAACGCAAAGGCGGCAGTAACTCCTGAGACGGCTCTGCAGCTAGAGCTAGCCCTTGGGATTTCGGCGTCACTGTGGACCGGGCTTGAGACGAACTATCGGCAACAGCTTGCGCGAGAGAAGGTGCTATCACAATTCGAAGATCACATTGATTGGGCGTCGTCGTTTCCGCTGAAGGAGCTGCGCCAGCGTCGGGTCATTGACCCTGATGCGACGGGTGGTGAATTGGTTGCGTCGCTCCTTCGATTTTTCGGGGTTAGCTCGGTCAACGCTTGGAAGCAAAGATGGGAGACTCCCCGGGCTGCGTTTCGGCGCTCGACCGCTTTTGAGTCGTCTCTGCATGCGACCGCCGCTTGGCTCCGCTGGGGAGAGAACGCGGCTGCCGAGGTCCCAACTGAGCCGTTCGATCGTGGCCGGTTGCTGGGCGTGCTTACGGAGGCGCGGTCGATGACTCGGGAAGAGCCATTCGCGGATGTCGTTGAAGACCTCCGCGAGGACCTTGCATCGTGCGGCGTGGTGCTAATTCTCACGCCCGACCTAGGCGGGACGAGAGCGAGCGGCGCGGCCCGATGGCTGTCGTCTGAGCGAGCGTTGATTCAACTTACCCTCCGATACAAGTCTGACGACCAGTTTTGGTTCAGCGTGTTCCACGAGGCGGGCCACTTGATAGGGGACCGGAACGTCGAGTTTGTCGATGCGGATACAGACCCTGATGGCGAAGCGGATGAAGCCGAGCGTCGAGCAGACCGCTGGGCGCGAGATGTGCTCATCCCTCCAGATGACTATGAGAGGTTCGTCGCCGCGGGTCGGTTCGATGCGTCGGCGGTGCGCGAGTTCGCTAAGGAACAGGGAGTCGCACCCGGGATCGTGGTCGGTCGGTTGCAGCGGGACCGCCACGTCCCCTATGGCAGTCTCAACACGCTGAAGAGGAAGCTGGATTGGGTCTAGCACGCACGGGGATTGACGGGTCAGAACCGGCGGTGTATCAGCCGGCTACCATTAGCTTTGTCATGGCTAGTGCCCATCCGCTCCGAGTCGTCTTGGACGACGATCAGAACGCGCAGTTGACCCGGATGGCTGAACGGATTGCAGTGGACCGCGACGCTCTTGCGGGTTCATTGCTTGCCAGCGTGCTAGACGGCGCTGAGGCTGATGGCGGGGAGCTGAGTCGGGTGCTCGATTCCATCCCCGGCGCGTGGGAGCGCGCGGAGCTTGGTCGAGCCCAGGGCACTACCGGCGAGACGACACCGCTGAATCAGCTCTAAGGCTCTCCGTGGCCTCAGTCGAGTTGAGCGCCGCTGCGCTCCAAGACCTCAATGATCTGATCGAGACGCGGTCGCTCCCCTCTAACGCGCTAGACCGCGTCAAGCAGCGACTGGAGGTGCTGGAAGCATTCCCGCGTATCGGCCGTCGCCTGGAGGGTCGCTGGCACAGCTACCGGGTGCTCATCGGTCCGTGGCGCTGGATGCTGTTCGTCTATCTCGTCTTGGACGAGGAGGATCGCGTTGTGATCGTCACGGTCCAGGATGCGCGGACCGGCGACGCAGCCACCCACGAGTAGGGCGAAGCGTGTCCCGAACCGTGTCCCCAACTCGGCAGATATGACCCGGCCGACCTGGACTCAACTGTCCGTACCTGAGCCGATCTAGGCCAGCTTCGGGCCGCTCGGCTCAACCTCTTAATCTCAAGGTCGTAGGTTCGATCCCTACACGGCCCATCTCGCGTTCGGAGCGCGCCTAACGGCGTCAGCGGGGCCTGCCTAGGATGGATTACGCGGCTGTCACACCCCGGGTGTTACGCTAGGGGCATGGCTACGAAGCAGCGTCGGATCGCTCTTACCGCGGACCTGAGCTCGACGCCGCGATCGCGGCTGCGCGGCGAGAGCTGGGGGATGTTCCGGAGTCGAGGGTGGTGCGGGAGTTGGCATTGCGGGGTGCCCGGGAGCTGCTTCCCGATCGGACCGTCCAGGGGATATCCGAGCTGCGGCGGCGCGGGGTCAAGTGGCCCGCACGCTCCTTGGCGGACTCGCTCGGCGAGATTCCGCTGGGTCGGCCCGATGCCGAGGATTCGTATCGGGGCTCGCGTGCGCTGGACGACGTGCGCGAGGATCGCGTCTAGCCAGTCGGCTGCTTGCGGTGAGCGGTATCGCCTATCTGGACGCTTCGGCGCTGGTCAAGCTGATCGTCGCGGAGCCGGAGAGCGCGGTGCTGGCCGAGACGATCCGAGCGGAGTGGCCGTACGCCCTGGCGAGCGAGATCGTGACTGTGGAGTGCCACCGTGCTGCGCTGCGAGTAGGCGGTGATGCGCCGAGGATTGCCGCGAGCCGCCTAGGGACGGTTGCCCTGTTGGATGTCACGCCAGCGATCCGGAAGGGGGCTCAACGACTCGGCCCCCCTGAGTTGAGGACGCTCGACGCCATCCATCTCGCGACCGCCGAGTCGGTCTCTGAGCAGATCGGCGCCGTGCTCACCTACGACACGCGGCTGGCCGATGCCGCGCGTGCGGTGGGCCTTCCCGTTCAGGCGCCCGCCTGAGCGACCGCGGGCGACCCGCCATCAGTAGGCGGAGCGGTTAGCGGACCGGCGGGCCCGGCGGCTCGCGGTAGTCGCGGTCGCGGTAGTCCGGGTCGCGGCGGGCGATTGTCAGCATGTAGAGGCCGATCACCAGCCCGATGATGCCGGCGATCATCAGGATCAGGCCGACGACCTGGATGTCGACGCCCGCCACAGAGGCGGTCACCGCGTAGCGCAGGATCGCTCCGAGGGCGATCAGGAAGATCGACGAGCCGATGGTCATGGCATCCCTTACTCCGTTGAACGGGTATCTCCTGCTCGGTACCCGGTTCTGGCCCAGCCGACGCCTGCCACGGCTGGTATGAACTGCACATGAGCGAGCTTGCCTGCCTGGACGGGTTGATCGCGCCCGCCGAGCAGACCGTGATCCCGGTCGTGGACGAGGGCCTGCTGCGTGGCGACGGCGCCTTCGAGGTGGTGCGGGTCTACGACGGCAGGCCGCTGCTGCTGGACGCCCATCTCGACAGGATGGAGAAGTCGGTCGCGAATCTGCGCCTGGAGGACGCGTTTCACCGCGAGCGCTATGCCGCCGAGGCGGCGGAGCTCCTGGCTGCCCGTGGCGGGCGGTCGTTCGACGGCTGCCTGCGGCTGGTCCTGACGCGCGGGGGCCGGCGGTTGCTGATCACCGAGCCGCTGCCCTCGCAGCCCGAGGTCGTGCGCCTGGCGAGCGTCGTCTACGCGCCGACCCGCGTCCTCGACGGCGTCAAGTCGCTCTCCTACGCCGCCAACATGCTCTGCAGCCGGATCGCTCGCGAGCGGGGGTTCGACGAGGCGCTGATGGTGACGCCGCACGGCCGCGTGCTGGAGGCGCCGACCTCGTCTTTGCTCTGGGTCGACGCCGACGGAGCGCTCTGCACGCCGCCGCTCGACGACCACGTGCTCGCCTCGATCACGCGGTCCAAGCTGATCGAGCTGCTCGACGTCCAAGAACGCAGCGTCGCGCTCGACGAGCTGCGGGCGTCGGCGGTCGAGGCGATGCTCGCCTCGACGACCCGCGAGGTGCAGCCCGTGGGCGCGATCGACGACTTCGAGCTGCCCGCGGCGCCGGGCGAGCTCACGCGCGCGGCCGCGGCCGCCTTCGCACAGCATCGCGACGAGCTGCTTGCCGCGGCCGCATAGCGCCCGGCCGCCGGTCGCGAAGCTAGCCTCTCGCGGACGCCGATCGCACCCTCGCGGCGCTTCCCATGCGAATCCTCACCGTCATCGGCAACCGGCCGCAGTTCGTCAAGGCGGCCGCCGTCTCGCGGCTGCTGCGCGAGCGCCACGAGGAGCTGATCGTCCACACCGGGCAGCACTACGACGACGAGATGTCGCGTGTCTTCTTCGACGAGCTAGGCGTGCCGGCGCCCGACCGCGAGCTGCACGCGGGCGGCGGCAGCAATACCGAGCAGACGGCGCGAATCCTCGGTCTCCTCGAGCACGAGATCGACGCCGCGCGTCCTGACATGGTGCTCGTCTACGGCGACACCAACACGACGCTCGCCGGGGCGCTCGGGGCCGCCCAGGCGCGCGTGCCGGTCGGGCACGTCGAGGCGGGCATGCGGTCGTTCGACCGGGCGATGCCCGAGGAGCTCAACCGCGTGCTGACCGACCACGCCAGCGACCTCCTGCTCTGCCCGACGGCAGTCGCGATGGACAACCTCGCAGCCGAGCGGGTCGCCGGCGAGGCGCACCTGGTCGGCGACGTGATGGCCGACGTGTCGCTCGCCTTCCGCCCGGTCGCCGAGCAGCGCTCCGACGTGCTCGAGCGGCTCGGACTGACCCCTGGCGAGTATGTGGCGGCGACCGCGCACCGCGCCGGCAACGTCGACGACCCCGAGCGGCTCGAGCGGCTCGTCGCGCTGCTCGAGGCGGTTCCGGGCACGGTCGTGCTCCCGCTGCACCCACGCACCGCCGCACGGCTCGAGGAGGCGAACCTGCGCGGCCGGCTCGACGACGCTCCCAACGTCGCCCTCACTGCGCCGCTCGGCTACCTCGACTTCACCAAGCTGGCCGCCCACGCACGCGCCGTGCTGACCGATTCCGGCGGCGTCCAGAAGGAGGCGTTCCTGCTCGGCGTCCCCTGCGTCACCCTGCGCGACACGACCGAGTGGGTCGAGACCGTCGACGCCGGCTGGAACGTGCTCGTCGACCTCGATCGCGACGCCGCGCTCAGCGCGCTCGACCGGATGCCACCGCCCGGCGACCCGCCCGACCTGTACGGCGCCGGCCGCGCCGCCGAGCGGGTTTGCGACGTGCTCGCCGCCTACACTGCGCGAGGATGAGCGGCCTGGACGGGAAGCCGACGACGCGCGGCAGCGAGGCCTCGGCCGAGGCGCGCGCGTGAGCGACCGCCCGGTCGCTGTCGGGGTGGTCGGCCTCGGCTACTGGGGCCCCAACCTGGCGCGCAACTTCGACCGACTGCCCGGCGCCGAGCTGCGCTGGATCTGCGAGGGGTCGGAGGCGGTTCGCGAGCGCTGGGCCCAAGCCTTCCCCGACGCGCGCGTCGCGTCGGATCTCGACGAGCTGCTCGCCGACCCCGATCTTGACGCGGTTGCGATCGCCACGCCGGTCTCGACCCACGCGACGCTCGCGGTGCGCGTGCTCGAGGCGGGCAAGCACTGCTTCGTCGAGAAGCCGCTCGCGCAGTCGGTCGCCGAGGCCGAGCAGGCAGTCGCCGCGGCGAGCGAGGCCGGCCGAGTCCTGATGGTCGGCCACCTGCTCGAGTACCACCCCGGCCTCGAGACGCTGAAGGCGATCGCCGACTCGGGCGAGCTCGGCGACATCTACTACATCTACGGCAACCGGCTCAACCTCGGCAAGCTGCGCGCCGAGGAGAACGCGCTCTGGTCGCTCGGCGCGCACGACGTCTCGGTCGTGCTGCGACTCGCCGGCGGCGAGGAGCCGACGGAGCTGAGCGCGACCGGCGAGTGCTACATGCAGGAGGGCATCGAGGACGTCGTCTTCGCCTACATGCGCTTCCCGTCGGGCCTCGCCGCGCACCTCCACCTCTCGTGGCTCGACCCGCACAAGGAGCGCCGCTTCACCGTCGTCGGGTCGAAGAAGATGGCGACCTTCGACGACATGGAGCTCGAGCGCAAGCTGACGATCTACGACAAGGGCTTCGATCAGAGCGCCACCTCCTATGGCGAGTACATCACGCGCTCGGGCGACATCTCGAGTCCGAGCATCCCCAATGACGAGCCGCTGCGAATCGAGTGCGCGCACTTCGTCGACAGCGTCCGCAGCGGCGAGCCGCCACGCTCGGATGGGCGCAGCGGCCTGCGCGTGGTGCGCGTGCTGGAGGAGCTGCAACGGTCGCTCGACGAGAGCCGGCGCAGCGTCGGGGCCGTCTGAGCTCGGCATGACCGGTCGGTGAGGATGGGAGTGCGGTGAGCCAGCTGATGCCGTCGAGCCGCGCGCCGGGGCTGCTGCTCGGCGAGGGGGTCCAGCTTCCGCCCGACGTCGAGCTCGGCGGCCACGTCGTGATCCACGCCGGCACCGTCGTCGGCGCGGGCGCGCGGCTCCAGGATGGCGCGGTCGTCGGCAAGCCGCTCGCGCTCGGCGTGCGCTCGACGGCGCCGCGTGAGGAGCTGGCTCCGGCGCGAATCGGCAGCGGCGCGACGGTCTGCGCGGGGGCGGTGGTCGTCACCGGAGCGACGGTCGGCGACGGCGCGATCGTCGGCGACCAGGCCCAGGTCCGCGAGCGCGCGGCGATCGGCGCGCAGTCCGTCGTCGGTCGCGGCTCCGCGGTCGACAACGACGTGACGGTCGGCGAGCGGGTGCGGATCCAGAGCGGCTGCTACATCACCGCCCACTCGACGATCGAGGACGACGTCTTCGTCGCGCCCGGGGTGACGCTGACCAACGACGACACGATGGGCCGTCACGGGCCGGGCCACGAGCTGCGCGGCGCGACGCTGCGGCGGGCGTGCCGCGTCGGCGGAGGCGCGGTCCTCGTCCCGGGTGTCGAGGTCGGCGAGGAGGCCTTCGTCGCGGCGGGGGCGGTCGTCACCGTCGACGTGCCCGCCCGCGCGGTCGTAATGGGCGTCCCCGCCCGCGTCGTCGGTGAGGTGCCGGACAGGGACCTGCTGGAGCGCTGGGCGTGATCCGCGGACGGCGCGGGCTGCGCGCGGACCGGCTGACCTTCGCGCTCGGAGGCGTCGCGACGGCGCTCGCCGGGGCTGTCGTCGCCGGCGAGATCGCGCGCGTCTGGCGGCGGGGCGAGGAGACCGAGGCGCTGCCGAAGCGGACGGAGGAGCCGCTGCTGTCGGCGGCCGGTGCGGTCGCCGAGACGGCCGCCGTCGCCACGCGGGGCTACCGCGACGTGCCGGCGCGCGAGAACGCGCTCTTCAACCTCTTCACGTCGTTCGTCGTCACCTTCATCTCGGTGCGCGCGATCACGACGCTGCTGCGCAACCGGCGCAACGTCGGCCCGTTCCGCAACGTGATCGTCGGCCGCCGTCACATCCACCACTACGTGCCCGGCATCCTGCTGACGTTCCTCTCCGGATCGGCGGCGATCGCGACGCGTCACGAGGGCCTCGAGTCGTGGCTGGCGATCCCGTTCGGCGCCGGGATGGGCCTCACGCTCGACGAGTCGGCGCTCCTGCTCGAGCTCGACGACGTCTACTGGTCCGAGGAGGGCATCGTCAGCGTCCAGATCGGTCTCGCCGCGACGGCAATGCTGTCGGCGGTCGCGCTCGCGACGCGCTTCCTGCGCCGCGGCGAGCAGCTCGTGCTGCCCAACGGCTGGCAGCAGGCATCGTCGGCAGCGCTAGCGCTCGTCACGCTCAGCATGCAACCGGAGCAGAAGCCCAGACAAAATGCTTCCGGCGGCCGGTGCCGTCGCGAGGACGAGCTCGCCGAAGAGCATCGCCACCGTGGTGGCGACCAGCAACGTGACCGTCAGGCCAAGCAGGACCGCTCGCTCGATCAGCTCGAACTCGACCAGCCGCCGCCGCGCGCGGACGATCTTCACTAGCTCCGCGTCGAGGCGATTGTCCTGGCCGGTGCGGCTCACGCTGCTCTCCTTCGTGCAGCAGGTCCCACCCCCCTGACGTGGTACCGCTGCGGAGCGCGTCAGCCCGGCTGATCTTATGCGCGAGCGCTCCGCCAGGGGTCCGGAGTGATTGCTCGCTGTCGAAACCGGACAAAAGCCACGCGATGTGACCACCCCCCACGGTCCGACATATCACTGATCGTCCCTACCCTCGTTGGGTTACATCGATCAGATAGAGGCACTCTAGCACCGGCATTCCGCCCTGTGTAGGCCTTTCCGGTGGTGAGACACTAGGCGAGCAGGGCTCGCAGGGCGGACGGCGTCTCGCCCGTCTCGCTGCGTACCACGCGGCAGAGATGGCTCTGGTCGGCGAAGCCGAGGTCGGCCGCCAGCCGCGCGAGGTCTTGCTCGCCCTGTGCGAGCCGCTCGAGCGCACCGCGGACGCGCAGTCGCATCCGGTGACGGGCGATCGTGTGCCCGACCTCCGAGCGGAAGACGCGGCTCAGATGGTGCGGTGAGACTGCGAGGTCGCGCGCCAGGTCGATCAGGGAGCGGTCCGGCCGCTCGGCCAGCGCCTCGCGCGTCCCGTCGGCGATCGCCCGGCGCGCCCGGGCGGTGGCTGGGCGGCCTGAGGCGACACGGCTTGGATCGGTCTGCTCGAGCGCCCGCGCCGTCAGCGCGATCGCGCGCTCGACGAGGTCGTGAGGCTCGCGCTCGCCGCGCACCGCGGCAAGCAGCAGCCTGTGCTCGAGGTCGATCCGCGGGGAGACCGGGAACGGCCCGCTCGGCAGGCGCGGCTCGCCGCCCCAGAGCGACGCGACGAGGCCGTCGCCGAGGACCAGCGTGGTGCAATCGTCGCCGCCGTCGAGCGGGTGGTCGAAGCGCTGCTCCTCGCCGGGGCTCATGCAGTAGCCGACGGTCGGGTCGAGCGCGCTCTCGACTCCGTCGACGCTGCGCACGAAGCAGCCGCGCCGTACCAGCACGAGGGCGAGGTTGGACGCCTGCTCGGTGTGCCGGCCGCGACCCGCCGGGTGGCGGCAGGCGACGTCGGCGATCCGCACGCCGTCGCCGCTCAGGACCGTGCGCATATCGAGCACCGGCGAATCGTCCCATACGAGCACGAATGTCCAAGACGGCGCTCGCGCCCAGCCCGATACTGCCGGCATGGCTTCCATACGCAAGGAGATGCAGATCGCCGCGCCGCCCGAGCTGGTCTGGGAGGCGCTCAGCGACTGGGGCGCACTGCACGAGCGCCTCGCGCCGGGGTTCGTGGTCGACGCCCGCCTGGACGGCGACGACAGGATCGTCACGTTCTTCAACGGCGTCGTCGTGCGCGAGCGCCTCGTCGATCTCGACGCCGTCGCGCGCCGGCTCGTCTGGTCGGTCGTCGACGGCCCGTACACGCATCACAACGGGTCGAGCCAGGTCTGCGACGACGGCGACGGCGGAACGCGCTTCGTCTGGGTCGCCGACCTGCTGCCGAACGAGATGGCCACGCCGACTCGCGAGATGATGGAGCGCGGGATCGAGGCGATCAAGACGACGCTCGAGGCGCAGGCCGCTGCAGCGGCGGCCTGAGTCAGGCGGTGGCTGCCGAGGACCGCAGCGGCTCAGCCGCCTCGGTCCAGACGATCTCGTCGCGGGCGGGCCCGACGCCGATCGTGACGATCGGGATCCCAAGCTGGTCCTCGATGAACTCCAGATAGGCCCGCGCGTTGGCGGGTAGGTCCTCGAGCGAGCGCGCCCCGGTGATGTCCTCGGACCAGCCGGGCAGCTCGACGTAGTCGCCGCGCGCCTTGTGCAGCACCGACTGGTGGTAGGGGAAGTCCTCGAAGGCGGCGCCCTCGGACCCGCTGTAGCGCGTCGCGACGCGTATCGGGTCGATCCCGGTCAGCACGTCGAGCTTGGTGACGACGAGGCCGGTGAGGCTGTTGATGCGCGCCGAGTACTTGAGCGCGACGAGGTCGAGCCAGCCGCAGCGGCGCTCTCGGCCGGTGGTCGTCCCGAACTCGTGGCCGGCCTCGCGCAGGCGCGCGCCGGTCCCGTCGTGGAGCTCGGTGGGGAAGGGCCCCGCGCCGACGCGCGTGCAGTAGGCCTTGGCGATCCCCCAGATCTCGTCGATCGCCTTCGGGCCGACGCCGGCGCCGTCGCAGGCCGCGCCGGCGACCGTGTTCGACGAGGTGACGAAGGGGTAGGTCCCGTGGTCGATGTCGAGCAGCGCTCCCTGCGCTCCCTCGAAGATCACCAGCCGGCCTTCGTCGAGGCCGTGCCAGGCGATCGGCGGCGTGTCGGCGATGTGCGGCGCCAAGCGCTGCCCGTAGGCGAGGTAGTCCTCGACCATCTGGTGCATGTCGAGGCGCGGGTCCTTCTCGTACTCGCGCAGCGTGAGGCGCTTCGGGTTCAGCGCCGCGGCGATCTTCTGCTTGAGGATCTTCTCGTCGAGCATGTCCTGGACGCGGATCCCCAGCCGCGCCGCCTTGTCGGCGTAGCAGGGGCCGATGCCGCGCTTCGTCGTGCCGATCTCGCGCTTGCCGAGTCGCGCCTCGCCCGCCTGGTCGAGCAGCAGGTGGTAGGGCATGATCAGGTGCGCGTTCGCCGAGACCTTGAGGCCTTTGAGGTCGATCCGCTGTCGCCTCAGCCCGTCGATCTCCTCGATCAGCACGCGCGGGTCGACCACCACGCCGTTGCCGATCACGCACTGCAGGCCGGGATAGAGGATCCCCGACGGGATCAGGTGGAACTTGAAGACCTCGTCGCCGCGGACGATCGTGTGGCCGGCGTTGTTGCCGCCCTGGAAGCGGATCACCGAATGGGCCTGCTCACCGAGCAGGTCGACGACCTTCCCCTTGCCCTCATCGCCCCATTGGGCGCCGACTATCACCAGTCCAGGCATGACGGGGTGAGTCTACGCCCGGCCTCAGCCGGCCGAGGTCCGGCGCAGATCCGTGCCCATGACCGGGAGCGGCTCGCACATCTCCGACAGCCTCGAGACGGTTCGCTCGCCTACCTGAGCTCTGATGGTCTCGAACGGATCGCCGTCCGGTTTCGAGTCGAGCGCCGTCAGCTGGCGGACGACGCTCTCGAGACGCCCGATCGCGTCGGCGATCTCGCGACCCGAGGACTGCTGGTCGCTCCGCCTCTGCAGTTCCGCGATCTGCTTGCGCAGGGCACCGACCGGTGACTCGGCCTTCGGGATGTTGCTGGTGACGATCACCGACCGCTGGTCCTGCCAGCGCTCGTTGACGATCGAGTAGAGCTGCTCGAGCACCCACTCCGTCTGGCGCTCGGAGCCGAGGTCGTCGAGAACCAGTACGTCGACCGTTGTCAGCCTCTTGAAGAGGCTGAAGAAGCTCTCCCTGCTGTCGCTGTCGTAGCTCGCTCTCAGCTCCGTCAGCAGGCGGGGGACCGAGTACACGGCAACCGAGCATCCCTCGTCGAGCGCGCGACCGGCTACGAGCATCGCCAGCGAGGTCTTGCCAGTGCCCACATCCCCGTAAAACCAGAGGCCGCGCCCGTTTTCGACATTCTCGCCGATGCTCTCGGTGAAGCGGCGGATCGGCGAGATGATCCAGGGATCCATGTCGCAGATCGGCTTGCGGTCGAACGAGACGCCGCGGAATATCTTCGGGATGCCGGTGCCCATGCCACGACTCATCGCCTTGCCGATGCGTCGCTCGCGACAGGCGCAGGGAGTGGCTGTTCCGTCCTCTTGCAGCACCCACCCGTTGCCCTCGCAGACGCCGAGCGGACAATCCGACTGCACGCCGTCGCGCCCGGACGGGTCGGGTACCGGGCGCAGTGGCATCAGGCGGCGCCGGCGGTCTCGGCGATGCGCTCGCGAGCGATGCTCGCGAACTTCGGGTAGTTGGAGAGGAAGGTCAGCTCGACGTTGCCGATCGGGCCGTTGCGGTGCTTGCCGATGATGAGCTCCGCGACCCCGGGCTTCTCGGTCGTGTCCGGGTTGTAGTACTCGTCGCGGTAGACGAACATCACCATGTCGGCGTCCTGCTCGATGTTGCCTGACTCGCGCAGATCCGACATCAACGGCCGCTTGTCGGGACGCGACTCGACCGCACGCGAGAGCTGGGAGACAGCGATCACCGGGATGTGCAGCTCCCGCGCGAGGATCTTCAAGCCACGGCTGATCTTGCCGACCTGCTCAACGCGCCCGTCACGGGGATCCTCGGCGCGCATCAGCTGCAGGTAGTCGACGATCAGCAGACCGAGTGGGTTGCGCTGGTGCAGCCGCCGCGCCTTGGCGCGCAGCTCGAGCACGCCGAGGTCGCTCGAGTCGTCGATGAACAGCGGCGCCCGCGCCAGCTTCTCGGTCGCCTGCAGCACCTTCGGCCAGCGCTCGGCCTTGACCCGCCCCTTGCGCAGCGACTCGCCGTTGATCTTCGCCCGCGAGGCGATGAAGCGCTGCGCCAGCTCGCCCTCGGACATCTCGAGCGAGAACAGCGCGACCGCCTTGCCGTGGTCGACCGCGGCGTTCTCGGCGATGCACGTCGCAAGCGCCGACTTGCCCATCGCCGGTCGTGCCGCGAGGACGATCAGGTTGCCCGGCTGGAAGCCGCCGGTGATGTCGTCGAGGTCGCGGTAGCCGGACGGCGTGCCGGTCAGGCTCTGGCCCTCCTTCGACAGTCGCTCGAGCTTGTCGAGCTCCTCGTGCAGGACGTCCTCGATCGTCCGCAGCTGCGAGGAGTCGTGGTCGTGGCCGGCGCGGAAGATCGCCTGCTCGGCCTGCTCGACGAGCGAGCGCGGGTCGCTGCCGTCGGTCGCGACCCGCTCCTGGATCTCGCGCGCCGCGCCGAGCAGCCGGCGCAGGATCGCGTGGTCGCGGACGATCCGCGCGTAGTCGCGCACGGCGCCGGCGGCGGGGACCATCGTCGGCAGCGAGTGGATGTAGGGGGCGCCGCCCGCCTCGTCGAGCTTGCCCTCGCGCTTGAGGTCGTCGCAGACGGTGATCGCGTCGACGGCCTCGGGCTCGGCCTTCTCCTTGAGCCGCATCATCGCCCGGAAGATCAGCTGGTGGCGTGGGCGGTAGAAGTCCTCCGCGCTGATCCGCAGGTCGACGAAGATCTGGTCGAGCGCCTGCTCGGTGAGCAGGATCGTCCCGAGGACCGCCACCTCGGCCTCGTCGTTCTGCGGCGGGACGCCGGCACCCGCCTCCGGGGGGACGGAGATCGCCATCAGCGGCCTGTCCCTGGAGAGGAAAGA
>DATABO010000018.1:0-7598 GCA_036259535.1 Thermoleophilaceae bacterium
CCCCCCCCCCCCCCCCCCCCCCCCCCCCCCCCCCCCCCCCCCCCCCCCCCCCCCCCCCCCCCCCCCCCCCGCTTCTCTATCCGTCCGTTGAGTTTCGTCCGCGGGGAGAAGGGAACGCTTGCCTCGTGCCCAGCGTTGCCCAACCGGACCGTGACGCCATCCGCCGCCTCGCCGAGGTGGATCCCGGCGACGGCGCGGTCCTCAGCGTCTACGTCAACCTCGATCCGACCGAGTTCGCGACCGCGGACGCCCGCTCGACGGCGATCACCTCCGCCGTCGACCAGGCGACGCGGGCGATCGCCGACTCCGGCGACCGGCGCGATCTCTCGCACGAGGCGCGCGAGGCGCTGCGTGACGACGTCGAGCGCGTCCGCGAGTACCTGGAGTCGGCCGACTTCGACGGCACCCAGGGGATCGCGGTGTTCGCCGCCGGTGGCACCGGCCTGTTCGAGGCGCTGCACCTGCCGCATCCCGTGGAGAGCACGGTGGCGGTCGACCGGGCCGCGCACGTCGCGCCGCTGGCGTCCGAGCCGGAGGGCTCGTGGCTGGTCGTCCTCGTCAACCGCTCCAGCGGCCGTCTGCTGCGCGGCGGCCCCGGCGGGCTGCGCGAGGAGGGCAAGGTCGACGACGAGGTGCATGGCCAGCACGATCAGGGCGGCTGGTCACAAGCGCGCTATCAGCGCAGCGTCGACGAGGAGGTCCGCAGCCACCTCGAGCGGGTCGCGAAGGCGATCCGTCAGCGGCACGGCCGCGCCCCGTTCGACCACCTGCTGGTCGGCGGCCCCGAGGACGCCTACAGCGAGTTCGTCGGCATGCTCGACCACGACATCCGCGAGCTCGTCGCCGGCCGTGTGGAGGTGGACGTCGAGAACACGAGCGCCGACCAGGTCGCCGAGGCCGCGGCCGGCGCGATGCGCGCGCACGAGGACGAGGCGCAGGCCGAGCTGCTCGGGCGGTTGCGGGAGGGCCTCGGCCGCGGCGAGCGCGCGGTCGCCGGACTGGACGACACCTTGGCGGCACTGAACGAGCAGCGCGTCGAGGCGCTGCTGATCGACGCGAACCTCTCCGCGCCGGGCTCCCAGTGCCCGAGCTGTGGTCTGGTCAGCGCCAGGACCGAGGGTGCTTGTCCCGCCGACGAGACCGACCTCGACCCGCGGCCCAGCGTCCTCGACGCCGCGGTCGAGCGCGCCCTCTCCCAGGACGCCAAGGTCGTCGCCGTGCGCGAGCGTCCCGAGATCGAGTCTCACGGCGGCATCGCCGCCGTGCTGCGCTTCTAGCCAGCTAGACGTGAGCCTCTTGCAGCTCTTCGTCGAACTGCGCCATCGACGAGCGATCCGACTCACCGACGAGTCGGTCGGATCGTGTCGGCTCGACGACCACTCGTGCGACCTTCTCGGCTTCGGCAGCCTGGGTTATGACCGAGTAGCAGGCCAGGCGCACCACGACCAGCGCCAGCGCCAGGGCCATCGCGCCATAGGCCGCGGGTCCCCCTAGCGCCGCGAGGCCGACGGACACGCCGCTGGCGAACTTCGCCGGCATCGACCAATTGAGCCACCAGACCCGCTCGTCGACCAGATGGAACTCGTCTGGTGTCCACAGCGGGAAGCGGGGAAAGCGGAGGAACTGCGCGAACAGCATGTGGTCGACGGTGCCGAACTGCAGCCACACGAGTGCCGCCGCGATCACCGACGTTGCGGATCCGTCGGCCAAGACGACCGATCCGACGAGGACGACCAGGACCGTGGTCCGATCGGCGAGAGCATCGAGCTGGGCGCCGAAGAGCGTCTCCCGCGACGTCTTGCGCGCCAGGTGCCCGTCGGCGAGGTCCGCGGTCCAGCTGATGATCAGACCGGCGAGAAAGACTGCCGGCGAGTCCAGATGGACCCCCAGCGCGAGGATCGACACGGCGATCAACAGGCGGGTGTACGTGAGCGTGTTCGGGGCCGTCCACACGTCCTCCATGCGACCCGAAGGGGACTGGTGCACTCGGCGCTTCGTGACGAGTGCCATGGCGCGAGACAAAGGCGTCGACTGACCCTGGCGGCCGGGCCGCTGACGCGTGTTCGCCGGGATGTTGACGGCCTGCGGAGAGACCGACGCGGTCGCATCAGCGCCGTCGATGCGATGGGCTCTCGGCGCTCCGTGCGCGACCATCGGCCGCAGCCTAGCGGAGTCCACGGCACTTGCTCTGAGGGGAATGCGCGCCGCTATCCTGTGAGGAACATACGCTTACGCTGAGCGTCTCGAAGTGCCGAAAGGGCGATGGGTGGCATCGAAAGTGCGTGGCTCCGCTTCCGGGGTCTTCAATCGTGCGCTTCAGCTCGCTGGAGATCCGCGCTGGTGGCCGCGCGATCTTTCCCTCGAGCGGAGGAAGCGCCTCTGGCGAACCTCTCAACACGCCGAGGGCGCCTGGCCGCCAGCGGACGTCACGGTCCGCCTGCGCGGGCTCACCAATGCCCAGTTCGCCGAGGCGAAGTTCTGGTACCTCGGTGTGACCTATCTGTACATCGGCGCCGCGCTCCTCGCGGCGCTCGCTTTCGGCTCCACGCTCTTCCAGGACGAGAACGACCTCGCGAAGGAGCTCAACCTGCAGGAGAACCTCCTCCTCGCAGCCGTCGCCTGCCAAGTCCTCGCCGCGATCACGCGTCTACGCGCCATACGTCTCCATTCGATCGCCGTCGAAGCCGACTGGCGCGAGCTGATCATGGAGAGCATGGGACCGTCGGAGTCGGAGAAGGAGGAGGCGATGGTCATGGAGGGGCTCTTCGCCGACGGCGCGCGGGCCCGCGCGGGCGCGCTGACGAACTATTACTCCAGCGGACAGCCCGCTGGCGCGAAGCGCCTGATCGCCAATCTCCGAGAGACGGCCTTCTTCACCGAGGACCTCTACAAGACAGCATATACCCGCGGCTGGTACTTCGCGGTGGCCGTGATCATCGTTCCCCTGATACCGCTCCTGGGGAGCATGATCCTGAAAGAGAAGCCGTCGACCTCGGTCTTCGTGCTGGCCCTGACCTCGGTCCTGCCGCTCTGGGACATCATGTTCCGCCTGCGCGGCTGGCGTTCGGCGGCGGAGACCCTGGCGCGGGTGCGTGGAGGGCTCAGGACCGCCACGGAACTCCGCGACGCCCTTCCCTTCCTCACCGACGCGGCGGCCGCGACCGCGACGGCACCTCCAATCCCGCGCGTCGTCTACAACCGGAAAGCCGGACCGCTGCAAGAGCGCTGGCGGCAGATCTCGGGGCAGGGCCTGCCCGACCCTGACCCCGACGACGATCCCTCTCCGCTCGACGAGCGCCTGAAGTAGGCCCCGCCGGAGCTACTGCTCGCTGATCGGCTCAGGCGACGGCCCGGGGGAGGTGACCGCGCCCTCCATGATCCCGGCGATCCACTGCAGCTCGCGCTCGCCGAGCTCCACCTCGAGCGCGCCGACGCTCTCCGCGATGTGCTCCGGACGCCGCGATCCGACGATCGCCACCTGCACGGCCGGGTTGGCGAGCGTCCAGGCGATCGCGAGCTGACTGACCGTGCAGCCGACTTCGCCGGCCACGTCGCGCAGCTGATCGACCACGCGGAGGTTCTGCAGGAGCGCGGGTGCCCGGAACATCGGGCTGGCGCCGCGCCAGTCGTCGTCGGCGAACTCCGTGTCCTCGGTGATGGCGCCCGTGAGCAGCCCGTGCGCGAGCGGGCTGTAGACCAGCACGCCGACGTCCCGCTCGTAGCACCACGGCAGGACCGCGTCCTCGACCTCGCGCGCGAACAGGTGGTACGGCGGCTGCAGCGTCTCGACCGGCACCGTCTCGGTCAGCTCCGCCATCTGCTCGGCGGAGTAGTTCGACACGCCGACATGACGGATCTTGCCCTCCTCGACGAGCTCCGCCAGCGCGCGCCCGCTCTCGGCGAGCGGCGTGTCGGGGTCGGGCCAGTGGACCTGGTAGAGGTCGATCGTCTCGATGCCGAGCGCCTCGAGGCTCGCCTCGACGCCCTGCCTCAGGAACCCCGGGCTCGAGTCGCGCGCGATGCCGCCCTCGACCGGCCGCAGCCCGCCCTTGGTGGCGATCACGACCTCGTCGCGGTGGTTGCGCAGCTCGTCCTCGAGCGCCTCGCCCAGCAGTCGCTCCGAGGCGCCGAACCCGTAAGCCTGCGCGGTGTCGAAGAAGTTGATGCCGAGACCGCGCGCGTGGCGGATCGCCTCGACCGCCCGTTGCTCGTCGAAGCTGCCCCACTCGCCGCCGAGCTGCCAGGTCCCGAACGCGATCGGCGACACCTGCAGCTCGCTGCGTCCGAGCCGGACGCGGGTGTCCACGGAAGTGGCCATGGAGCGGACGTGCCCGCCAACCGGCGCAACGAATCCTGCCTTCCGTCCTGACCCTGCGGCACGCTGGGGACCCGATGAAGACGAAGGGAAGCTAGATGGGCGGGTTGTGGCTGTTGATCGGACTGGCGCTCGGCGCCGGCGTCGCGTACGCGCTGATGCGGGGCCGGATCGAGCACGAGCGGCAGATCGCCGAGGACAAGGTGCGGTCGGTCACCGACGCCCGCGACGAGCTCGCGAACCAGTTCACCGCGCTCTCGACGGCGGCGCTGGAGCAGAACAGCGCGCGCTTCCTCCAGCTCGCCGAGCAGCAGCTCAAGACCCAGCAGACCGCCGGCACCGCGGAGCTCGAGAGCCGCAAGCGCGACGTCGCCCAGCTCGTGAAGCCCGTCGAGGACAAGCTCGAGCAGTTCGGTCGCGTGATCCGCGAGATCGAGAAGGACCGCGCCCAGGCCTACGGCGGTCTCAACCGCCAGCTGCGCGAGGTCGCCGAGACCCAGCAGCGGCTGCACTCCGAGACCTCGAACCTGGTGACGGCGCTGCGCGCGCCGCACGTCCGCGGCCGCTGGGGCGAGGTCCAGCTCAAGCGCGTCTGCGAGATGGCGGGCATGCTCGCCTACTGCGACTTCTTCGAGCAGCAGACGGTGGCGGGCGACAGCGGCGCGCTGCGGCCCGACGTCGTGGTCAAGCTGCCCGGCGGCAAGGACGTCGTCGTCGACGCCAAGACGCCGCTCTCCGCCTACCTCGACGCGATCGAGGCGAAGGACGAGACCGAGCGCGAGGCGCACCTCGACAACTACGCACGCCACGTGCGCGAGCACATCCAGAAGCTGTCGGCCAAGTCGTATGCCGCGCAGTTCGACTCGTCGCCGGAGTTCGTGGTGATGTTCCTGCCGGGCGAGGTCTTCTACTCGGCGGCGCTCGAGCGGATGCCGGACCTGATCGAGCGCTCGGTCGAGGAGTCGGTGCTGATCGCGACGCCGACGACGCTGATCGCGCTGCTCAAGGCCGTCGCGTATGGCTGGCGCCAGGAGCGGATGGCCGAGTCCGCGCGCGAGGTGCAGACGATCGGCCGCGAGCTCTACCAGCGCCTCGGCAAGCTGAGCGAGCGCTTCGTGACCCTCGGCCGCCGGCTCGACTCGTCGGTCAAGGCCTACAACGACACGGTCGCCACGCTCGACACGCGCGTGCTGGTCTCCGCGCGCCGCTTCGACCAGCTCGGAGCGGCGCCCGACGGGGCGGAGCTCGCCAGCCCGCCACCGGTGGAGATATCGGCCCGTCGCCTGCGGGCGGTGGAGGCGCCCGACGACGAGCCGGCCGGCGAGCTGCCGTCCGCCGAAGATCTGCTCTGACGGACGTTCGTTCGGGTTACGAACGCCTCCAGCGGGTAATTGACCCGCATGATCGGATTCCTCGTAGCCGGACTCATCATCGGCCTCCTCGCACGCCTGCTGCTCCCCGGCCGCCAGCGCATCGGCCTGCTCTGGACGTTGGTGCTCGGCGTGGTCGGCTCGTTGATCGGCGGCACGATCGCCAACGCGCTCGACAGCGGCGACATCTGGGAGCTGAACTTCATCGGCTTCGTCGCGGCGGTGATCGCCTCGGTCCTGCTGCTCGCGATCGCCGAGGGTACGGCCGGTCGTGGAGACGCCGCCGGGCGCGGCAACCGCGCCTGAGCGAGCGACGACAGCGGACTTGCGGGCGGCGGGCGGATCCCCGCTGCCTGCTACCGTCGCACTGTCGGGTGTCACCGTGACGCCCGAGAGAGCCCGTCCTTCGTTGCGCTCCCGCGCGTCCAGGGTCGTTGGATCTCCCTGACGCATCACAAGGAGCAAGCAACAGATGTCTTCGCAGTCCTTCGCCGATCTCGGCGTTTCCAAGCCCGCTGTGGCAGCACTCGCCGCGCGTGGCATCGACGAGCCGTTCGCCGTCCAGCAGCTCGTCATCGCAGACGTGCTCGCCGGCCATGACGTGCTCGCGCAGTCGCCGACCGGCTCGGGCAAGACGCTCGCCTTCGGCATCCCGCTGATCGACCGCATCTCTGCCGAGGCGCGGCGCCCCGCCGGCCTGATCCTCGCGCCGACGCGCGAGCTCGCGTGCCAGATCGTCGACGAGCTGCGCGACGTGGCCCACGCCTGCGCGCTGTCCGTCGCGCCCGTCTACGGCGGCGTCGGCATCCAGGCTCAGGCGCGCAAGGCGGCCAAGGCGCACATCGTGGTCGCGACGCCGGGCCGTCTGGAGGACCTCCTCCAGCGCGGCGACCTGCGCCTCGACCGGATCGAGATGCTCGTCATCGACGAGGCCGACCGGATGCTCGACATGGGCTTCAAGCCCGCCGTCGACCGGATCGTCGCCAAGGTCCCGCGCGAGCGCCAGACGCTGTTCTTCTCGGCGACGCTCGAGGGCGAGGCAGGCCGCGTCGCGAAGGCCTACACCCGTGACGCGCGCCGCCATGTGCACGCGCGGACCGAGGAGCGCAAGGCCGACGTCCGGCACCGCTTCGTCCACCTCGTCCACGACGCCAAGCTCGGCGCGCTGGTCAAGGAGCTCGCGCACGAGTCCTGCGAGCGCACGCTCGTCTTCGTGCGCACCAAGCGCGGCGCCGACCGGCTCGTCAAGCGGCTCGACCAGCACGGCGTCCGCGCCGTGGCGATGCACGGGAACAAGACCCAGTCGCAGCGCGAGAAGGCGCTCTCGCGCTTCGAGTCGGGACATGTCCACGTCCTCGTCGCGACCGACGTCGCGGCGCGCGGGATCGACGTCCCGGACGTGACCCACGTCATCAACTTCGATGCGCCGGAGGACCGTGACACCTACGTCCACCGCGTCGGGCGCACGGGCCGCGCCGGACGCACGGGTGCGGGCGTCAGCTTCGTGCTCGCCGACCAGGCGCACGAGATGCGGCGGATCGCCAGCGACCTCGGCCTGTCCTCCGAGTTCGACTCGGGCCGCCCGGCCCACGTCACCGGCGGCGCCCGCGACGTGACCCCGCAGCGCGCCTCGGGCAACCGTCCGCCGGCCCGCGGCTCGAAGGGCCGCGGACGGCGCGGCAGGAGCAACGGCGGCGGTGGGAGCCACGGCGGCTCGCCCAAGAGCGGGTCGGTCGCCTCGGCATCGCCGCGCGGACGCGGTCGCGGCCGCTAGGACCCGCCGCGCGGATCGATCCGCGCTTCCGAAGTCGACTAGGGTCCGCGCGCGAATGGCCCCTGCGCCGGACCGCCTGGAGCGCTCGAGCGTCGTCGCGCTGATCGCGATGGCGGTCGCGGTCTTCGTGATCGCCAAC
>DATABO010000019.1:0-9431 GCA_036259535.1 Thermoleophilaceae bacterium
GGGTCATCTGGTGCGATTCGCCCGCTCGAGCGGCGGCTCCTGCCAACGCAACGGATCGCCCGGCGAGAAGCCGGATCGAGGGCTACTGCGACAGGAACGCCTCGCGGCCCGCCTCGGCGCGGAACGGCTCGAGCTCCGCCCGTTGACGCTCGGCCCGCTCGATCAGCTGGTCGAAGTCGACATCCGGGAACCGCTCCGCAAGCCCCGCGAAGTCGCGCAGGTTCGCCCAGAGGATCCGCTTGCCCTCGATTCCCGCCGCGAGGAAGTCGAGCTCGACGAAGCGGCTGAGCGGCGAGTAGCTGAACAGCCGCCCGTTGAGCTTGAGCCTTCCTACTCGCTCGCCGGCGATCGCCAACGTCCCCTTCACGCGACTGCGCCCGATTCCCAGCCGGTCCATCAGCCGCTCGAACGTCTCGACGTCCTCGGCGATCTGTGCTGCGACCTGCCCCACCGCCGCCCCGAGCTCGGTCCCCGCGTTGCTCTTGGCCGAGCGTCGCGCCACCTCGCGCCAGACCACCCCCATCGCGAGCTGGTCGTTCATGTAGGTCCCGAGCAACTGCGTGTCGATCTGTCCTGCGGCTGGTGTCATGCAGCGCGGTTACCCACAAGCCCGTCCTCCAACCGGACGCGGGCGCGGCGTAGCCTGTGGCGATGGCGTTCGTGCCGACCGCTCGTCACCTGCTGCGCGCCAAGGACCTCGCCGACGCGCGCTACTTCGAGGCGCTCGACGTCGACGACCTCGCGCGCGCCGCGGGCCTCTCTCGCGCCCACTTCAGTCGTGAGTTCCGGCGCGCGTTCGGCGAGTCGCCGCACGCCTATCTGCTGACCCGTCGGCTCGAGCACGCGGCCGACCTGCTGCGCAACACCGACCGCTCGGTCGCCGACGTCTGCCTCTCGGTAGGCCTGCAGTCGATCGGCTCGTTCACGACGAGCTTCACGCGCACCTACGGCGTGTCGCCGACCGCCTACCGCGCCGCCTTCCCGCCGGCAGCGCAGCGGGCGCTCGTCCCTGCGTGCGTGGTGCGCCTGCGCGGCCGTCCGCAACGCCGCACGTTGCGAGAAGACAGCTCGCCGAGCTCCGACTAGCTTGCGTCGCGACATCGAATCGCGACCGAGGAGCACGAGATGATCAGGATCGCCAACGCCCAGCTGTGGGTCCACGACCAGGACGAGGCGCTCGCGTTCTACACCGAGAAGGTCGGCATGGAGGTCCGCGCCGACGTGACGCTGCCCGAGATGGGCGACTTCCGCTGGCTCACCGTCGGCCCCGCCGGCCAGCCCGACGTCTCGATCGTCCTGATGGGCGTCCCGGGCCCGCCGGTCTTCGAGCCCGAGACCAAGCGCCAGATCGAGGAGCTGGTCGCCAAGGGCGTCGCCGGCACCGTGTTCCTGACCACCGACGACTGCCAGGCCTCCTACGAGGAGCTGAGCGGCCGCGGCGTCGAGTTCGTCGACCTGCCCAACGAGCAGCCCTACGGCATCGACTCCTCGTTCCGCGACGCCTCGGGCAACCACCTCCGGCTGATTCAGCTGAACGAGGCGCCGGTCGGGGGCTAGCCGGATTGTCGGGCCCTCCCCGGGCGGTCAGTATGGGCATGCACCTGACGAGAGTCGAGAGGAGCGCCCGATGAAGCTGCCGCAAGTCGTGTCGGAGGCCGAGTGGAAGGCCGCCCGGGAGGAGCTGCTGGTCGAGGAGAAGGAGCAGATGCGCGCGCGGGACGCGCTGGCCGCGCAGCGGCGCCGACTGCCGCGGGTCCGCGTCGAGCGCGACTACCGCTTCGAGGGGCCCGCCGGCGAGGCCGGCCTGCTCGACCTCTTCGAGGGACGCCGCCAGCTGATCGTCTACCACTTCATGTTCGGCCCGACGGTCGAGGGATGGCCGGACGCGGGTTGCAGCGGCTGCACGATGTTCGCCGACAACGTCGGCCACCTTGCTCATCTGCACGCGCGCGACACCTCGTTCGTGCTGGTGTCGGAGGGCCCGATCGACCGGCTCGAGGCCTACCGCCGCCGGATGGGCTGGGAGATCCCCTGGTACTCGCTCGCCGGCAACAGCTTCAACGCAGACTTCGACGTGTCCAGGGGCTTTGGCCTCAACGTCTTCCTGCGCGACGGCGACGAGGTCTTCCGCACCTACTTCACCTCCGGCCGCGGCGTCGAGGCGCTCGGCAGCGGCTGGACCTTTCTCGACCTCACGCCGCTGGGGCGGCAGGAGGATTGGGAGGACTCGCCGGAGGGCTACCCGCAGACGCCGCGGTACGACTGGTGGCGCCGCCACGACGAGTACGGCGACTAGCAGCCCCCGACGCTCAGGCCCGCTCGATCCGCCGGACGCCGCCGTCCGGCGTCCAGACCTCGATCACGAGCGCGTTGCGGGCGTCGTTGAGGCCGACGGTGGAGACCTCGCGCAGGTCGAGCCGGAAGAGGTGTGAGGGGCGCGCCTCGCCGTCGCCGCCGTTGATCTCCCGCACGCGGTCGGGGTCGGTCACCTCCTGGGCGATCCCGGAGAGCTTGGCGTCGCCGGTCCAGTCGGGCGGGTCGTCGGAGCCGCTGTGCAGCGCGAAGCGGGGGTCGCGCTGAAGGTCGAGCGCCTTGCGCGCCTGCCACATCGAGCCGATCCACAGCTCGCCGTCGGCGAAGTTCGTCTCGGAGCCGGAGATCCGCGGCGAGCCGTCGCGGCGCAGCGTGGCGAGCGTCTTGTGGACATGGGCGTCGAGCCGCGCGCGCACCGACGCCGCCAGCTCGGGCGCAGCGGCTTCGAACTCCGACCAGCTGGCCATTGGCGTAACGGTAGACCGAGGACGGGCTGGCCGCCGTCAACCGTTGGCGACGACGTCCACCGGCGCGAGCTCCGGGCGCTTGGCGGCCATGCCGTCGCCCGACGACCGACCGCGCACCCGGCGCAGGATCCAGGGCGCCATGTGCCGGCCGACCCACACGACGTGTCCGGCGGCGGCCTGTGCGCGGCGCAGCGGCTGGGCCGGCGGCAACGGCCCCCAGGGATCCGCGTCGGGCTCGAGGCCGAGGACCTGCGCCGCGGCGTGGGCGAGCCGCTCGTGTCCGGCCGAGCTGGCGTGGAGGCGGTCGTCGGACCAGAGTCGCGCGTCGACGATCCCGTCGCGCTCGACGTCGACGAGCAGCGCGCCGTGCCGGGCGGCGATCTGGCGCAGGCCCTCGTTGAAGGCGAGCACCCGCGCCAGCGTCGGGCGCGCCGCCGGCATGACGTGGGTCGGGTCCGGATAGGTCATCCCGACGACGGTCGCGCCGGCGTCGCGCAGCGCAGCGATCACCGCCTCGATCTCGCCGAGCACGTAGCGCAGGTCGGCCCGCGGGCGCAGGATGTCGTTGATGCCGCCGACGACGGTCGCCAGGTCCGGCTCCATCGCCAGCGCCGGCTCGAGCTGCTCGGCGCGGATCTGGCCGGCCTTGCGCCCGCGCACGGCGAGGTTGGCGTAGAGCAGGCCGGGCTGCTCACGCGCGAGCCGCGCGGCGAGGCGGTCGGCGAAGCCGACGAACCCGTCGCCGCCGGGCGCAGGGTCGTCGAGTCCCTCCGTTGTGCTGTCGCCGAGCGCGACGTAGCGTGTGAACGGCATCGCCAGAGTGTTCTACAAATCTCGTACCACCACCGGAGGAGCCACCATGGCAATCGCGACCGCACCGATCACGGGCGTCGACTTCGTCTGCGTCCCGACACGCGACCACGACCGCGCCGCCGAGTTCTACGGAGGCACGCTCGGCCTGCCGAAGGTGAAGCGCTGGGGCGACATGCCGGCGACCGAGTTCCAGGCCGGCAACCTCACGCTCGCCGTGATGGATCCCACCGCCTTCGGCATGCCCGAGGCGACCCCGAACAGCACGCCGGTCGCCTTCCAGGTCGACGACGTCGAGGCCACGCGCAAGCAGCTCGAGGCCGAGGGGATCGAGTTCCAAGTCGAGATGCTCGACTCCGGCGTCTGCCACCAGGCGATCTTCAGCGACCCGGATGGCAACCCGCTGATCCTGCACCACCGCTACGCCGCCTAGGCGCGCTGCCGGCTCCGCTCAGTGGACCTTCGAGGTCGCGAGCGCTCGCCCCTGCGCCAGGCCGGCGGCGAGCGTCGCACCACGCAGCCTGCCGTCCATCAGCCGCCCGGCCATGGCGGCGGTCGAGGCGGCGTCGGGAGCGACGACCTCGACCTGAACGCCGCGGCGCTCGAGGTAGGCCGCCTCGATCGAGGCGAGCGAGCGCGACAGCAGGCCCATCGCCCCATACGGCTGCTCGCGGCTCGGCGTCAGCGAGGCGGTGGGGTTGAGGCAGAGGACCCGCGAGCCCCTCCCGGCAGGCGCGCGGTCCATGCTGGTGGGGCTCCACACGCCGCCGTCGACGTAGCGGCGCCCGCCGATCTCGATCGGCCTGAAGAAGCCCGGGATCGCGCACGAGGCCTGGACGGCGTCGGCGACCGAGGCCTCCGGCGCTCCCTGCTCGCCGAACATCACGCGCCGGCCGCTCTCCATGTCGACGGCCGAGATCCGCAGCCGGCCGTCCCAGTCGAGGTCCCACTCGTCGACCGCGGAGCCGAGTTGCGCCAGCGAACGGCGCCCGGGCGTCACGCGACCGAGCGCGGCTCGCCGAAGCAGCGCTCCGCCCGAGGCCATGTACGGCAGCGTCAGCGCGGCGAGCGGGCCGGCCACCCTGCCGGCGTGGCCGAGCGCGCGGGCTAGCGGCCGCGGCGCCTCGGCGCCGATCGCCTCGTCGGGCACGTCGGGCTGCTCCGGCAGCTCGTCGAGGCGCGAGCGCGGGTCGACGCCCGCGGTCAGCGCGGCGGCGACGATCGAGCCCGCCGAGGTGCCGAGATACGCCTCGCAGCCGTGCGGGTCGAAGTCGCCGGCCTCGGCGAGGCCCGCGAGCAGCGAGCTCATCCACGCCTCGCCGAGGATCCCGCCTCCGCCCAGGACGAGGACGTCTGGCTGCTCGAATCGGTCCATGGCCAGAACCATGGCGAATTACGATGGCGTGGTGTCGGATGCTGCCTACGACCGGATCGGCGTCGGCTACAGCGCGGTCCGCGCGCCCGACCCGAAGATCGCGGCGGCGATCGACGCGGCGCTCGGCGGAGCGCGGACGGTGCTCAACGTCGGCGCCGGGACCGGCTCCTACGAGCAGCTGGGCCGCGACGTCACCGCCGTCGAGCCGTCGACGGAGATGATCCGTCAGCGCCCCCCGGATGCGGCGCCCGTCGTCCAGGCGACCGCCGAGGACCTGCCCTTCGACGACGACAGCTTCGACGCGGCGATGGCGATCATCTCCGACCACCACTGGAGCGACCGGGAGGCCGGCATGGCGGAGCTGTGCCGGGTCGCCCGCGAACGGGTCGTCATCGTCAACGCGGACCCGAGCCTCGCGCCGCGCTTCTGGCTGTCGCGCGACTACCTGCCGGCGTTCCTCGACAGCGTCCCCGCGCCCTACCGTCGCGCCGGTCACTGGGCCGAGGAGCTGCAGGGCATGCTGGGCGAGATCGACGTCCGCCCGGTCCCGATCCCTCACGACTGCCGTGACGGCTTCTACTACGCCTACTGGCGACGGCCGCACGCCTATCTGGACGAGCGGGTACGCGCCGGCATCTCGATCTTCCATCAGCTTCCCGAGGCGACCGTCGCGGCCGCGCTCGACCGTCTCCGGCGCGACCTCGAGGACGGGACCTGGGACGCGCGCTACGCCGAGCTGCGCGAGCGGGACGAGCTCGACGTGGGCCTGCGGCTCGTCGTCGCGAGGGTCGGCTGATGGGGGTTCGGCGCGCCGGGCCGGACGACGCCGAGGCGGTCGGCCGGCTGCTGCACGACTTCAACGTCGAGTTCGACGAGCCGACCCCGACGCCGGAGAAGCTTGCCGTGCGAATGCGCGAGTTGATCTCGGGCGGCGAGACGGCCGTGCTGCTTGCGGGCGACCGGCCCGACGGCATCGCCGTCCTCCGCTTCCGCCCGGCAATCTGGAGCGAGGCGCTCGAGTGCTACCTCGCCGAGCTGTACGTGGTGCCGGAGCACCGCGGCCGCGGTCTCGGCCGCGCGCTGATGGAGCACGCGATCGAGCTCGCCCGCCGCGAGGGCGCGAGCTACATGGACCTCGGGACCTCGGAGGACGATGTCGCCGCGCGCTCCCTCTACGAGAGCCTCGGCTTCTCCAACCGCGAGGGTCGGCCCGACGGGCCGCTCAACTACTTCTACGAGCGCGAGCTGTGAGCCGGCACAGCGTTCTCGGCAGGCCGACCGGCCCCGTCCGTCCCGCGCGACCGGTTGGATGTCCGCATGCGAGCTGAGGTGACCGATCCCGAGCTTCCGCTGACCGGCGGCTGCGGTTGCGGAGCGGTCCGCTTCGAGGTGACCGCCCTGCTCGAGGGAGCCCGCTACTGCCACTGCACGCGCTGCCAACGCCGCACCGGAACCGCCGCCTCGGCGAGCGCCGCGCCCGCGCCCAACTCCTTTCGCCTGCTGTCCGGCGAGGACGCCCTCCGTGCCTGGAGACCGGAGGCTGGCTGGGAGAAGTGGTTCTGCGGCGAGTGCGGCTCGGCGGTCTTCAGCCGTCACCCCGACGATCCGAAGCTGATGAGCATTCGGCTCGGGGCGTTCGACGACGACCCCGGTGTTCGGCCGAGCGTGCGCCAGTTCGTCGCGTACGCCGCTTCTTGGGAGCCGATCCCGGACGACGGGCTGCCGCGCTATCCGGAGAGCGCGGCCGAGGGCGGCCAGGCCGACGTCGCGTGGTAGCCGGGGCGAGGGCGGCGCTCAGAGGTCGCGGCGCTTGAACGCCAGCGCCGCCAGCGTCAGCACGATCGCCGACCACGCCACCGCCCAGACCCAGATCGTCGCGCCGACGTCGCTGGCGCCGCCGAAGGGCCCGAGCTGGACGATCACGCCGGCCGCGCCGCCGATGTCTGCGGTCAGCGCGTGGAGACCGTTCTGGTAGAGCGCCTCGAACGGGACGATCCACGACATGATCGAGCTCGCCGTCTCCAGAGCGTCGACTTGGAGCGCCTCGCCGATCTGGCCGAGCAGGCCGGCGGCGAGCCCGGTGGCGAAGACCATGAAGATCGCGATGCCGTTGGCGGTGGTTCCGAGCACCGTCGAGCCGAGTAGCGAGACGGCGACGACGGTGACTACGCCGAGCGCCAGGCCGGCCGCTGGGACGACGAACGACGAGGGTGTGAAGTCGCCGGCGGCGTCCGTGATGAGCACCGCGGCGAGGAAGACGGTCACGACATAGAGCGCGCAGACGGCCGAGGCGGCGAGCATTCGTCCGGCGAGCAGCGTCGTGCGCCCCACCGGACGCACGACCAGCGGCTGCAGCAGGCCCCGCTCGGCGTCGCCGCGGACCGCGCCGAGCGTGAGGAAGACGGCCAGCACCACGCCGAGGAAGAGCGCGACGAACATCGCCAGGCCGAGCAGCGTCCCGCCCGCCAGCGCGCGCTCGTCGAGCGGGATGCCCCCGCCGCCCTCCTGCTCCAGCGAGTTGAAGGCCTCGAAGGCTGCCAGCGCGTAGAGCCCGAGGAAGACGGCGGTCAGCATCGCGACGACGAGCAGCACCCGGCGGCGGACCGCCTCGCGCAGCGAATGGCCGGCGATGGCGAGCGCGTCGCTCATCCGTCGCGCCCCACTACGGCGGCGAGATAGGCGTCCTCGAGCGTGCCGGTCACCACGCGGACGCCATAGACCTCGGACCCCTCGGCCACGAGCTCGCGGACGATCCGCGGGACGTCTTCGCGGCGCGCGTCGGGCAGGCGACGCACGCCGTCGGAGGTCTCGACCTCGACGCCGCCGGGCGCGGTCAGGTCCTGCGGCCGCCCCTCGGTCACCACGCGCCCGCCGTCGATGATCACGACCCGGTCGCAGACGAGCTCGATCTCGCTCAGCAGGTGCGAGTTCAGCAGCACGCCGACGCCCTGCTCGCGCAGCTCGACCAGCAGGTCGCGCACCGTGCGCCGGCCGCCCGGGTCGAGCGCGCTCGTCGGCTCGTCGAGCAGCACGAGCCGCGGGTCGCCGATCAGCGCCTGGGCGATGCCCAGCCGCTGCTGCATGCCCTTGCTCATCGTCTCCACGCGGCGGCCGTGCTCGCCCGCGAGGCCGACCCGCGCGAGCAGCGCCTCGCGCTCGCCCGCTCCGCCGTCGGAGCGGGCCAGGCGCTGGTGCAGCGCGAGCACCTCCTCGGCACGCGCCCAGGCGGGGAAGCGGAACAGCTCGGCGAGATAGCCGGTGAAAGCGCGTGCCGCCCTGCTGCCGGCCGGCGCGCCGGCGACGTAGGCGTCCCCGTCGGTCGGCCGCACGAGGCCGCAGGCGATCTTGACCAGCGTCGACTTGCCAGCCCCGTTGGGGCCGAGCAGGCCGACGAGCTCGCCCGCCGCGACCTCGAGGTCGACGGCGTCGAGCGCGGTCGTCTTGCCGTAGCGCTTGGAGAGGGTGCGGGCTGAGAGTGCGGGAGTCGTCGTCACGGCTGTCTCTGGTCAGTCGAAGGCGAAGAGCGGGGGGAGGACGACGACCACGGTCGCCGCCCAGAGGGCGAAGATCGGGAGGTAGGAGGTCTGCCATCGCTCGAGGCGGTGGAAGGGGACGCGTCCCCTGAGGAAGCGCGCCGAGAGCCATGCGGCCCGAGCCAGGTTCACCAGCAGCACCAGGTTGAGGCCGAGTGCCGCCGCCCGGTTCGGGCTGAACCCGAGGTCGCCGATCCGCGCGACCATCGCGCCGAGCACCATCAGATCGAGCGCGAGGGCACTCGCGACGGCGAGCAGTTGGACGCGGTCCATCAGCTCGGGCGGCCGCGACGGCTCCCGTGCGGTCATCGCGTAGAGGACGAGCCCCAGCACGACGACCAGGAGAGCGTCGAAGACGCCGAGCAGCTCGCGGTCGAACTCGCCTGCGACCCCGGTCACGGCGTAGGTCGCCGCGGCGAGGGTCAGCATCACGGCGAACAAGGGGGTGAAGACCATCGTGAGCACCGGAGCCATGTTCTCCACCACGCGCTGCTTCGCCTCGACGAGCCATGCCGCCACGATCACGGCGCCGGCGGCGCCCGACGGCAGCACCCACTCGGCGACCAGCTCGGGGAGGCCGGGCCCGATCGGCTCGAGGATCAGCGCGGTGAGCCCGACCAGCACCCCGCCGCCGAGCGCGATCAGCACGTAGTAGATGACCCACTCGCCGGTGAAGCGGACGAAGTCCATCCGCCGCTCGTGCGAGCGGATCGTGCCGCCCATGTACGGGTAGGCGACGACGAACCAGAGGGCGACGGGCAGGTGCAGGGCGACGAGCGGCTCGGTGGCCGACTCCGGGCTGAAGGGGTAGAGGTTGACCACGAGCGCGCCGAGCACGAACGGCGCGGCCGTAAGCGCCGATCCGCGCACGTCGAGCCGCCGCCGGCGGGCGAAGTACGCCGCCAGGAACGGCAGCACGATCAGGCTGAGGTT
>DATABO010000020.1:0-7750 GCA_036259535.1 Thermoleophilaceae bacterium
TAGAGGTACATCATGCAGAACTGGCGGTAGCCGACCCACGGCTCGCCATCGCGCAGCCGCTCGAACGAGCCGACGTCGACGAAGACCGGCTTGGAGCCCTTGAACTGGACGTTGTAGGGCGTCGAGTCCTTGAGGATCATCCCCTCCTCGAGCGCGGCGAGGTTGAGGTCGAGCTGCAGCAGCGCGGCCTCCTTGAGCATCGAGAAGGTCCACTCGTAGGGGTACGAGACGAACGGGATCCGCTCGTGGCGCAGCACCCCGGCGCAGTCCTTGACGAGCAGCTCGCCGGGGACGTCGGCGGTGCTCGACAACAGCTCGGTGCGGACCAGCCGCCCGTCGGCCTGGAAGCGCTCGAACAGCTTCGTCTGCCGAAGCGCCTCGAAGTCGTCGAGACCCTCCCGCGACAAGGCGCGGTAGACGTCGCCGCCGGAGTAGAAGATCCGGCTCTCGGGGTCGCGGAACGAGCCCGCCTCTAGCTGCGCGTCCTGCGGACGCGGGGATGTCTCAGTCGAGGTGGACAGCGGCTCAGGCGGAGTCGGCCTGCTGCTCGGGAGTCGGCTCGTCGTCCTTGCGGATCCGGAGGAACTTGAGCAAGCGGCTCCAGTAGAGCTTGGCGGTGACAGCGACCGCGGCGACCCCGCCGGCGAGGATCTGCAGGATCATGCTGCCGCTGCCGGGATCCAGGTATGCGAGAAGATGCATTCGGCGGCTCCAGTCGAAGAGGGGTACGGCGGGAACGGGGCAGGCTAGCAAAGGCCCGCCCGCCGATCCCTGCAATTCGACGTGCGATGCCTCTACCCTCCCCCTCCCAGATGAAGCTGATCATCCAGATCCCGTGCTTCAACGAGGCCGAGCAGCTGCCAGCGACGCTGGCCGACCTCCCGCGCGCGGTGCCGGGCGTCGACGAGGTCGAGTGGCTGATCATCGACGACGGCTCGACCGACGCCACCGTCGAGGTGGCGCGCGCGCACGGCGTCGACCACGTCGTGCGGCTGACCAACAACAAGGGGCTCGCCGCCGGGTTCCAGGCCGGCCTCGATGCCTGCCTGAAGCTGGGCGCGGACCTGATCGTCAACACCGACGCCGACAACCAGTACCACGGCGGCGACATCCCGAAGCTCGTCGAGCCGATCCTCGCCGGTCGCGCCGACATGGTCGTCGGCGATCGCGAGACCGACTCGATCGAGCACTTCTCGCCGCTGAAGAAGCGGCTGCAGCGGCTCGGTAGCGCCGTCGTGCGGCGCGCGTCCGGCACCACCGTGCCCGACACGACGTCCGGCTTTCGCGCCTACAACCGCGAGGCGGCCTTGCAGATGCAGGTGATCTCCAAGTTCACCTACACGCTCGAGACGATCATCCAGGCCGGCAAGGTGCTGGTCGCCGTCGACCACGTCCCGATTCGCACCAACGAGAAGACGCGCGAGTCGCGGCTGTTCCCATCGATGTCGCAGTACGTGCGCCGCAACGCGGTCGCGATCTTCCGCGTCTACACGCTCTACGAGCCGCTGCGGGTCTTTCTGATCGCTGCGGGCGTGGTCGCTGTCCCGGCAGCCGTGATCTGGGCGCGCTTCCTCTGGTTCTTCTTCAACGGCGAGGGCAACGGACACGTGCAATCGCTGATCCTCGGCTCGACGCTGTTGATCATCGCCGTCCAGTTCGTGGCGCTCGGGGTGATCGCCGACATCCTCGCCGCCAGTCGCACGCTCCAGCAGCGGACGCTCGAGCGCGTGCGGCGCGTCGAGCTGACGCTCGGAGTCGAGCCGTCGCACTACGAGCCCGGCGGCGGCCACAGCGCTCAGCCCGCGACCACCGGCGCCGCGGCCGGACGCGCGACGGGCAAGTCGGACCGAGAGACCGTCGAGGCGTGACCGGCGTCGCGACACCGGGATCGACGGGGGCCGAGGCGGTCCCGACCGGCAACACCTTCGACAAGTACGGCTCGAGCAATCCCGTCGTGCGGCGGCTGATGACCGCCTTCCACCGCACGCTCGACGAGCTTTGGGAGCGGGCGGCGCCGACGTCTGTGCTCGACGTCGGCTGCGGCGAGGGCGTGCTCACCCACGAGTGGGCGCAGCGGCTCGGCGACGGGCGGATCGTCGGGATCGACCTCGACGATGCGAAGCTGCGCTCGGAGTGGGAGAAGCGGCGGCGGACGAACCTCGAGTACCGCTGCGAGGAGGCCACGCGGCTGTCCTTCGCCGAAGACGAGTTCGACATGGCGACCGCGATCGAGGTGCTCGAGCACGTGCCCGATCCCGAGGCGACAGTGGCCGAGATGGCGCGCGTCGCGAGCCGCCACCTGCTCGTCTCGGTGCCGCGCGAGCCGCTCTGGCGCGGGCTGAACATGGCCCGCGGCGCCTACTGGGGATCGCTCGGCAACACGCCGGGACACGTCAACCACTGGTCGAAGCGGGGCTTCGTCGAGCTGCTGTCGCGCCACGGCGAGGTCGTCGAGGCGCGCTCGCCGTTCCCCTGGACGATGCTGCTCGTAAGGCTCTAGATGCCCGACGCCGCCGGGGGCGACGGCAGCTACGGAAGAGGCGCGGCGGTCCTGTCGGTCGGGATCGGTGTCACCGGGCTGATCACCTACGCCTACTTCGCGCTCGCCAGCCACTCGCTGTCGGAGTCCGACTATGGCGCGATCACGCTGCTCTGGTCCGCTGTCTTCGTCACCGTCTCGGTGCTCTACCGCCCGGTCGAGCAGCTGCTGTCGCGCACGATCGCCGACCGCGCGGCGCGCGGGACGACGGGTCGCAGTCACCTGCGCGTAGCCGCGATAATCCAACTGGCGCTCGGGATCGCGTTCGCCGTCGCGGCGCTGGCGCTGCGCGACCCCTTGCAGGACGACCTGCTCGGCGGCTCGGAGACGCTCTACTGGGTGCTGATCGTGACCGTGCTCGCCTACGCGGTCAGCTACTTCGCGCGCGGCTTCCTCGCCGGCTCCCACCGCTTCGGCCTCTATGGCGGCCTCGTCTTCATGGAGGCCGTCTCGCGCTGCCTGTTCGCGCTCGCGGTGGCCATCGGGATCTTCTCCGGCCAGTCCGTGGTGGCACTCGGGATCGCCGCGGCGCCGATCGCGTCGCTGGCCGTCGTCCCGTGGGCGCTGGGACGGCGGATCGCCGCAGGGCTGACCGACGAGGAGGCCGCCGAGGCACGCCGGCTCGACGAGGCGGCGGCGGGCGAGCCGGGCGGCGAGCCGGAGTTCACCCTGTCGCACGGGGCCGGGTTCGCGGTCGCGGTGCTGGCGATCATGCTCGCCGAGCAGACCTTCCTCAACGCCGGCCCGCTGATCGTCAAGGTGACGACCGACGGCCCGAGCGGCGCGGCGCTCGCCGGCTTCACCTTCAACGTGCTGCTGATCGCCCGCGCCCCGCTGCAGCTATTCCAGGCGATCCAGACCTCGATCCTCCCCCACCTCACGCGCCTGCGCGCCGGTGGCGAGAGTGACCCGTTCCGGCGCAGCGTCAACGTCACGCTTACGGCGATCGCGCTGTTCGCGACCGCTGTGGCGCTCGTCATGCTGGCGATCGGCCCGTGGGTGATGGACCTCGTCTTCGGCGGCGAGCTCGCCTACGACCGGCTCGGCCTGGTGCTGATCTCGCTGGGGATGGGTCTATACCTCGCTGCCGCGACGCTCAACCAGGCGCTGCTCGCGCGTGCCCGTGCGCGCGCGGCCTGCGTCTGCTGGCTGGCTGCCGCCGCGGCCTACGTCGGCTTCCTGCTGTTGCCGGGCTTCGACGATCGCGTCGTCCAGGTGGAGGTCGGCTATGCCGGCGCGGCGCTCGTGCTCTGCACGCTGCTCTACATGCTCTACCGCCGTTCGAGCGACTCGTAGGCCTCGCCGCAGCTAGGGTGCGGCGGATGAGCAGACGTCCAGCTGTCGGCGACCCGGCCCCGGACTTCACGCTCGTCGGCACGGCGGGCCGGTTCACGCTCTCCGCCCACCGTGGCGAGAAGGTCGTGCTGCTGTTCTATCCGGGGGACGACACCCCCGTCTGCACGCGTCAGTTCTGCTCGTACCGCGACAACGCCGAGACGTTCGGAGCGCTCGGAGCGACCGTCGTAGGGATATCGGGCAAGGGACTCGGCTCCAAGCAGGCCTTCGCCGACAAGCACGGGCTCACCGTCCCGCTGCTGGCCGACCCGGACCAGTCGGTGGCGAAGTCCTATGACTGCTGGTCGAAGCTGCGCGGCACGCGTCGCGCGGTGGTGATCGTCGACGAGCAGGGCACCGTGCGACACCGCCACGACCACGCGCTCGGCCTCGACTTCCAGACCGCCGCCGACATCAAGCAGGCGCTCGAGCAGCTGTCCGCGTGAGGGCTAGACGCCCGTGAGCAGCGAGCCGCCGCAGTTGCGACAGCTGACGTTCACGAGATCGGACATGCGCGCGATCGTCGCATGCGAGCCGCAGTCGGGGCACTGCGAGCGCAGTTCGAAGCGGCTCAGGCAGTAGACGCAGCGGTAGCGGCCGGGCAGGTTGGTCGCGCGCAGCCAGGGCTCGCCGCACGACGGGCAAGGCGGGCCCAGGTCGATTCGCTCCTCTCCGGCCATCGCAGGATTCTGGCGGGTCCAGCGGCCGGAGGGCTCAGCCCGCTGCGAGCGCGGCCCCGTGGCCGCGCAGCCAGGCGGCGGCGTCCATCGGCCTGCCGCCCGCGGGCTGGACCTCGAGCAGCTCGAGCGGGCCGTCGGCGGCGCCGTAGAGGAGACGGCCGTCGCGAGCCGCGAGGACGCCGGGAGCCGGGGTCGCAGGCGATCCCAGGTCGTCGGGGATCGCCGCCCGGCGCACGCCGAGTCGCTCGTGACCGGCCGGCTCGACGTAGGCGCCGATGTGCGGGGTGAGGGCGCGGACGCGCCGCTCGAGCGTCGCGGCGTCGAGGACGGGGTCGAGCAGCCGCTCAGCGCGGTCGATCTTCTCGGCGTAGGTGACGCCGTCGTCGCCCTGGGGCCGCGGAGGGGCTCCGACGTCGAGCGCCTCGGCGAGCAGGTCGCCGCCCAACGCCGCGAGGCGGGCCGAGAGGCTGCCGTAGTCGTCGTCGGGCCGGATCGGCTCGGCGCGCATCAGGTGGATCGGGCCCGCGTCGAGCTCGGCGACCGGCTCCATGATCGCGACCCCGGTCTCGCTGTCCCCGGCCTCGATCGCCCGCTCGATCGGAGCCGCGCCGCGCCAGCGCGGCAGCAGCGACGGATGGACGTTGAGCCAGCTGTGCGCGGCGAGCAGGTCGTCGCCGAGGATCGCTCCGTAGGCGCAGACGCAGGCGGCCTCGGGCTCTGCCGCAGCGATCCGCTCGAGCGCCTCGGGCGCGTTGACGCTGTCCGGCTGGAAGACGTCGATGCCAAGCTCGCGCGCGCGCTCGACGACGGGCGGCGGCGACAGCTTGCGGCCGCGGCCGCTACGGCGGTCGGGGCGGCTGACCACCAGCCGCGGCCGGTGCGCCGAGCCGGCGAGGCGGTCGAGCACGACCGCCGCGAACTCCGAGGTGCCGACGTAGACGGTGCGCACGGCCAGCGCTCAGGCGGCCTGCTCGGCGGCGCGCTCGCGCCGCTCGCGCTCGCGGGCACGCAGCTCGCGCATCGCCTGCCGCCGCTGGTCGCGGGACGTGCGGTCGAGGATCAGCGTGCCGTCGAGGTGGTCGATCTCGTGCTGGATCACGCGCGCCTCGAGGCCCGACGCCTCGACGGTCCGGGGCTCGCCGAGCTCGTCGCGGGCGCGCACGCGGACGTGGACCGGGCGGTCGACGTCGACGTTGACGCCGACGATCGACAGACAGCCCTCCTCGCCGGTCTCCTCGTCGTCGCTGCTCCACTCGATCTCGGGGTTGACCAATGCCACAACCGGCGCCTCCGGCCCGACGCGATAGACCAGCAGCCGCTGGGAGATCCCGAGCTGCGGTGCCGCCAAGCCGACGCCGAGGGCGTCGTCCATCAGCCCGGCCATCCGCGCCACCTGGGTGCGCAGCGCCTCGTCGAAGCGATCGACCTCGGTCGCCCGGCTCTTCAGCACAGGGTCGCCGAACTGGCGGATGAACGACATCGCCGCCGCACGACGGGCGAGCGTCTCCGGATCGAGCTGAGCCTCCGGCTCCTCCTCGACCTCGTTCTCGCGCTCGCCTGCCACCAGCCCATCGTACCGGGGCGCGTCAGATTGGATCTACGTCGACCGCGTACTTGACGGGGCCGAGCGAGCGGTCGGCGGCGACCGCCTCGACGGCGTCGCGAACCGCGACGATCGCGGCGGTTCGGTCGGTCGCCTTCACGACGAGCTGAAAGCGCTCGTGGCCCTTCAGCCGGAACAGCGACGCCGGGCCGAGCACGGGGATCCCCGCCGCCCGGACGCCCTCGCGCACCCGCTCGGCGGCGGCCTGCGCCGGACCCGCGTCGACGGCCGAGCAGACGACGCGGATCAGCGACCCGTAGGGCGGGTAGGAGAGCGCCTCGCGGCGAGTCAGCTCGACGTCGAGGAACCCGTCGGCATCGTGCGCCGCCGCGAAGCGCAGCGCGGGCGCACCGGGGTCGAGCGCCTGCACGACCACACGCGCCTCGCTGCCGCCGCGGCCGCTGCGGCCGGCGAGCTGGGCGACGAGCGCGAACGTCCGCTCCTCGGCGCGAAAGTCCGGGAAGCGCAGCGTTGCGTCGGCGTCCAGGACCACCCCGAGCGTGACGTCGGGGAAGTCGTGGCCCTTGGCCACCATCTGCGTCCCGACGAGCACTCCACCCTCGGCCGCCTCGAACCGCTCGAGCGCCTCCGCCGCGCCGCCGCGCGATGCCGTGTCCGCGTCGAGGCGGAAGACCGGCAACGGGTCCATCAGCCGCTCCAGCTCGGCGGTCAGCTGCTCGGTGCCGACGCCGTGGCGGGTCAGCGACACCGCCGCGCAGTCCGGGCAGCGATCGGGCACCCGCTCGCGGTGGCCGCAGTGGTGACAGGCGACCGTGCCGGCAGCCTTGTGCAGCACGAGCGTCACGTCGCAGTTGGGGCACTCCCAGACGCGACCGCAGTCGCCGCACGTGAGGAAGTTCGACCAGCCGCGACGGTTGAGCAGGACGATCGCCTTGCCGCTGGCGCGTCGCACCTCCTCGAGCGCGTCGTGCGTGCGCTGGTGCAACGGGCCGCGGACCCCTGCCATCCCGACCAGCTCGACGGGCGGCAGCGGACGACCGTCGACGCGCTCGGGCAGGCGGACCCGCTCGTAGCGGAGCACGCTCTCGGGCCGAGGGGTGGCGCTGCCGGCGAGCAGCAGCGCGCCGCACTCGCGCGCGCGACGCTCGGCGACCGTGCGGGCGTCGTAGCGGGGATCGCCCTCCTGCTTGTAGGAACCGTCGTGCTCCTCGTCCACGACGATCAGGCCCACGTCCTGCAACGGCGCGAAGACGGCGGACCGCGGGCCGACCGCGACGCGCGCCGCGCCGCTGCGCAGGCGCGACCACTCGTCGTAGCGCTCGCGCGCGGTCAGCTGCGAGTGCAGCACGGCGACGGTGTCGCCGAAGCGCTCGACGAAGCGTCCGGCGGTCTGCGGCGTGAGGCCGATCTCGGGCACCAGGACGATCGCCGTCAGGCCGCGGGCGAGCACCTGCTCGACGGCGCGCAGGTAGACCTCGGTCTTGCCGCTGCCGGTGACGCCGTGCAGGAGGAGCCGCCGGCCCCCCGGTGCTCCGCCGAGCAGCCGCTGCACCTCGTCGAGCGCCTCCGCCTGCTCCGCGGTGAGAGTGCGCTCGCCCGCCCCGCGGGCGCCCACCTCGTCCAGCTCCGGCC
>DATABO010000021.1:0-15826 GCA_036259535.1 Thermoleophilaceae bacterium
GTCTAGACGACACCGCCCCGCGCGCGCACGAGCTCGACGAGCTCGGCCTGGTCTGCAGCACGGCGGAGCGGGCCGCGATGAAGATCGAGCGTGACGCCGACGACGTCTGCCTCGCCTTCCTGCTGGAGCGGCGACTGAGCGAGCGCGCCGCTGACGGCGACTCGATGGGCCTCGAGGCGCCGGTCTGGGACGGGGAGGTCGTCGGGGTGATCGCGAAGGGCTGGTTCGTGCGCTTCGGCGACGAGGGGTTCGAGGGGATGCTGCCGGTCCGGCGCGTCGACGGGTGGTGGGAGCCCGACGAGCACGAGAGCCAGCTCGTCGACGCCAACTCCGGCAGGGCGATCCGACTCGGCGATCCGGTCCGCGTCGAGGTCGCGCGAGTCGAGCCACAGCGCGGGCGCGTGGACCTCGACCTGGCCGTGTAGCGTCGGGGCCCGCGATGGCCAAGAAGGGAAAGCGCAAGGCGGCGGCCGGCGACCTGGCGAGCAACCGTCAGGCCTCCTATCGCTATCACCTGCTCGAGAAGCTCGAGTGCGGCGTGATCCTGCAGGGATCCGAGGTCAAGTCGATCCGCGAGGGCGGCGTGCAGGTCAAGGACGCCTACGCCCACATCGACAAGGACGGGCGCGTCTGGCTGCACAACATGCACGTGGCGCCCTATCTGCCGGCGTCGCGCGAGAACCACGAGCCGGAGCGGCCGCGCGAGCTGCTGCTGCACGCCGCCGAGATCGAGCGGCTGATCGGCGCCACGGCACAGAAGGGGCTGACGCTCGTGCCGACGCGGGTCTACCTCAAAGGCTCGCGCGTCAAGGTCGAGATCGCGCTGGCACGTGGCAAGGACCAGGGCGACAAGCGGCGCGACCTCAAGGCCAAGGACCAGCAGCGCGACATCCAGCGCGCCCTCGCCGAGCGGGAGCGCTAGCCGCCACGCTTTAGGCTGCGCGCGTGCTCGAGGTCGACGCAGCCTCCTTCCTGGTCATCGTCGCGGTCGCCTCGCTCGCGGGCCTGACCGCCGCGCTGCTGGAGAAGCGGCTCGCGGTGCCGGTGGTGGTGATCGAGCTGCTGCTGGGCATCGTCGTCGGCCCGGACGTGCTCGGGATCGCGCTGCCGGACAGCTTCACCGACTTCTTCGCGAACCTCGGCCTCGGGATGCTGTTCTTCTTCGCCGGCTACGAGATCGACTTCCGGCGGATCGCGGGACGGCCGCTGAGGCTCGCGGTGCTGGGCTGGCTGCTGTCGCTCGCGCTCGCCTACACGGTCGGCGGGCTGCTGGCGCTGGCGGGCGTCGTCCTGTCGCTGCTCTACACGGGGTCCGCGTTGGCGACCACGGCGATCGGCACCTTGATCCCGGTGCTGCGCGACGCCGGCGAGCTGCCGACTCGCTTCGGCACGTTCCTGCTGGCCGCCGGGGCGATCGGCGAGTTCGGGCCGATCCTGCTGGTGACGCTCGTGCTCGCCGGGGCGCAGCCGGCGCACGAGGCGGCAATTCTCGTCGCCTTCGTCGCCATCGCCGTCGTCGTCGCGGTGATCGCCGTCCGCTCGACCTTCCTCGGCTGGCCGTTGATGGAGCGCACGCTGGAGGCGAGCAGCCAGGTCGCGGTGCGGTTGTCGGTGCTGCTGATCTTCGGCCTGGTGGCGCTCGCCTACGAGCTGGGGCTCGACCTGCTGCTCGGGGGCTTCGTCGCCGGCCTGATCACACGGATGGCGCTGCGGGGGCGCGAGCTCCAGCTGTTCGAGTCGAAGCTGACCGCGATCGGCTACGGCTTCTTCATCCCGTTCTTCTTCATCGTCAGCGGGCTCAAGTTCGACCTCGACGCGCTGCTGTCGACGACGAAGACGCTCTACGAGCTGCCGCTCTTCCTCGGCCTGTTCCTGCTCGTCCGCGGTGCGCCCGCGCTGCTGCTCTATCGCGGCGTCCTGCGGGCGCGGCGCGACCGGCTCGCGCTCGCCTTCTACTCGGCGACCGAGCTTCCGCTGGTCGTCGCGATCACGACGATCGCCGTCGACGGGGGTCACATGCGCGGCTCGACCGCCGCTTCGCTGGTGGGCGCCGCGGTGCTCTCGACCTTCGCGTTCCCGCTCGTCGCGTTGCTGTTGCGCAACGGACGGACCGGCGCGGGGCCCGAGCCGCGTCTGCAGCCAGCCTGACGCGGCAGCTCAATCGCGGGCGAAGATCGCGATCAGCGCGCTCTGGAGGAAGCGCGGTGGAAAGGCCATCACCGTCTCGTCCCGGTGGCGCTTCAGGAAGCGTGCGCCCCAGCGCGCCCCGCGCAGCCCGCGCGGGATGCCGCCACGCATGAAGAGCCCGTCCTGGGCCGCCGCGGCGCTGTCGGTCAGGAACGCCTGCAGGTCCCCGGCGGGGATGACACGGCAGCGTGCGTGGACGGTCCGCTGGCTGCGGTTGCGCAGCCCATGCTTCGTGCCCGGGGGCACCGGGACCTCGCCGTCGGCCGGACGCAGCATCCGCCTGGAGCGGCCGACGAGCACCTCGACCTCGCCCTCGACGACCGACCAGTGCTCCTCCTGGCGCGGATGGAGGTGGGGCGGGAGCAGGCCGCCGGGCTCCAACCAGCTGTTCACGACCAGGTCCTCGCCGTCGGGCGTGAACGTGTGGCGGGCACGGTGGACGGGGTCGTGGACGGGCTCGCTGGTCGCCATCGAGAGCTCCTCTGCCGGTCGTCGTTACCGTCGAGTAACTTAGCAGAGGAAGTTACTCTTCGGTAGCCGAATGACCGCCAACGAGGTCGATCGCAAGCGCATCCCGGCGGCCGAGCGGCGGCAGGTCGTCCTGCGGGCGGCGGCGCAGCTCTTCGGGGAGCGGGGCTACTCGGCGACGCGGCTCGAGGACGTCGCCGCGGCGGCAGGCGTGACGAAGCCGATCGTCTACCGCCACTTTGAGTCCAAGAAGGCGCTCTACCTCGCCCTGCTGCTCAAGCACGAGGAGGACCTGCCCGCGTTCCTCGCGCTCGCCCGCGACGAGCTGGCCGGTCTGTCCGGCGACGAGCTGGTGCGTGCGATCCTCGCCCGCTGGCTCGACTACGTGCGCGAGAACAGCCACGCGTGGCTGATGCTGTTCCGCGACAGCTCCGGCGACGCCGAGATCCAGGTCCGCCGCCTCGAGGTCAGCGCCCGCGCCCGCGAGCTGATGGCGGCGTTCGTGGCGATCCAGGCGGGGGGCCGCCTGCCGGCGGTCCAGGTCGAGCCGACCGCGGAGCTGCTGCGCAGCGGGCTCGCGGGCCTCGCGCTCTGGTGGATCGACAACCCCGACACGCCCAAGGCCGACGTGCTCGACGTCGCCGCCCGCCTCGGCGCGGTGGCGATCGCCGCTCAGGGGTAGGGCTTCTCGCCGCGCGCGAGCATCGCTACGAACCGCTCGATCCGGCGCGCCCGCGTCTCGGGACGCTTGGCGTCGTGGAGCCGGTAGAGGATCGCGTAGCGGTTGCGGCTGTCGAGCTCGGCGAACAGCTTGGCGGCGGCCGGCTCGGCGTCGAGCGCCTGGCGCAGGTCGGGCGGGACCTCGATCGTGCGCACGCTCGGATAGGCGGCCTCCCAGCGGCCGTCCTGCTTCGCCCGCTCGACCTCGCGCATGCCCGCCGGCCGCATCCTGCCCTCGGCGGTCAGTCGCTCGACGTTGTCGCGGTTGACCTGCGACCAGCGGCTGCGCGCCCGGCGCGGCGTGAAGCGCTGGAGGAACCAGGTCTCGTCGAGGCCCTTGCGCTGCCCGTCGATCCAGCCGAAGCAGAGGGCGACGTCCAGCGCCTCGAGATGTGTGACCGTCTCGATCCCGGACGCCTTCTTGGCGATCTTCAGCCAGACACCCTGAGAGTCGGCGTGGTTGCCCTCGAGCCATGCCTCCCAGTCGGCCTGGGTCCGGAACGGCAGGACGGGGAGGTCGTCGGACGGCATGCCGGCTAGTGAAGCACGTGACGGCCGCTGTCCGACCGGGTGCCTAGCTAGCATATATGCCATGAACACGACCAGAGACAGCAAGACCCGCCAGCCCAAGTCCAACCGCGACCCGCTCGCCACCCTCCGAGCGCGCGGCCTCGTCACACCGCCCCGCAGCAAGGAGCGCGACACGTCGATGCCGACGATCAAGCCCAAGGACGGTGGTTGCGTGTCGGACCTCGTGGAGGAGTGGCGATGATCGTCTACGCGGACACGTCCGCACTGGTCAAGCGACTGATCGGCGAGAAGGGCTCGACCCTCGCCGGGCAGGTGTGGGACACGGCAGATCGCGTCATCTCGAGCGAGCTGATCTATCCCGAGACGCGGGCAGCGCTCGCGGCCGCACGCCGGATCGGTCGCCTCGACGATGCCGGCGTGGGGCGAGCCGTCTGTCGGCTGGAGCGGATCCATGACGACATCGAGCTCGTGCGGACCGATCGGCTGGTCGCCGGCCTGGCCGGCGGCTTGGCGCAGCGGCATGCGCTGACGGGCGGCGACGCCGTCCATCTCGCCGCCGCGCTGACCTTCGACGCTCCCCGGGTCGTCGTGGCGACGTGGGACCGAAGGCTGGCGACGGCGGCAGCCGAGAACGGGATGGCGGTCGTCCCGCGCGCTCCGGCCCCGGAAGCCGCGTGAGCGCCGCTAGACTTGGATGGCTTCTACGGGGACGACAGGCTTCGACGTGGTCGGTCCGTGGATGCAGTTGCGAGTCGAGGTCGCCGGTAGGCCTCGTAAAACAACCGGCAAAACCATAGTTGCGGATGAGAATCACTCGTTCGCGCTTGCTGCCTAGTTAGATCTAGCCAGTGAGCTGTCGGCCTCCCCTCGGCCCGTGGGGGAGATGTTCGGCATCAGAAACGGGCTTGCCCCCGACGTGCGTCTCTGGCGCCGGGGGGACGCAACACAGAGACTGGTCCCGAGCAACCCGGCCGGTCAGGCTAGCTCGGGACGAGATAAGAGGGCCGGCTACGCTCGTAGACGCTGTATTCGCACGACCGCGGACGTGGGTTCGATTCCCACCGTCTCCACTCCCGACGGGCTCGACGGCCCGTGAGGGCCGTCAGGTGGTGGGCTCGGCGGGGTCCTCGTCCGCGTCATCCAGCCGCTTGCGGAGAGTCTCCCATGCGACGAACCCGGAGTCGCGAGCCCGATCGCGACCGGCGTCCCACGCGCCCTCCTCCGAGAGCCGGCGCTTGCACTCCTCCGGCCCCTTGGTTCGAGTCTCGTCTTGCCACTCCGGCGAGACGCGGCCACTGGCGCCCAGAACGCGATGGGGATTGGCGAAAGCCGGATGCCGGGCTGCGAGGCGGGCCACCGGCAACCCCATCTTCGAGCTGTCATAGACGGCGATCGAAAAGTCCCCGTAGGTCGTCCACTCTCCTCTCCTGAGCAGGCGGCTCAGGAGCAGCACCCGGTTGCGTCGGTGCTTCACGGTGAGCCTGAACCGCTGGGGTGACGAGCCCTCTACGGTCTCCACGATCTCCTTCTTCGCGAGTCCCTTCAATGCGGTGTGGCAGTTCGGCTCATCACCGCTTGTGCGATCCGCGACCTGCCGGGAGGTCATGCCTCTCGTGGTGGCTAGGTCGGGGAGCCGCACGATCCGCCGCTGGAGGGCTCCCCGAAGCTCCGGCGTAGCCTCGGCATCCGCGTATCCGAGCTCGACGGCCAAAGCGTCGGCGTACTCCTCGTGAGCGCGCGCAATCGAACGATGGAAGCGAGCCGTCGCCCGCGAGATGACGGGGGAGCCTGGCGCAGTCATTGTGACCTCCCTGTGAGATAGCGGACAAGAAGGCACAATACCTCATCCGAAGGCCGGCTTTCGACGTAGCGGCTAGCGGTCGCCCTTGACCTCGCGTGCCTCGCGCTGGATCCGCGAGTACGAGCGGCCGCGCTGCTCGCGCTCGCGAGCTGCCGCACGACGGTCGTCGACCCACTGCTGCTCGCGAATCAGCTTGCGCCAGGCTTCGATCCGCTCGGGGTCGACCGCCTCGCGGACCGCGCAGCCCGGCTCGGTCTCGTGCTGGCAGTCGCTGAAGCGGCAGCCGGCGGCGAGCTCGTCGATGTCGGAGTACGTCTCGCCGGCGCCGTCCCAGAGGCCGACCTCGCGGACGCCGGGCGTGTCGATCAGCAGGGCGCCCCCCGGCAGGGCGATCAGCTCGCGTGTGACGGTCGTGTGGCGGCCGCGGCCGTCGCCGGCGCGCACCGCCGCGGTCGCCTGGCGCTCCTCGCCGAGCAGGGCGTTGACCAGCGTCGACTTGCCGGCGCCCGACGGGCCGAGCAGCACGGCGGTCTCGCCCGGCGTCAGCAGCGTGTGCAAGATCGCGAGGCCGTCGCTCGTCTTCGCGCTGATCGCCACTCCCTCGACCAGCCCCAGCTCACGGGCGAGCGCAGCGGCGGTGCTGTCGGCGTCGGGGTCGAGGTCGGCCTTGGTCAGCACGAGCGCCACCGGGACGCCGTCGGCCTGCGCCAAGGCCGCGAGCCGCTCGACCTGGCGACCGTTGGGCTCGGGGAGGGGCGCGGTCAGCAGCGCCAGGTCGACGTTCGCGGCCAGCACCTGCGCGACGGTCGGCCCGCCGGCCGCTCGCCGGACGATCGTCCCGCGGCGCTCGAGCACGGCGGCGATCTCGCCGTCGGAGTCGACCGCGACCCAGTCGCCGGTCACCGGCGGCTGCTCGCGCATCCGTCCGCGCGCCGTCAGCAGCTGCGGCTCGCCGCCGCCGGGCTCGGCCACCACCCAGTGGCCGCGATGCTGGGCGAGCACGCGGCCCGCCGTCAGGCCCGGCATGTCCAGCGACTGCAGCTCGGCGTCCAAATCTTCTCGCCGGCCGAGGCCGGCAAGTCGGTCATCCATGCAGGGAAGTCTGGCGATCAGCCCTCGGGCCAGTCGGTGACGAAGAGGTCGAGCGCCAGATCGCCGTCAGCGGCGGAGTAGCCGCTGAGGTCGGTGATCCCGGCGGCGGCGAGTACCTCGTCGTCGAGGTAGGTGTTGCCTGACGCCTCCCCGGGCGCCTTGCGCACGATCTCCCAGGCCGCGTCGGCGACGATCTCCGGCGTGCGGCTGGCGGCCATCGCGGCGTCGCCGCCGAGCAGGTTCTGCACCGCGGCGGTGGCGATGATCGTGCGCGGCCAGAGGCAGTTGGCGGCTATCTGCGGCTCGTCGGTGGCCACGCCGAGCGTGATCATCGACATGCCGAACTTCGAGACCGTGTAGGCGGAGTGTCCGGTCAGCCAGCGCCGGTCCAGCGACAGCGGCGGGCTCAGCGTGAGCACGTGGGCGTGGTCGGAGGAGCGCAGGTGGGGGAGGCAGGCCTGCGTTACGACGAAGGTCCCGCGCGTGTTGATGTCGAGCATCAGGTCGTAGCGCTTGGGCGGCAGGTCGCGCATCGGCGCGAGGTTGATCGCCGACGCGTTGTTGACGCAGATGTCGATCCCGCCGAAGCGCTCGACGGCCTGCTCGACGGCGGTCGCGACCTGCGCCTCGTCGCGCACGTCGCCGAGGATCGGTAGCGCCTTGCCGCCAGCAGCCTCGATCTCGTCGGCCGCGGTGTGGATCGTCCCCGGCAGCTTCGGATGCGGTTGGTCGGTCTTGGCGACGAAGGCGACGTTCGCGCCCTCGGCCGCCAGCCGCTTCGCGATCGCGAGGCCGATCCCCCGACTGCCGCCGGACATGAATACCGTTCTGCCGCTCAGTTCACCCATAGAGCGCGGAGCCTATGGGGCATCCGGTCGCCGCGGAGCGAGCCCGCCCGACGACTTAGCTCACTTTTAGTAAGCTCGCCGTCATCGAAGCCCGCCCCCGCAACAGGAGACCGACAGACCGATGACCACGCTCGAGAACGGCCGCTCCAAGGGCCTGGCACTGCTTCTGCTCGCCGCTACCCAGTTCATCGTGGTGCTCGACGCCTCGATCGTCAACGTCGCGCTGCCCTCGATCGGAACCGACCTCGACGTCTCGCAGGACGACCTCTCGTGGGTCGTCAACGCCTACACCCTGACCTTCGGCGGATTCCTGCTGCTGGGCGGCCGGCTCGCCGACCTGCTCGGACGGCGGCGCATGTTCATCGTCGGGCTCCTGCTGTTCGGGCTCGCGTCGCTGGCCGGCGGCCTGTCGACCAGCGAGGCGCAGCTGATCGCCGCACGGGCGGTCCAGGGCCTGGGCGCGGCGATCATCTCGCCCGCCGCGCTGTCGATCGTCACCACGACGTTCGCCGAGGGCGCCGAGCGCAACCGGGCGCTAGGCGTCTGGGGGGCGGTCGCCGGAGCCGGTGGCGCGGCCGGGGTCCTGCTCGGCGGCGTGCTGACCGAGTACCTCGGCTGGGAGTGGGTGCTGCTGGTCAACGTGCCGATCGCGCTCGGAGCGGCGCTGCTCGCTCCGCGCCTGCTGGTCGAGAGCCGCCATCCGACGGCCACCTCGTTCGACATCCCCGGCGCGGTGTCGGTGACGGCGGGCCTTGCGCTGCTGGTCTACGGCCTCGTCAACACCGTCGACGTCGGTTGGGGGTCGGCGGAGACGCTGGCGATCCTCGCCGGCGCGCTGGCGCTGCTGGTCGTCTTCGTGACGATCGAGGCGCGCAGCCGCAACCCGCTGATGCCGTTCTCGATCTTTCGGCTGCGCACGCTCACGGGCGCGAACATCGTCGGACTGCTCGTCGGCATGGCGCTGTTCTCGATGTTCTTCTTCATCTCGCTCTACGTCCAGCAGGTGCTGGGCTACGAGCCGCTGAAGGCCGGGCTCGCGTACGTCCCGTTGAGCATCCTGATCATCCTCAGCGCCGGCGCGGCGTCGCAGCTGGTGACACGCGTCGGCTTCAAGCCGACGCTGATCGCCGGGATGCTGCTGGTCTCCGGCGGCCTGCTGTGGTTCTCCCAGGTGTCGCCCGACGGAAGCTACGTCGGCGATGTCCTGTTCCCGTCGATGATCGTCGCCGTCGGGCTCGGCCTCGCGTTCGTCCCCGTGACGATCGCCGCGGTGACGGGGACGCGCGCGGACGAGGCGGGACTGGCCTCCGGGCTGATCAACACCTCGCAGCAGGTAGGCGGCGCGCTCGGGCTAGCCATCGCCGCGACCGTCGCGAACTCGACCACCGTCGACGCGCTGGCCTCGGGCGAGCGCAACCAGCTCGTCGCGCTGACCGAGGGCTTCCAGGACGCCTTCCTCGTTTGCGCAGGCTTTGGCGTTCTCGGCGCGATCCTCGCCGCCGTGTTGATCTCGTCGCGCGACAGCCGCGAGCACGCGGAGGCGGCGAGGCGGGGCGAGGTCGCACCGGTCCCGGCGGCCTAGCTCCCTTCCGGCTAGACGCGGCCCGTCGCCTGACGGCGGCGGCGGGCCAGCGCGTCGATGACGACGGCGACCAGCAGGACGGCGCCTGTGACCATGAACTTCACCGACGACTCGAGCGCGAGCAAATCCATGCCGTTGGAGATCGACCCGATAACCAGCGCGCCGAGCAGCGCCGTCCAGACCGAGCCGCGACCGCCGAAGAGGCTGGTGCCGGCGATCACAGGCCCGGCGATCGCCAGCAGCAGGAAGTCGCCGGCGCCCGAGGACTGGTTGACGGCGAGCAGCCGCGACGCGGCCATGATTCCCCCGACGGCGGCCATCGACGAGGCGATCGCGAAGACGACGATGCGGATGCGCTTGACCTTGATGCCGGCGCGCCGGGCGGCCTCGGCATTGCCGCCGACCGCGTAGATGTGGCGGCCGAAGGTCGTCTTCGTCGTGACGAACTGGAACAGCAAGACGAACCCGATCAGGATCAGCGCGGCGAGCGGGACGCCGCGGTCCTCGTTGAGCACCGCCACGGCCGCGACGATCGCCGCGGCGGCCAGTCCGAGGCGCAGCAGCACCGCGCCGAGCGCCGGGACGCGCAGGCCGGCACGCGACTTGCGGCGCCAGTCGAGCAGCGTGACCGCCGCGTAGAAGGCGATGCCGACGATCGCGACCGTCCAGCCGACGGGACCGTCGTAGAAGGTGCTGGTCAGGCCGGTGATCGCCGGATCGGTGAGGTTGATCGTGCCGGTCGTGCCCAGCACGTCGAGCTGCGCCCCCTGCCAGCCGAGCAGGCCCGCGAGCGTCACGACGAACGACGGCACGCCGAACTGCGTGAAGACCGACCCCTGAAAGGTGCCGATCGCCGCGCCGACTGCGATCGCCGCCGCGATCGCGAGGTAGGGCGACCAGCCGTGACGCACGCTCAGCACGGCGAGGATCGAGGCGCAGAGGCCGCTGACCGCGCCGACCGACAGGTCGATCTCGCCGAGCAGCAGGACCAGCACGACACCGACCGAGACGAGTCCGATCGCGGTGATCTGCAACAGCAGGTTGGTCAGGTTGGTCGCGCTGAGGAAGCGGTCCTCCTGGCTCTGGAAGATCGCCCAGATCACCGCGAGGACGATGATCACGCGCAGCTCGCCGAGGTCGCCCTCGACGAAGCGCCGCAGGAAGCCCTTGCCGCGCTTGGCCTCCGGATCGCCCCCGCCGGTCGCCGCCGCTCCCGTCGCGGTCGCCTCGGCGGTCACGGCGCGCCCCCGGTCGTTCGCCGCTCGCCGTCTGGCGCCTCGCGCACCGCGTCGTCGCGCCGTGCGGCGCCCATCACCTCGTCGAGCGCCGGCCCGAGCTCGCCGGTGCTCGGGTCGCTGGCGCCGGTGATCGCGCCGACGACCTCCTCGTTGCTCGTCTGCTTGGCGTCGAAGACCGCCGCCAGCCGCCCGAGACGCAGCACGACGATCCTGTCGGCCACCTCGAAGACGTCGGCGAGGTTGTGGCTGATTACGACCACGCCGTGCCCCTGATCGCGCAGGCGCTTGATCAGCGCGAGCACCTGCGCGGTCTGGCGCACGCCGAGCGCCGCGGTCGGCTCGTCGAGCAGCACGACCTTCGGCTCGCCGAGCAGCGAGCGTGCGATCGCCACCTGCTGACGCTGCCCACCGGACATCGTGCCGACCTCCGAGCGCACGTCGGTGATCGTCACGGCCAGGTTGTCGAGCAGCTCATGGGCCTGGCGCTCCATCGAGGTCTCGTCGAGCTGGCGAGTCACCGTCGCGATTCCGCCGCCACGCTCCTCGCGGCCGAGGAACAGGTTCTCGACGACGTCGAGGTTGTCGCACAGCGCGAGGTCCTGGTAGACCGTCGCGATGCCGAGGCTCACGGCGTCGGTCGGCCTCGAGACCTTCACCGGCCGGCCCTCGAAGAGGATCCGGCCGGCGTCGATCGAGTGGATGCCCGCGATCGCCTTGACGAGCGTCGACTTGCCGGCACCGTTGTCGCCGACGAGGGCGACCACCTCACGGGGCCGCACCTCGAAGTCGACGTCTTGGAGCGCCTGTACCGGACCGAAGCTCTTGCTGACCTTCTCCAGCGTCAGCACAGGCGCCCCATCGCTCACCGGATGCCGGCCTCCTCGCACGCTTGCCGGTAGCGGGCCGTGCAGATCTGGTCGACGGTCCAGAACCTGTCCTTGACGATCGTGTCCTGGATGTTGTCCCGGGTCACCGCGACCGGGGTCAGCAGCACCGAGGGCACCTGCTTCTGGCCGTTGTCGACCTCGTCCTCGACGAGGCCCGCCGGCGGGTCCTCGCCGCGCACGAGCGCCACCGCGAGCTCCGCGGCAGCCTCGGCCTCGGGCTTGATCGCCTTGTAGACCGTCATGTACTGCTCGCCGGTCAGGATTCGCTGGATCGCGGCGAGCTCTGCGTCCTGGCCGGTCGTCGGCCGCGTCGACGGATCGATCCCGGCCGACTTCATCGCGGCGATCGCGCCGCCGGCCGTGCCGTCGTTGGCGGCGTAGACGCCCACGAACCCGCCCTGTCCAAGCGCCGTGATCGCCTGCTCCATCTGCTGCTGCGCACGATCCGGGCTCCAGTCCGGCGTGTCGTACTCGCGGCCGACCTTCAGGTCGCTCTCGTCGATCACGCTGTGCGCGCCCTGCTTGAACAGCTTGGCGTTGTTGTCGGTCGGGGCGCCGTTGATCATCACGATCGTCCCGCTGCCGTCGCCGTCCTGGTCGAGCTTCTCTACGAGGCTCTCGCCCTGCAACTGCCCGACGCGCTCGTTGTCGAAGGAGATGTAGTAGTCGACGTCGGCGTCGGTGATCAGGCGGTCGTAGCTGATCACCGGGATGTAGGACTGCTTGGCCCGCGCGACGATCGAGCCGGCGGAGGCCGCGTCGACGGGGTCGAGCACCAGCACCTCTGCCCCCTTGGTGATCGCCGCCTCGGCCTGCTGTTGCTGCTTGGCGGCGTCTTGGTCGGCGTTCGAGTAGATCAGCTCGCAGTCGGGGCAGAGCTCTCCGAGCCGCCGCTCGAAGTTGGGGCGATCCTGAGACTCGTAGCGCGCGGTCTTGGACTCCGGCAGGAGGAACGCGATCGAGCCGCTGCCTCCGCCTCCGTCGCCCGACCCGCCTGCATCGCCGCCGCCGTCGTCATCACCGCAGGCGACGAGCGCTCCACCGCTCAGCGCTAGGAGGGCGCTCACGACGAGCGCGCGCCAAGTGGTACTGGACATGGGAGACCTCCCTGGTCTATGTGGCTGCTTCGTCTGTCTCCCGTAAGACGATGTTCTCTCGCCCCGGGCGTTCTGTAACGCCATTACCCGCGTGCGAGAACATCAATCCCTGCCGGAGCGGCAGGGCGGCTAAGGCCCGGCCTCCGCGTCGTCCAAGCTGGCCACAGCGACGAAGCAGGCGGCCGCCCCCAACAGCATCGCCGCAACGCCGACGCTGCGCAGTGGAGCATCGGAGAAGAAGGTGACCGCGGCCCCCAGGGCTGTGACGGCGCCAGCGCCGAGGACCGGGCGCAGCCCAGCGGCCGCGCCGACCGGTGCATCGCCACGCTCGTCCGGCAGGTCGCCGACGATCCCGGAGCCGCGAGCGTCGGCGCCCTCGGGGAGGGGGACCGCCGGGTCGAACCGCCCGGTCAGCACGAGCCGGAACAGGTAGGCGAGCGACGGCAGCAGGATCAGCATGCCGGCCGTGAAGCCGATCAGCACGGCGGCGATCGTCGCGTCGCCGGCGGCCGCCTGCTCGATCGTCAGGCCCGGAAGGATCTCCGGCTGCTGGGCGATTCCCCAGCCGGCGACGATCGCGACGACGGCCGCAGCGGCCGCCACGCGAGCGGGCTCATAGCGGCGGTTCGCGACCAGCGCGAGCGCCACCAGGCCCGCGGCAGCCGACGCCAGCAGCGCGGCCAGCCCCGCCCCGCCGGTCAGGCCGTCGTAGAGGCCCGGGGCGTCCGCGTTGAGCACGAACGGGCCCGCGGCGGCGATCGCGCCCGCGACCACCCCGGCCAACAGGGCGCGCCTGCGAAAGGCGTCGGCGACCTCGTCCGAGCCCATCCGTCGCGCGTCGCCCGCGAGGTAGACGGCGGCCAGGTACGCCGACGTGACGACGGCCAGCGTCCCGATCAGCAGCGACGTGCCGTTGAGCCAGCTCGTGATCTCGTCGCCCTGGGCATTGCCGACCGGCACCCGGCCGGAGGCGATCCCGCCGACGACCGCACCGAGCGCGAAGGGCGTCAGCAGCGACGAGAGCGCGAACAGCAGGCTGATCGTGCCCTCCTCGCGCGGTGACGAGACTCCGGCTCGCAGCGCGTAGGCGGCGCCGCGCATGATGATCCCGACAGCGGCGACGAAGAGTGGGATCGACAAGGTCGACGCGATCGACGTGAAGGCCTCCGGGTAGCACGTCCAGCACATCGTCAGGGCGAAGATCAGCCAGACGTGGTTGGCCTCCCAGACGGGCGCCATCGCGCGGTGGGTGTGATCGCGTAGAGCCGTGTTGCGCTCGCCGCGGGCCGTCAGCTCCCAGAGACCGGCGCCGAAGTCCGCGCCACCCAGGACGGTGTAGAGAGCGAGGCCCGCGAGGATCAGCAGGATCGGGATCTCAGCCATGCGCCGGCACGTCCTCCTCGAGCGGCCGCGCCGCCAGCCGACGCAGGATCCACACGACTGCCGCAAGCGTCGCCAGGTAGACGAGCGCCAGCGTCGCGTAGCCGACCGGGACGCCGCCGGCGCCCGTGACCGCCTCCTCTGTGCGCATCACGCCGTAGACGACCCATGGCTGACGGCCGACCTCGGTCGTCACCCAGCCCGCGATCAGCGCGACCACCGAGAGCGGTCCGGCGGCGATCGTCGCGCGCCAGAACCAGCGCGACTCCGGCAGGCGCCGCTTGCGCACGCGCACGTAGAGCACGCAGGCGGCCAGCGCGGCTAGCAGCGTCCCGATGCCGACCATCGTCAGGAACGACGCGCGGACGATGCCGACCGGCGGGCGATCGTCGGGCGGGACCGAGTCGAGCCCGGTCACCGTCGCGTCGGGGTCGTGGAACGCCAGCAGCGACAGCAGATTGGGGATCTCGGGGCCGCCGGGGATGCTGAACGACGCTCCCTTGGTCGTCTGCTCGAGGTTCTCGAACGACGCGAGCTTGACCGGCTGCTCCTGCGCCACGGTGCGAGCCGCCCAGTCGCCGACGATCAGCTGCACCGGCGCGGCGATCGCGGCGGCGGTCAGGGAGATCGTCAGGGCGGCGCGGACGTAGCGCTCGCGATTGCCCTTGAGCCACTGCCATCCGTAGACGGCGGCGAGCACGAAGCCGGCGACGATGTAGGCGGCGACGTACATGTGCACCACCTCGTGGGCCAGGTAGTCGTTGCCGAACAACGCGCCCCAGGGCTCGATGTCGACCGCCTGGCCATTCTCGACGCGGAACCCGCTCGGGCTGTTCATCCAGGCGTTGACGGAGATCACGAAGAAGGAGCCGGTGATCCCCGCGACGATCACCGGGATGCCGGTCAACAGATGGGCGCGCGGCGAGAGGCGGTCCCAGCCGTATACGTAGATCGCGATGAAGATCGCCTCGATGAAGAACGAGAAGGCCTCGAGCGTGAAGCCGAGTCCGAAGACGTCGCCGAAGGCAGCTGTGAAGCCGGGCCAGAGCAGGCCGAGCTCGAAGCTGAGGATCGTCCCGGTGACGACCCCGACGGCGAAGAGGGCGAGCATGACCTTCGACCAGCGGCGGGCGAGGGTGCGGTAGACGGGGTCGCCGGTGCGCAGGTGGCGCCACTCGGCGAAGACGACGAAGGCGGGGAAGGCGACGCCGAAGCAGACGAGGGGGATGTGCACCATGAACGACATCGCCTGCATCTGGCGCGCCTCGAGCAGGTAGTCCTGCTGGACGGGGCCGAAGGCGGCGGCGATGAGGTCGAGCGGCATGGCGCTTGGCGAGCGTAGCTGGGCGGGTGGTGCTTCGTCCTAGGGATCGACGTTGGTGGCCGCGGGTCCTGTCTCCGGTTTTCGTTTACGTGCTCGCAAGCTGCGCGCGCAAACGCAAAACCGTCGCCACCCGCGGAAAGCGACGTCTACGGCGAGTTACTCCTGAGAGTCAATCTCGAGCCTGAGGGGTGAGCTTTCGGCGCCGCGGACTTCATAGGTCATGACTTACGTAGGCATGGCCGCCGTAGCGGCGATCGACATAGCCATGGAGGTGTTGCCGGAGCGCCTCGTCTTCGTCACGTTTGTGCCGAGCCTGTCCGTGCTGGGGGCACTGGTGGGCGGATCGGTTGCGCTGATCCGAGGGCTGGATGGCGAGAGGCGTGCGGTCTGGGCCGAGATGGGCGCGCTGTTGGGCGGCGCGGTGGGCGCGCTGATCTTCATTGGCGGCTTTCTGCTGCAGGAGGTAGGCTAGAACCATGTATATATGCAAGCCAGCATTCTTGCTATCGCTTTTGATGGCGGTCGTAGGGACAGTGCTCGCGGGGTTGGGGAACTGGAGCGCGGGCGCCTATTACGGCGTGGGGGCGGTAGCGATCTTGGTCTACTTCCTTGTCCTGTCCTGGGTTGAGACCCGCTAGCTCGAGCGCCGCTGAGGCGGGGGGGCCCCCGGG